>JBMFTB010000015.1:0-29299 GCA_049967255.1 Thermoplasmata archaeon
TGGATATAAAATATCCAGATCGAGTATTATGAATACTAACCAAAAATAGGTAAAAACGATTCTAAAATATTTATAGTACATCATTTTATCAAGATTTTATTCTAAATTTTTGGGAAACTCAAGTTCCAGAATAATTTCCTGAATTTTTTAATTCTACAAGTTCATTAATATGCTTTGTTCCCCTTTTTGTTGGTGCATCTGGAAGTTTTGCTACATCTCCATCTAAAAGTGTACAGCCTTTAACCTCTAAATAATAATTATTTCCATTTAAATTCAATAAAAAATCAAGTCTGCTATTTTTGTAGATAATCTCTCTTTTTTTAAGCAAGAAGTTTTTATTTAGTATTTTATTTAAAATTAAATTTTCTGCTATTTGGGAGTGATATTTTGAATTTATAAAAATATTCTCATTTTTATTTTTAACAGAAATAATTTCACATTTTAATCCATTGTTTTTTAAAATTGTCTCAATTTTTGCTCCTTTTATAAGTATTTCATTTAATCTTCCTGGATCATGGAGATGGCATAAATCACCTTCTTCCGTTTCCACCACAAATCTGTTTATCCTTTTCAAAAAATGATAGGTCTTGAATACACCATTTATTTCAAATATTTTTTCACATCAATAAATTAATGAAAAATAGTATAATAAAATATTGTTTTAGTAAGGTAAAACATGATTTAAAAATTTTAGATCTCAAACATCATTTTGACATATGCCTTCTAAGGATTGATATGTATTAAAATGCATCAAAAACATAATAAAATATTATTGATAAAAGTAGGTCTTGAGCAAGTCAAAATTATGCCATTACAGACGGATGCTGGTCTTTGAAGCAGAAAGTCCCCAAAGCTTCGGTTGAAAAGTAGCTCACTAAAATTAAATAATTGTATCAATTTCCTTTCAATATGAGCACCATAAAAAATTATTTAGAACTTGGTAAATATAAGGAAACATTATTACTAGTCTTTGGTGGTGCAGCAGGTGGTGCTCTTGTTTATCATCCATTTAATTTTATTTATTTTTATTCTCTTTTATTTTTATTTTTTGCTGTAATGGGTACCAATTCTATAACAAATTACATAGATAGGGATATAGATGCAATAATGGAAAGAACGAAATCAAGGCCTTTACCTAGTGGGAAAATAAAACCACCTCAAAAGGCAATATATTTTGGGGTAGTATTAATTTTATTAGGTATTGGAGGATTTATATATTATTCATTATTTTACTCTATAGTATGGATTTTATTTGGCATAGTTTTTGATCCATTTTTATATAATTATTTAAGCAAAAGGAAAACACCATGGAATATAATAATAGGTTCTTTTGCAGGCGGTGCACCCGTAATGGTAATTTGGTCCGCCTTAACTAATACATTTTTTTCCATTATACCATTCATACTTATGCTTACAATAGTTTTATGGACACCAATCCACATATGGAGTCTCGCAATAAGGTACAGGAAAGATTACGAAAAGGCAAACGTTCCTATGCTACCAGTTAAAAAAGGTGTTAACTGTACTATAAGAATAATTGCCATTTCTGCATTTCTTTTAATAATTCTTTCATCCTACATATTTTATTATCTTTCATTTTATCTATTTATATTAATGATGCTCGTTAACATATTTGTTTTATATTTGATTATAAAATTGGTTATTAAACCTGATGAAAAACTCTCCTACCTAATCTTTAAAACAACTTCCCCCTATCTGGCAATACTGTTTCTTTTAATAATTTTAAAACAAATTATATAAAAAGAAAAAAGTTATTGATTTTTCTTATTGGATTCAATGTATTCTTCAAGAGATTTTGTTTTTTTACCTGATGCTTGTGCCCAGAAGTATATCCCAAGTGAAACAATTGCAAGAACTATGAAGTCCCAGGGGAATGGAATAATGTTTATACCGCCATACTGACTTGGTCCTATATATGAAAATATGGCCACGAATATCAATAGAACAATGAGCCATAGACCAGACTTTATATCTTCAATGGAAAATTTATTTTTGCGGTAGAAATAGGCAAACATTATCAATCCGGCAAGTACTGCAACAACAACCTCTCCAGATAGTGGCCAGCCTGACCAGTAAATGATCATGAACGTGAATATGAATGCTATGGGTGCAATTATTTTTGAACCTTTGAGTTTAAAAGGTCTCTCCATTTCCGGTGCTGTTTTCCTAAAAACGTTTATTGAAGCAGGCCCTATAACGTAAGCTATAACAAGCGTGGATGTAAGAATACCAACAAGCAGGCTCCATCCCGGAAACTCGTATATGAAGAAAAGACCAACGATGAAGTTAAGAATAAGTGCTCTGGCTGGAATTTTTGTTTTATCATGTAGCTTCTGGAAATATTTAGGTGCGTATCCAAAATCAGCCATTGATTGAAATATTCTAGCAGGATATGCCATATAGCTTATTCCTGCACCAGCAGGTGAAATTATTGCATCTATTAGAAGTACAACAACAAGCCATCCCATTCCAATTGCAGAGGCTTCTTGAGCAAACGGCCCGCTTAGAAGTGTGGAACTGCTAAGTGCGCCCCAGTTGCCTGGTGTAACACTGGCTTTTGTCCAATCAATTGCACCTATGAATGATATCTGAAGAAGTAGGTATAGGCCGAGAACTGCCACTATGGCAATTATTACGGATTTCCAAATATAATCCCTGTGCTTTGATTCTGCAGCCATATTTATGGCACCTCTGTATCCTTCAAATGAAAAAATTATTCCTCCTAAAACCATTGCATAGAAGATACCTGAATATCCCTGATAGAAACTACCGTATGCAACAAAATTATTTGGATGGAAGGCTAGGGTGATAAGTGTGATTGCAGTTAATGCGGGTATTGCCCATTTCCAGATCATTATTCCGCTTGTAATGTTTCCAAAGATTTTCACTGCTTGTAAATTTATTATTAACATTATAACCAAAGCAATGATTGCAATTAGATAGCCAAGAGGTAAGAGAGTACCGGTCGAAGAAATAACACCTTTGAGGAAAAAGGATGAATATGTAACTATTGCAATAGCCTCTATGGGTGGTGTCATTATATCTGAGAGCCATGCTCCCCATCCGGCGATAAATCCTGCAAGTTTGCCATGTGAGAATTCTCCTATTGGTGTTGAACCACCTGCGAGTGGGAAAGCTGAAGAAACTTCCATAAATGTAAGTGCCATGAGAATCACGATCACGCCAGCAATAATCCAAGCAAAAATTGCACCAATAGGCCCTGCATATGAAGATGCATATAGAGAAGCAAATAGCCATCCTGAGCCAATCATTCCCATTGCGTTCAACATCACTAGATTAAAAAGAGTAAGATCTTTCTTATACCCTTTAGAAAACTTTTCTTCCATAAAAACCCAATGAAAATAGTGTAATTAAAACTTTTTAATTTTTAATCATATATATTATTGAAATTGAATTTTTGTTAACCTTATAGATAAGAAAGATATATATACTAATTCAGATTTTGACTTAAAAAGGTGATAAAAATGGGACTAATAAGCGAAGAAGATAAAAAATATTTAATGGAAGAATTCGAAAAAAATCTAAAGGAAGAGGTGAGGTTATATATCTTCACTGTCAATGATCCTTCCTGTCAATACTGCAAGGAATCAGTTGATATTGCAAAGGAACTTGGATCGTTATCTGATCTAATAAAAGTAGAAAACTATGACTTAAACAGTGAAATGGCCAAAAAACTTGGTATCGAACATGCGCCAACAACTGTTGTATCAGATGGGGTGGAGTACGGAGCAAGGATAAGATATGTTGGTATCCCGGCTGGTTATGAATTTTCTAGCCTTGTTGAAGATATCATGAGTGTTTCAAAGAGAAATGTAAAGTTTGATGGCCATGTCAAGGAACATCTGGATGAAATAGATAAACCTATAAAAATACAGGTATTCGTAACTCCTACATGTCCATACTGTCCAAAAGCAGTTAGAGTGGCGCATAAATTTGCGCAATATAATGAAAACATAACAGGTGAAATGATAGAAGCAATAGAATTTCCAGATTGGGCAGACAAATTTGGAGTTTCAAGTGTACCACACATAGTGATCAATGAGGATGTTCAGTTCATAGGTGCTTATCCAGAGGAAAATTTCATTGAATTTGTTATGGAAGCATATAACAAAATAAAGTAAATTTCAAAAAAGGAAGGAAAAATTTTTCTTTTACCATTTATTTTTATTTCTATGCTTGGGTTAGTTAAAAAAAGAAATGGTGATTTTGTTCTATACAGTAGGGAAAAAATAATTGAAGCTGTAAAAAAAGCGCTAAATGAGACAAATGAAACAGCAAATATAAAAGAAGAAAGTGAAAGGATTGGTGAAATTGTAGAAAAAAAGCTTTTAAGTAAATATGATAGGGAAATTCCTGGTGTTGAAAATATTCAGGATCTTGTTGAGGAAACATTGATGGAGGAAGGGCTTGTAAAAACTGCAAAGGCATACATACTTTACAGGCAAAAAAGAAAAGAATTAAGAGAAATAAAATATCTTTTTGGCATAAAGGATGATCTAAAATTAACAATCAATGCAATAAAGGTTCTGGAATCCAGATATCTTTTAAGGGATGATACAGGAAGAATAATTGAAACGCCTAGGGAAATGTTTTGGCGTGTAGCTAGATATGTTGCCCTTGTAGATATATTATATGCTGATGAGATATTTGATTTAAACGGGAAACAAAAGGAGAAGGATATAAAATCATATTACATAATGAAAAAGGTCCAGATTTCAACGTATGAAAGAGAAATGCTACAGAGAGCATACGAATCAATGAACAGGGACAGGATGATGAAAGTATCATTTGATGATGTGCTTAAATATCTTGATAATAACTGGGAATACGTTGAAGATATCGCAAAGAAATTTTACGAAATAATGGTTAATCTTGAATTTATACCTAATTCTCCAACTTTAATGAATGCAAATACAACAATTGGTCAATTATCTGCATGTTTTGTTATACCTGTTGAAGATTCCATAGAGAGTATTTATGATGCTTTAAAATATACAGCACTAATTCATAAATCAGGAGGTGGAACAGGTTTTTCCTTTTCCAGATTAAGGCCTCAAGGTGATATGGTTGGTTCAACAAAAGGTGTTGCTTCTGGACCAGTTTCATTCATGCAGATTTTTGATGTATCCACTGACATTATTAAACAAGGAGGCAAAAGGAGGGGTGCGAACATGGGAATACTGCGCGTTGATCATCCAGATATTGTGCAATTCATAAATGCTAAGGGATTTGAAGGTAAATTCAAGAATTTCAACCTTAGTGTTGGAATTACAGATCAGTTCATGGACGCTGTTGAATCTGATGAAGAATATGAGTTAGTTAACCCTAGGAATAGGGAAGTTGTTTCAAAAATGCCTGCTAGGCAGATATGGAACCTAATTATATCACAGGCATGGAAAACAGGAGATCCGGGTGTAATATTCCTTGATGAAATAAACAGGCATAATCCAACACCATTGCTTGGGGATATTGAAGCAACAAATCCCTGTGGTGAACAGCCATTATTGCCCTATGAATCATGCAACCTAGGATCAATTAACCTAAGCAAATTTGTTGAAAATGGAACCATAAACTGGGAAAAGTTAAAAAGGGTAATAAAAATTGCAGTTCATTTTCTAGATAACGTGATTGATGCAAATAATTATCCTTTGCCTCAAATAGAGTATATGACAAAACAGACTAGGAAGATAGGTCTGGGTGTAATGGGTTTCGCTGAAATGTTAATAAAGCTTGGAATACCATACGCATCAAATGATGCATTAAAAACTGCTGAACAGGTCATGGAATTCATTGAAAAGGTAAGTCACGAGGAAAGTTTCAATATTTCATCAAAGAAAGGAACATTTAATGCATGGGAAAATTCTGTCTGGCATGAACGTGGTATAAAAATGAGAAATGCTGCAACAACAACAATAGCTCCTACAGGATCCATATCTATTATTGCAGGCACATCATCCGGTATTGAGCCATTGTTTGCATTGGTATATATTCGCCAGGTTCTTGAGAATACAGAATTGCTTGAAGTAAACTCACTTTTTGAAGAAGAGCTCAAAAAGAGAGGTATTTATTCTGATGAAATAATGAGAGAAGTAGCCAAGATCGGAAGCATACAGTCAATGGATCTGCCCGATGATATAAAAAGAATTTTTCTTACTGCACATGATATAGATTATAGATGGCATGTATTAATGCAGGCAGTATTTCAAAAGCATACTGACAATGCTGTGAGTAAAACAATAAACATGCGCAATGAAGCCACAATAGAAGAGGTTGAAAGGGCTTATATGCTTGCTTACAAGCTAAAATGCAAAGGTCTAACGATATACAGGGACAGAAGCAAGAGGGAACAAGTACTCTACAAGGGTGTGAGTGAGAAGGAAATGGAAGAAATAATATCAAAAAATATAAAACCTAAAAAAGAGGCCATTACCCAAGCAAAGCTGTAACGCCTTAGATAAATTTATAAATAGAATCTTCATCACTAGATTAAAGCGGGGTGGGGTAGCCAGGAAATCCCGACGGGCTCATAACCCGTAGGTCGGTGGTTCAAATCCACCCCCCGCTACTCCCCAAATTTGTCAAGTGTTTCAAAAGAATTATCTGTAATATGAATCATTCTTTTTATCCTAAAACCAAATTTGTTATTGACATATAATCCTGGCGAAAAAATAAAAACGCTGTTCCTTTCAAGTATGTCATTGCTTCCTGGATAGATATTGGGTGATGTAAAACCACCCAGTGGATATCCAGAGAAATGAGGATATGAAAATCCTATTTGAGATATATATCCCCTTGTAATTGAATCAATTTTATCAGCTTGAACGCCTGGTCTTAGGTATTGTGTTACAATTTCAAAAACTTTATTATATTTTTTCCATAAGTCTTTCAAATTCTGATCTATTTCTGTAAAGATAATTCTTGCTATGGATAAATCATATCCTTTGTAAATAGGTGATACATCTATCTGTACTATATCCCCATTTTCAAGGGCTCTTTGTCCTGTTCTACCTAATGGTATTGAACTCCTTTCTCCAATCAAAACAACAGTTGGATATGAAAAGGATTCAAATCCTATTTTAGATATTGCATAATCAATTTCTGCTTTTATTTCAAATTCTTTCATGCCTATGGAAATATTATTAACGGAATTCTCTAGTGCCTTATCAAGCAAAGCCGCCCCTTCCTTTATAATTGTTATTTCATCATCATATGGCTTTCTAAAAATTGAATCCAAATCTATTTTTTCAGCAATAAAATTTTTTAAAAGATCTGGATGTGGCGAAAAGATCCTTTCTTCACCTTTAATTTTTAAAAGTGTTCCTTCAGGATCCATGGTAACTATTTTTTCATTTTCATTAATTGAGTTATCGTCCTGTGCTTTATGGACGATGTAAGTTATTTTTTCTTCCTTGATAATCAAATAAGCAAAGTTCAATGATTTAGTAATTTTTGATGCAAACTTATCCTCAGATGTAATCACAAGAATTCTATTATTCAAAGATTTTATTATAAGTTTTTTTCTAATTTCAAAAGCATCCATATTAAATTAAGAATGAAAAGATCTTAATATTTTTTATGCGTTATTTTTAGAAATTTTCCATCCCTCTGCTTTTATGAATAATGTTAATGCCAGTTTCTTCAATGGCAGGGAACTCAAGAATGAGACAAAAAGGAGCTCAAAAATGGTAAATGAGCAAAAAATTTTATATAATAGTTAGATCATGATGACAATTGTCGGACAAAAGAATTGTGAAATAAGACAGGTGATAATGATGGGTTGGGATTTATTGTTTAATGAAGCAATGGAGTTTGATTCAAAACCATTTGAATCAAAGATTAGCATGGCTGCTATAGGTGTAGGTGGTGCCGGATGTAACACAATCAACACCTTAAGTATGATTGGTCTAAATGATGTTAAATTAATTTCTATCAACACTGACAAATTATCTTTAGATTCAAGTAATGCCACAATAAAATTTTTACTAGGTCGAAAAATTACCAATGGACAATCAACAAGTGGAAATCTTGAATTAGGTCAACGTGTAGCTGAACTTTCAATTAATGAAATAAAGGAAAAAATTATGGGAAATGATATTGTATTTATTATTGCGGGATTGGGTGGAGGTACAGGTGGTGGTGCGGGTCCCGTAATTGCACAAATTGCTAGGTCAACAGGTGCACTTGTAATTTCAATAGTTTCACTACCATTTACTGCAGAGGGTAAGAAAAAAGGTGAAGTAGCAAAACTATCACTTGAAAAATTTTTCAGAAATTCAAATACTGTTATAGTTTTAGAAAATGATACACTTCTTACAATTGCACCTAAGCTTCCATTGCAAAAAGCTTTCAGAATTATGGATTATCTCATAAGTGATATAATTAAAAATATATCGGAAACAATAAACAAGCCATCGATGATACATATAGATTATGCCGATTTAATGAAGATAATGAAGAATGGTGGTTCATCAACGATCATGTATGGGGAAGGTGAGTTAAACAATATTCAAGGTCTTGTTGAAGACACCTTAAAAAATAAATTCTACAATGTAGATCATACTACTGCGGGTGGTGCTCTTATTAATATTGTTTCTGGTCCTGATATGAGCCTGAGCATGATGAACGCAATTGTTGAAAGGATTACAGACGGTATGGATAGTAATTCTGATATAAAAGTAGGAACAAGAATAGATGAAGAAATGATGAACAAAATCAAGATTACAGCAATATTCACAAATGTAAAATACAATGTTGGAACAAGAAAAGTTTCCATAGTCAAGGATGAAGCATTTTCTGACGTTGATTCATTATTTCCCTAATATCCTTTAGAACACCTATCAGCACATGGTATTCCCAGGAAGTTATCGCAGACCTGCCTAATATTCTTCGAATCATTCTGAAGGTATTCTTTTTTTTATGTTCAGGGTATTTTGTTAAATTGACTATTTCCACAATAGTATCAAATATTCTATCCAGCTCGCTTTTTTTTGCAATATTAAAATTTTTTTCCGCTGGTTTTGTTTTAAAAATTTCATAAAAAATTATTGCTGCTGCATGTGTAATATTCATAACAGGATATGTTAAACTTGCTGGTATTGTTAAAAGGATGTCAGCCTTTTCAAGCTCCTCATTTAGTAAACCAATGTCTTCCCTTCCGAAAACTAGGCCTATTTTACCATTGAAATTTTTTGCCATAAATGCAATTTCTTCTGGTGTTTTTGAAATCCTAAGAAAATGTTTCTCAGATTGTGTTGATATGGCACTAGTTGCTATAACAAGGTTTAGATCTTTTATGGCATCATCTAATGAATAAACAATTTTGGAATTTTTAATTATATCATCACCATGCATTGCATACCTGTATGCATCATCATCTATTTCTGTTTGAGGATTAACTATTATTAAATCATTAAGATCAAAATTCTTCATTATTCTAGCAAGTGAGCCAATATTGCCTGAATATTTTGGTGATACAAATATGACAACAAAATCTGCCATAATTGGTACATTTTTTCTTTAATTAAAATATTTTCCATAATTTTAATTAATAATTTATTTTAAAATATAAGAAAAAAAGAAATAAAAAAGTATAAAATATAGGGAATTAATTCATATATCCATGAATAATTCATCTAAAAGTGAATATTCCCTAAGATTGTTTGGTGGTGGGAAATTAAGCACTACTCAGTATGCACTTTTTGCCATACAGATAGCGGTGGTAATATTGCTTTCATGGCTAGGCGTAATTGCCACACCTGTTGTTGGTCCAGGAATTGGTTTTCTTTACTGGGCTTACCCATTCTTTATAGTTTTTACATGGTGGTGGGGATTATGGGGTGTTTTGGCAGCATTTTTGGGCTGTTTTATAGGGGCGGGTCTTTTAACAGGTTTGCCTCTAATACCATCACTTGCATTCAGTGTTGGTGATCTTGTACCAGCACTCCTTGTTCTTCTTTTATACCGTGGATTCCTGAACAAATTAGGTGTTGATCCATTGGGCAGAGATATTTTCAAGAATAAGATGGCTGCATTCTGGTTTGTTTTTTGGGTTATGGGTATCACGAACATTATCGGTGGTCTTTGGGGTGTTTGGGTTCTTGTCCAGCTTGGATTTGTTCCAGCTAATGCATACTGGTATGGTGCTGGACTATGGATCCTTGGTGATGCAATAGTATTGATTATTGCCCCATTCCTTGCTAGGGCACTTACACCTATTGTAGAGAGGTTCGGTTTAACAACAAAGGGTATTATTTCCTGAGTGATACAATGGCGGAAAGGAAGAACAGAGAAGGTCAAAAAAAATATCTTAAGACCATATTATTTTCAGCCAAAGCAGATTCTCTATTTGTAAATCTTCACCCTTTTACAAAATTTGCATTATTTTTTCTTTTATCAATTGCAGTAATCCTAGCAATGACAAAAAGTCATCCTGACCTTGTTTTTTCATTAATCGTTTTTCTTGTTGTTCTTGCATTTTTATTTGAATCCGGCACATTGAAATATGTGATTAGGAGTTATCTGTCCCTACTTTTCGTTGCATTCATAGTTTTTTTAATATGGTGGTTAATTTTTAATCAGATAGGTAATAGTATTTTATTCTCATTTCACATAGGCAATTATTATTTTAAGATCACAAAAGAATCTCTTTATGTGGGTGTTGCAAAAGTTTTCGGATATGCAGCAATGGCCTTCCTTACGCTCCTAATATTGATGACCACTAGAGATGTGGATATTGTTGATGCCTTGAACCAACTCAAAGTTCCTTTTAAACAGACATTTTTTATAAGTTTAATATTTAGGAGTTTGAACATAATGGAAGAGGATTTAGAATCAATAAGGCATGCACAGTTTGCCAGGGGTGGAAAAGCATCAAAGAAAAATCCACTGTCTAGAATAAAGGAATTTCTTGCATTATCAATACCCCTTACAGCATTAATGATAAAAAGAGCAGTTGAAATGGGATCTGCTCTTGAGGCTAGAGGATTTTCAAAATCAAAAAAGCTTTCGGAACCTGTTGTTAAAAAGAGAATAAGAACTGCGGATTACGTTGCCCTAATTCTTTCAGCTTTTGCTCTCTATACATCAATAACAATGAATGTAACGAACGTATTGGGAGGGCAGATATGGACGAGCCTGTTGTAGAATTAAGGAACATAAAATGGCATTATCCAAACTTCGGTGGAATGAAATCTAATTTCTCAATGGAAAATTTTAATTTAACTGTCTACAGGAATGAATTTTTAGGAATCACCGGTGCCACTGGATCCGGAAAAAGCACTTTATGCCAGCTTATCGCTGGCTTGATACCCCATCAAATAAAACTGCCATTTGGTAAGGCAAATGAATATTTTGATGGTGAAGTAATAGTTCTTGGTAATGTTGTATCTAAGCTTGAGAAAAAAGGAAATGAATATATAATATCTGGAAAAGGTGCAATGGCCCCTGAAGTGGGTCTAGTAATGCAGGATCCTGAAAGTCAATTCCTTACTATGAGTGCTCTCAATGAGTTATCCCTTGGTTTGCAAATCATGGGCCTACCCAGGGATGAAATTGTTAAAAGAATTAAAGAAGCACTTGAAATGGTAGGTCTAGAAGATCTTTACCCATTAATTGACAGGCTTCACCCATCTGAGCTTTCAGGTGGTCAGAAACAAAGGCTGGTAATAGCCAGTTTTTTGGCAATGAGACCAAAGGTGCTGATACTTGATGAACCTACGTCAGATCTTGATTCTGCAGGAAAAATTGAAGTGATTGAAGCTATATCTAGACTAAGGGAAAAGGGGGACATAACTGTTATACTTGTTGAGCACGATCCAGAAATTCTAAAGAAGTTTGTAGATAGGCTCGTTGTTTTGCATGAGGGTAAAATCCTTGCCATAGATAAGCCTGAAAATATATTTTCAGATCCGGGCCTCAGCAAGTATATTGAGGTATCTGAGATTGAAACTATATTTAAAAACGATGAGGATTTAGTAAAACAAATAGATCTTGAAGCCGCCAGGGTTTACAGACCAAACAGGCGTCTTGAAAAAAGTGGTGGTCCTGCACTTGAAGTCAAGGATCTTAAGTATGAATACCCAGATGGTTCTAGAGCATTAAATGGTGTTAATTTAACCGTAAATAAAGGAGAATTCATAGCTCTCATAGGTCAGAATGGTTCTGGCAAAAGCACTTTTTCAAAGATTATTTCTGGTTATTTGACTAAATGGGAAGGGGAGGTAAAAATATTTGGTAAGGATATTTCAGAAAAGAAGGTCAGGGTATCAATACCTGAAACAGTCGGATATGTTTTTCAAAACCCTGATCATCAAATTTTTAATAGAAGGGTGGATGAAGAGATTGCTTATGGCTTAAAGAACATTGGAATGAAGGAGGAGGAAATAAAAGAAAGTGTGGATGAAACATTAAAGAGGGTAGGTCTAAGCAATAAAAAACAGGAAGATCCATTATTTTTGAGCAGGGGAGAAAAAAGGAGGTTAGCTTTAGCAAGTGTAATTGCTATGAAACCTGAAATACTCATTGTTGACGAACCAACCACAGGCCAGGATTACAGGATGTCAAGAGAGATCATGGAAATATTGCTCGAATTAAACAGGGAAGGATCAACAATTATTGTAATTACACATGACATGAGATTAGTTGCTGAGTATTGCAGAAGGATAGTTGTGATGAAAAGGGGAAGGCTCATATTCGATGGAACACCTGAAAAATTGTTCGAAAATGAGGAATTACTTAAAGAATCATCCCTGTTACCACCTAAGGCGGTCCAAATTTCAAAGAAATTAAAAGAATCAGGAATAATGCAGGATCTTTTGTTAAGTGCTAAAGAATGGCTGGATTTCCTTAAATTTGAAAATGAAAAGAAAAGATATGTTCTCTTGAGTTTTGATAGTATGAAATTTTACGCAAAAAAGCTTTCAGAAGAGATCATTAAAAAATATGGGAAGCCTGATATCATAATATACATTGAAAGAGGTGGAATGGTAATAGCAAGGTTAATTAGCGATTATCTTGGTGTTAAGGATATGCTCAGTATCAGGGCATCATATTACACAGATGAAGGTGTGCCCAGCACCCACGTAACGTTAGGAAGTTTTGATTATAACCTTGACGATGTAAGGAATTATATCCTGCTCGTTGATGATATTGCAGATACAGGAAAGACACTGCAGGCAGTTCTTGATAAAATTAAAAAATTAACAACAAAACCCGTTTATGTTTGTACTGTTGCATTCAAGCCCCATTCTGAAATAAAGCCTGACATTTTTGCATATACTGTAGATAATGACACATGGGTAGTTTTTGAATACGAGGAGCAGGAAACAAAGAGGGCGTTCCAAAAGAGGAACAATGAAATAGGTCTTAAGTTTATGGAGGAGGCTTTTGGAAAACAGGGCAATAAATATAAATAATGTTCATTTATGTTATAAATGGTGAAGGGTCAATGGTAAACTGGAATGATGAAATTAAAAAATGGCTTACATCTGGTACAGATACAAAGGAAGATATAATGGACATGGTATGGAATGTTAAGGATGAAAAAACATATCTTATTGCAGAAAATCCAAAAATTCCTTTTACTTTGTACATATATAATTCTGAAAAATTCATTAGGATAATTGCGAGCACAGGTTTAAACACAGCCCTTTTAGAACCTTTGCAAAGACTAGACATATATAGAAAATTGTTATTATTGAATGATAAGATTGATATGACAAAGTTTGTAATATCTGGCACAAATGAAGAGATTATTCTCAAAGTAGATCTTGATGTTGCTTCACTTGCCAAGAAGGAGTTTGGTGATGCTCTTATGGGTGTTTTAACATCCCTATACATGATGATTAGGGAATTCCAGCTTGAGGATGAGTTTAATAAAAGGCTCACTGATAGGATTGTAAACATGATTCAGGAAAAAATTGCTGAGGGAGCAACAAGAGAAGAATTGCTTGAATTTCTCGTTAAAAAGATTGGTCTGGATCAGAAAACAGCAGAGAACATCCTAAATGAAATTACAAATAAATTTGAATATTTGCCTGAGTATCAGTGATGAAAATGGATGAAAAAGAAGTTGAAAAATATGTGGATGAGATTTTCAAGACACTGAATGGAAAGATAGGTAGAGATGAAATAAAAAAACTGTTCAATCTATGGTTATCGTTTCACTATCCCCCTGATCTGATAAAACAGAAGATCATTCAAAAATATGCACCTGAAAAACTTTTAAAAATTTCTGATATCAAAGGTGAAATAAAGAACATTAATATGGTTGCTAAAGTGGTATCTGCTAAAACAAATGAAAAGGATGGTAGAATTATAACATCTGGATTTCTTGGTGATGAAACTGGCACTATACCTTTCACCACATCTCTCAATGTACAACTTAAAAAAGGGGATGTGATAAGAATAACAAATGCTTATTCATCCCCATTCAACAATGTTTTGAGGGTTTATATTCCAGGCAATGGGAAGATTGAAGGCTTGGATAATTATCCTATGGAAAAGATACAGTTTTCATTGAATTCATATACAATTGACAAGCTTCAGAAGAATTACAGAAATTTGGACATAAAGGGAAAAGTAATATTTGTTGAGGAAAGGGAAGGACAGGCAAAGAAAAGGTATACGGGCATTCTCTCCGATGAAACTGGAAGCGTACCTTTTACTTCATGGGGAAGGAAGCTGGAACAGGGAAAAAGTTACAGGTTCAAGGGTGCATATGTCAGGGAATTTAAAAATAAAATTTACCTTAACATTGATGAAAATGTTGAAATTATCCCTCTTGATGAGGACATAAATATTTCTGAAACTGTTGAAAATTTAATTGATGCATTAGATCAAAATTTACAGTACGGATTCTTTGAGGGTATAATTCTAGAAGTAAAGGATGAAACAGGTATTATTGCAAGATGTCCAGTCTGTGGAAGAACTTTGAAGGGAAGAGAATGCCCTGAGCATGGTAATGTTTCTCCTGTAAATGACCTGATCGGTAAAGTTACATTTGATGATGGTACTCTTGCATCAACAATCATCCTTAATAGAATGCAAATGGAAAAATTAACAGGAAAAACATTTGAAGAACTTATGAGGATGGTAGTTTCTAATCCTGGTATTCCTGTAATAAAGGAAGAAATTGAGAAAAAAATTCTTATGAGGCCATATAGAATCTTTGCCAGAATTTCCATAAAGGATGCAAACAGGATAACACTTTATCCATTTGACCTGAGGCAACTGGATGAAGCGCACTTAAAATCTATGAGAGAAAACATTATGGGGATGATTCAATGACTAGGGAACCTGCATGGAGGATATTTGCACAGGAATTCAACGATAGCATTGTTCTGGAGAAGAAGGGTGAGGAAAAGGAAGCAAATTATATTCTTACAAGGCTTGGTGCCAAGGTAAACAGGTTATTTTTAGTAGGGATAATGGAAAACAAGAATGTCATGAACGAGAATTCTTTCATTACAGGTACAGTGAACGATTTAACTGGTACATTTCATTTTTCGGCTGACAAGAATTATTCTAATCCATCTGTATGGAAATTTTTAAGTTCAAATGAACCACCTAAAAGGGTAGCTCTTGTTGGTAAGGTAAGGACCTATGGTGAATCGAAGAATCTTGATCTCCGGGTTGAAACAATAATGGAATGTGATGAATTTCTTGAAGAATACTGGAAATTATCAGCATTAAGAAACATGCTTTACAGAATACAAATAATACATGAAATTCAAAATAACAGTGACAGGAAAACACTGGAAAAATTGGGCTATCCTTCAAATTATCTGGAAAGCATTACCATGGCAATGGATATTTTCAAAGATCAAAGGATTGATGCATATATGAATCTTGCAAGGCAACTTATGGGCATTCAGGGTGAAATAGAAAATAGGGAGGAAGACCCAGAAAAAAATATTTTAGATCTAATAGAAAAACTTGATTTTGAAGGTAAAGGTGCGAGATACGAAGACATTGTTGAAAATGCATCTAAGCTAAACATGGAGAGGGCAGCTGTTGATGAAACATTAAACAATTTACTTGAAAAAGGGCTCATTTATGAACCTTCTGTAAATTTTTTCAAAAAACTCTGAACTCATCTTCTATCTTCCTTATTTCTGAAATTTTACCTAGATCAATAAGACCTAGTTTATCATCAACAGCATAAATATTCAATGAACCTATATCAAAATTTTTCAATAAGGGTGAAAGTATTTCACCGTTAAGGATATCCGACCCGGATGAATATATACTGGGTGAAGGCAAAACTGTTATACCCTCACCGTGAAGGAATGAAGGCATGCTAACCATTCCCCCTACCCTATCCCTAATTTTTATGGATGGATGCTCATGGCCTATTATATAATGATTCTTAGAATCAATTATCTTATCACCATGAACAAATGTATAATTTCCCATGTTATAATATTTCATTATTTGAATACCATACTTTGAAAGTATTGTTTGTAAATAGTTATCATGGTTACCCTTTACTACAATTAAATCGGATCTATCACTTATGTACCTTATTATTTCCTCAATTTCATCCCATTCCTGCCTGACATTTTTTGAAAATTCATGTTTAAAATCACCATCAATCAGAATTTTTTCAACATCATAGTAATTATAAATCCTCTCAAGTAATTCAATAATTTTATTTTTTTGCATTTTAGGTAAGAGCAAACCCTTTTCAGCCATTACCTCTTCGAATCCAATATGAAGATCACTAAGAACTGCCATTTTTTCACTTGGGAAATAGATTGAGTAATATCTGGTCATAACAAAATCATCAATTTTTATTTCATCCACATGTACAAAAAATGTTTATTAGTATTAAAACTTACACTTTAACCATGAATCTTTTTGACCTTGGTGAGAGAAAGATAATCGAAGAATTGAAAAAATTATATGGTACAATAGTTGATGATGATTCATATTATTTTCCTGATGGTAAAGATTATGTTTTGATCACCACAGATGTCATTACAAAAAAAACCCACATACCTGATGATGTTAGCCCGGAACTAGCAGGTTATTTTTTTGCATCACTGAACTTTAGCGATATTGCAGCCATGGGTGGAAGGCCAAAGTATTTTTTAGCATCGTACTCGATGAGAATAGATACAGATTTTAATTTTTTTATGGAATTCAATAAGGGTATAAAGAAGTGCATTGAAAAATATAAAACTAAAATGGTAGGCGGGGATACAAAGGAAGGTGATGATTTTACAGCAACGGGTATTGCTGTTGGAAAAGTAAATAGAAATTATATACTGCTTAGGAAGAATTTCAAGGAGGATCAGGTTGTAGCAGTAACGAATTCGCTTGGAAAAAACGCTGCTGGGTATTATCTATGGAGGAATGGTATAAAAGAAGGTGCAGAAAAATTGCTTGATATAGAGCCTAGGATTGAGGAAGGAATTGCACTTTCAAAGCATGGAGCAAAGGCTGCAATGGATCTCTCTGATGGTGTTTTTTCATCAATAGATCAAATAAAAAAGTTAACTGGAACGGGTTTCAAGATTTACTTTGATAAAATACCAATACATCCTCTTGCTGTTGAAGTTTCAAGGGATTTAAAAATACCCCTTGAAGAAATATCGCTGAATTTTGGCGGTGATTACGAGCTTTTGTTTTCTGTGGATAGATCAAAGTGGCAAAACCTAAAGGAAAAAATGGAAAAAAATAACTTTAAGGTAAGTGAAATAGGAGAAACTTGGAAAGGGGATAATATATTGGTAAAAGAAGGAAAGGAGGTGAAAATTAAGTACCATGGTTACGAACACTTTACACGAAGCACTTTACTATGAAAAATTAGAAAAAAATAATGTTAGATGTGAACTTTGCCCTCATAGATGCATAATTGGAGATGGAAAATCGGGTATATGCAATGTTAGGAAAAACATATCAGGAAAACTTTATTCATTGGTATATGGAAAAGTAAGTTCAATGGCAATGGATCCAATAGAAAAAAAACCACTATTTCATTTTCATCCTGGTTCTTGGATATTTTCTCTTAGCACCATTGGCTGTAATCTTAAATGCAAACATTGCCAAAACTGGGAAATAAGCCAGGCAACAATTGAAAGATTTCCATTGAGAAATTTAGAGCCCGATGATGTCGTTGGCCTTGCCTTGGAAGAAGGGTCAAGTGGTATTGCATGGACATACAACGAACCTACCATATGGATAGAGTTTAACCTTGAGGTAAGCAAAATAGCAAAGAAAAAGGGTTTATATGGTGTTTACGTTACAAACGGTTACATTACTGAAGAGCCATTAAAAGAACTTTCAAAATACATAGATGCAATGAATATCGACGTTAAGGGATTTACTGATGAATTTTATAGAAAAATAGTGGCTGGAAGGCTCGAACCTGTATTAGAGACGGTCTCAAGAGCGAAAAGTTTAGGCATGCATGTTGAAATTACTTATTTAATTATACCAACTTTGAACGATAACAAAGAAGAAATAAGAAAATTTTCAAAATGGGCATACGATACCCTAGGAGAGAATGCAATAGTACACTTTTCAAGATTTCATCCTGACTATCAGCTTATGCATCTCAATGAAACGCCTATGGAAACAATGTTATACGCTTATAACATTGCTAGAGAGGAGGGTATAAACTTTGTTTATCTTGGAAATGTCTGGGATGAAAAATTTGAGACTACATACTGCCCAAG
Source organism: Thermoplasmata archaeon (assembly GCA_049967255.1). Taxonomy (GTDB): domain Archaea; phylum Thermoplasmatota; class Thermoplasmata; order Thermoplasmatales; family ARK-15; genus ARK-15. Next base: position 18,723 of record JBMFTB010000015.1, read on the forward strand.
TTGTGGAACACCTTTAATCAAAAGGTCCGGTTACAAGGTAAAAATAGAAAACCTTAATATTGATGGAACTTGCAAAATATGTGGTAAAAAAATACCCATCATTGGAGTTCCTCATTGATTTCTTCGGCCATTCTTTCCACATATCCAACTTTTAGGCCCATTGATCCAGCAATACTCTTTATGACATTTTTCCCTTCCGTATTACCCTCATAATCAAAGACTTGGAGTTCTTTCTTTTTGATTTTTGACCTGAAAGATCCAATTATGCTTGTCCCCCTGATAATGATGCTGTATCCAGGTTTTACTTGTTTTCTAATATCTGGGAGCATATATTGATAAAGAATATCATGTTGGTCAAGAATAAATTCATAATCTATATTCCTCTCCTTTAGCAATTCTATTTCCTCAGGATTTGTATAAAATATTTCATCATCAAAAAATACCTTCTTTAAATTGTAATATATTGCAATATTCCTTATTGTTTCCTTTAACTCTCTCTGCGTTGCATAGTCCTTCATCAATAATGAAATCCTTCTCACATTTATAGCACCAAACATTTTATATATATTTTCAATATACTTTGAAATGGCATTTTTTCTTGTGATATCAGATTCAATTAAAATCATGTCATCCCTTGGCCCCTTGGCAATGTAATTATTGTTGAAGAGGTAATTTATTATTTCAGACGTCAATTCTCTGCCAAGCGGTGATTCCTCTATGATCTCCTGAGGCGATACAAATCCCCTGCCCCTGAACATTTTAATCACGATTTCATGCTTTTTATCAATCTGTGCATTTTTTATAGCCTGGAATAATTTAATGTTTTTTGTTGAAGCGTACATGCTTTGGTCGGGTATGCCTCTAGTAAGGTAAAGCAGGTTACTCCTTTTTAGCCTTTCAGCGGAGATAAAATGCCAGCATCTTATAGGTATTTCAAACTCTGTTCTTATCCCCATGTTTAGATTGTCAAGGTCCATGGGCGTTTTTTTCCTTGTTTCAATGTCAATGCCCTGGCGATAAAACATACACCTTTCCAGATCCTGGAACTGGAAGTCTTTCCTGTAAACATTTCCCTTTATGAAATATTTGCCATGTTTTTTAAAACCAAATTTTTTCAGTATTTCAAGGTATTCCATTGGTTCTTTATTATTTATTTTTTCAATGATTACAAGATCGTCATCATAGAATTCTGAAATACCTATTATCTTTTCTATTGCAAGTTCAAGATCGTTTTCAGGAACATTCATATTAATGATTGAAAGGCTATCCTGGCTTTCATCTATCCACAATGCACCTTCTAAATTTCCATTTTTAACAAGATAATAATTGAAATCTGGCCCGAATTTTTGAAGAAGTTCTATCCTGTATGGGTAAAGGAATGGGTCTTGAAAATCTAAAATTTCTGAATTTTCAGTATATTCTTCCCTGTTAATCTCACCATAATATATTATACCCGAAACCTCAAAAGTTTTTAATTTTAAGTTTGTAATCGTTTCTCTTATTGCTTGCTGATCCATACCCGTTAAATCCGCAAGTTCATTGATGGTGAAGGGGCCGATGTTTTTTATCATTTTTTCAAGCAAATCTTCAGGTTTACCGCTTTCAACTTCAATTTTTGTATATTTGTTCCCTGGTCCTTTTAGTTCGTCCATAGAAAATGATCTTGCCACATAAAAATTATTTTCAAGAATGTTTATGTATCCCCTTACTGTTCTTGGATGAAGGCCTGTTTCATCAGATATCTCTTGTATTGATGCTTTTTCCTTTGTTGCAAGTCTCATTAAAATATTTTTTGATTGTTCATCCAGTGCAATGTTTTTTATTTTTAAAGATTGAGCGGAAGATCTATGAACAAAAATGAATCTGTTTCCAATAAATCTTCCATAAATGATCTCGTGACCAATTCTCATGTTCTCCCATTCTTGGAAGTTGAAGTTCCTCACTCTTATGCTCGCTTCATAAGGAGTTGAAAAATAAATGTAATAAGAAAAGGCATCAATTATGCTATCAAATTTTCTTGTTGTTTTATTGAACCTGTATTTTTTAATATCTTCCTTTGTTATAGATGCCTTATTTTTCAAATTTTCAAAATCATTTTTGAGCATATACTGTTTTTCATATCCGGGGAGGAATAGACCGCTCTTAACAATTCCATCTTTTTCCATTTCATCCATTATATGCTCTATTTCTTTTTCCTTTGAATTTGCATAGAAAGCAATTTCAGATAAGGTTAGAGGCCCATAATAATTCAATGTTTTTTCCACAATGAATCTTAGAGAATCATTTCTTTCTGCTTTTTCAACAATCCTTCTACCCCATAAAATTTCATTATCTTTAAAGTCCTTCCTGGAAATAACATATGCTCTTTCAAGGTCTCTCAGCACATCCATGAAATCCTCCCTTTTCATTCCACTTACTTTCCATGCTTCTGTTGTTGTTTTTCCATCAATTATATTAATTATTTTTTCATATCTTTCATCTGTTTGAATGTCCCTGCCATACACTGATCTATAATAAGGTAAAAATTCTTCCAATGTAAAAACGGATTTGTCCGTATAAGCTGAAACGAGTATTCCTTCTTTTACCATCTCTAGTGCCTTTGCTTTTAGATCATCAAAAGGTAGGGTTGAAAATGAAAATATGTTAATGCCCTTTTCAGCATTAATGTCGGCAGCTCCAACTTTCCTAATGAAATCAATTATTCCATCCTTGCCATTTATTGAAAATTTATTTGAAAAATATTCTTTTATGGTTTCTGTATTGAACATAAATCCATATTCTTCAGGCAAAACCTTTTTCAATATTTTCATATGTATTTCTTTCAAAAGAGCTGAACGGTCTTCCATAAGCACTATATCTGAAATGCTTGATAGTATAACATTGTTTGAGAATACTGATGGTTGATCTGAGTAGTCCTTAATTTTAACCCCAATATTGCCACTCTCTATTTTTTCCATTATTTCAATAGCATGTGGCATATCCATTACAATGTTAAAAATTTCGTTATACGTTTCCTCTATAACAGGGAAATTTGGTATTTCAGAAAGCATTTCGAGTATTTTATCACTTTTTAGCTGCTGTTTTGTTACGGATATGTCAGCACCTTTGTATTTTTTGAGAACCATAAAAGATCTTGTTGCACAGTGCCTAAATCTTTGTTTGAATAGTTCAGTATTTTTTAATGCATTTTTTAGATCTCTAACCAGATTATCTGAATTTACAAGACCAAGAATAGAATTTATAGGTATTTGTCTTGCAATGGTGATCATAAAAGCATCGTCTGTAACAGTTATTCTGGTGTTCAATCCAAATTTGTTTGCTATGTTGTGTGCATAAACCCTGGATAGGGCATCATTTACTCTTCTTCCAAATGGAAAGTGGAATATAATATTGTACATTTTTGAAGGATCAACGTATCCTTCCAAAAAAACAAGTTCATCTGTTGGTACAGTATCCGACATTTGTTCCATTATATATTTATAAATGCTTACTGCACCTGACTTGTCAAGATAATACTCATCAATTAAATAATTTATGACATCTTCTTTATTTTTTATTTTTTCTTCAATCATTTTTCTGAATTTCCCGACCTCAATGCTTAGATCAAAGCTCCTGGGTAGCATTTCTCCTGCCCAGGATGGTACCGTTGGTCTCCTACCTTCTGCCTTTTTAACATAAACCTTCGAACCCCTTGCCCTGAAGAACTCATATGTCCTGCCTCCTAGAACAAATATATCCCCCTGCCTTAAATGCTCTACAAATTTTTCACTTAAATCACCTAGGGGTATGTTGTTCTCATCCAGAACCACATAATCTGCTTCTTCTGGGATTGTACCCATATTCATGAAATATATCATTCTTGTTGATTTTTTCTTTCCAAATTTTCCTTCATTTTCATCATACCATATTTTTGAATAGAATCTCTCACCATAAGTCTTTCCAGAAAGATAATCTATTACTTCCATGAACTTATCAAATGTTAATTCCCTATAACAATATGATTTTTTGATCAATGAATACGCATCATTGACATTCCAAACGTCCTCGAGGCTCATTCCCACAATCACCTGGGAAAGCACATCCAGTGAATTTTTAGGAACAAAAATCCTGTCTATGTTGTTTTCATAAACCTCCTTTGTTAAAACTGTGCATTCAATAAGGTCATCCATATCAAATACAACCATCCTTCCTTTGGAAACTTTGCCATACGCGTGACCCGATCTGCCAATTCTCTGAAGACCTTTAGCTATGCTTTTAGGTGAGCCTATTTGCACAACTAGATCTATATAACCTATATCAATCCCAAGCTCAAGGCTTGTTGATGAAATCACGCATTTTAATTCTCCCCTTTTTAACATCTCTTCTACCCTTAACCTTGTTGCCTTGCCCAGGGAAGAATGATGTGCTTCGAGACTTTTAATACCCCTTTCCTTTAACTTGAATGCAACATGTTCTGTACCACTCCTGGTATTTGTAAAAATCAATGTCGTCCTATGTGAATTTATCAGATCAACAAGTATATCATACATCTTTTCGTTTGCAATTTCATAAGGGGTATTAACAAGATCAGGTACGGGCGTAATCACTCTAAGATCAAGACTTTTTTTTGCTTCTACTTCTGCAATGTAAATATCTCTAACTTCTCCATTATCATCATATCCTGCAACAAATTTTGCCATTTCTTCAATGGGGGATTGGGTAGCTGAAAGACCTATTCTTACAATATGACCTGAAAGACGTTCAAGTCTTTCAAGATTTATAGAAAGCATTACTCCTCTCTTGCTGGATGATAATTCATGTGTTTCATCAACAATGGCATACCTAACAGACCTGAATTTTTCCTTGAACTTTATTGATGATAAAACAAGTGCAAGTGATTCAGGGGTAGTTATGAAAATATGTGGTGGTTTTTTCAGCATTTTTTGCCTTTGGCTCTGTGGTGTATCCCCTGATCTTACACCCACTGTAATTTTCGGTATTTCAATACCCTTTTCTTTTGCAAGATTTTTTATTTCTTCTAAAGGTTCTTCAAGGTTCCTGTGTATGTCATTGGCAAGAGCTTTCAATGGCGAAACATAAACGCAGTAAACATTATTTTCAAGCTTTCCTTCCTTTGCAAGAAGGAAAAGCTCGTTGATTATCGTCAAAAAGCCTGTCAATGTTTTTCCAGAACCCGTGGGTGCAGAGACAAGAACATTTCTACCAGCATGTATGTAAGGTATAGCATATGCCTGTGGTTCCGTCAAATCGTTAAATTTACTCTCAAACCATTCCCTAATAATCGGGTCAAGTAATCCAAGAACTTCGTCTTTTGTATATTTTCTATCTATCCATTTTATCATTCAAATGCCTCTGCGGAATCAGAAGGTAAAGAATTAATGGATATTTAATTTTTTTTAAAAACTCGATATATAAAAGTTACTTAATCTTAATGGGGTAAAAATAAATAAACACTATTAATTCAGGTAATAAAGGTGAATTTAATGAATATTGAAGATTTGCTTATAAATTCAGGAGCTGTTCTATTTGGTGATTTTACTTTAACATCTGGTAAGAAAAGCAACTATTACATTAACATTAAAAAAGCAACAACAAATCCCTTAATTTTGAAGAAAATTGCAGCCGAAATGGCAGGAAATGTTAAGAATGAAAAAATTGCAGGTATTGAATTGGGATCGGTACCCCTTGCAGTAGCACTTTCCCTTGAAACAGGAAGACCATATGTAATAGTGAGAAAAGAGAGTAAGTCTCATGGGACAAAGGAAATGATAGAGGGTGATCTAATTAATGGTGAAGAGGTTTTAGTTGTTGAAGATGTTGTAACTACAGGTGGTTCTGTTATTAGGGCAGTAAATATACTCAGGGAAAACGGTGCAATGGTAAAAAAAGTTATAGCGGTTGTGGACAGAGAAGAAGGTGGAAGGGAAAACATTGAAAAAGAGGGGGTTGAATTTATACCATTGCTTAAAGTTTCTTCATTATTATCTAAACTTAAATAAAAATGTACCAAAAACTTTTTTAATATAAATATCAATTTTTAATTATGAAATTGTTATCATTAATTTTGTCACTATTAATTTTATTTTCATTTCCAATCATAACAGAAAATGTACATGCACAGAATATGAATCAAAATGTTAATGAAAATTTAACTTTTTACTTTGAGAATGAAACAAATGCACATTTAATAAATAATCTCACTACTACATATACGTTCAATACAATCTTGGGCTCGAGAGGAAGCATAGACAGCGCAAAACATTACATTATTGAAGATTGGTACCTTTTTCCTGTCCTTGCTGGTAATCTTACTATCTTTAATGCTACTTTTTGGGTATTTATCAGATTTAACGGCACAGATAACAATCCAAATCTTTATGTAAATATCTCTGAAAGATCACCAGATGGTCAGGAGGCAACAATAGGATCTGGGAGTTCGCATCCCATATTGGCAACCTCAATAGAATCATACGAGGTTAAAGTTCCAGTAGGAAATGTTACGATCCCTACGGGTTATTCTATCCACATTCACTTTCAGCTGAATGGTGGTACATCAACAATTTACTGGATTTATTACGGTAACAGTACATATGCATCTGGTATATCAATTAATACATCTACACATCTTAAAATAGACAATATAACAATATTAAATTATAACTATGTACCGACAACTGGATTTAATCCACAGTGGAAAAATAAAACAATGTATATTGAAGCAAAAATATCAGATCCTCTTGGAAGTTATGATGTAAAAAATGTATCCTGTTATTTTGCTAATAAGAGTTATACAATGAATGAGATAGAGGGTAATCCAGATAGTTTTTATTCCATATATGAATTCAAAACAAATTATTCAAATTTAAGCAGCGGTAACCATACCATTACTGTTTATGCCCTTGATTACAACGGGTATTATTACTATTTGAACTATTACAAATACTACTACTATTTAAAATCGTATGAAACATATTTCTGGGTGGGTCTTCCAATTAGTGTTAATGTATCATTATTTTCTTCATCGGACATACCCTTAAAGAATGCAACTGTGGAATTTTATTCTAATGGCGCATCTTATGAAAATTATACAAACGATGAGGGTCTAACAAATATCTATCTTTTTTCTGGTACTTATTCAATAATCATTTATTGGAATGGAACATATTTATCCAAATGTATGCAGATCTATGAAAACATCACAAATAAATCCATTAATGGGAATATCGTAAACATAAATAGATCAATTTCATTAAAAATTTATGCAGATGTGGGTAATGCGTCTTTAAGAATACTCGATTCAGAAAACATGCCTGTTTACAATGCACTTTTATACATTACTTTTCCAAATGGAGAAAAGTTGATATTCAATACGAATCAGGATGGATATGTCTTCTTGGGTCTTAATCCAGGTGGATTATACAGAATAGTGGTATATTATGAAAATGTAATGGTTGGTAACGGTACACTGAATTTTAGCTTTAACCAGTCTAAAACTTATGAAAGCATAAATGTCCCTGTGGACATATATCATGTTAATTTTCATGTCGTGGATTCAATTGGTAAAGGTGTCCAAAATGCAAAATTATACATGTTAAGTGAATTTGGTATTGAAAGTTTTAATTCAACAAATTACCTTGGTTATACAAATATTGTTGTACCATATGGCTATTATTCAATCACAATAACATGGTTAGGTGTGACTGTAAACTCATCTTACCTATATGTTAAAAACAATTCTTTTATTCAAGCAAATACAAGAATATTCTACTTGAATCTTTCTGTTGTTGATGGTGAAAATAAAACGTTAGAAAATACATATTTTTCATTAAATGGGAATGGGATTACAATGCTAATGCAAGAAAAGCAAAACTTTACATCCATAAGACTTCCAGCTGGAATATACAACATATCAACATTTTGGGATGGAAAAAATGTAAACAGCACAACATTAAATTTAACAGGGAACCTGGATCTAAGATTAAATGCTTCTGTTTACTATCTTACAATCAACGTTTATGATAATAATAAAAAATTACTAAATGGAACAGAAATCTTTGTTGAAGAAAATGGCTCTATAATTGCATATTCCTCAGAACCGAGTGCCATTTTTAAGATCCCATCAGGTAATTACACAATATTTGTTAAATTTACTACAGAATATTTTTTGACACCAGTATCACTCCATACTGAGAAAAATATAACTTTGAGCAGTAATCAGGAATATAATATAAATATGAATTACCCCCCATTGATCTTTGAAACATATCTTTTTTACATAATAATCTTGTTCATAATCATTATAGCTGTATTTTCTGTATTGCTTATGCATAAAAGAAAATAATTTTTTACCAAGGCACATCTTTTTTTCCAATTTTGAAACCCAATACATTAACTAACCTGTGCAACAAAGGTGTAATTATAATTAATGTTAAAATAGAAACAGTGTTCCATAAATATTTGAAGAACTCATACGGGAATGCTAAATATAGAAGCAATAATGAAATAATCAGAAAAGGGTATTGATCCAGAAAAAGTGCATTGCTCCCACTTTCCATTTTAAACCTTCTTTTAATAAATGAACCAATGCTGTCTCCAATCATAGCCCCGAAGCTCAGTGTGAATATTATCAAAAAAGCTACAAGCTGGGATTGTGAAAACTGAACAAAATAATTATTTGGAAAAATAGATGCGAGTAATTGTTCTATCTCCCCAATAATTATACCGGAAAATGATCCACCAAAAAAACCCTTCCATGTTTTACCTTTACCAAGAATTCTTCGACCATCTATGAAATTTTTATTAAAATCTATAGGTTTTTTGCCCTTGAATAATACAGCTGCTGGGTTTGCAACATATGCTGGCAGCATGTACCAAAGTGCATTGATTATTTGTTCAATAAACATAAACACTATGTAAACTTTTTATTTTAATTAAATGTTTTCATCATATTCATAGTCCATATTTTTTAAATAAGAAAGAATTTCCATTGTCCCATTTGAAAATTTTTCATTAGAACAGAATCTTGATATTTTTTTTAATTCGTCAATTGAATTACCAATGCAAGCAGGAAAACCTGCAATCTTAAACATTAAGACGTCATTCTCTCCGTCTCCCACTACTGCTGCATTATCTTCTTTAATATTAAACATATTTAAAACATATTTTAATGCTGATCCCTTGTTTATACCTTTCGGCAATATTAGAAATCTGTCAATGTTTGTCACAATATCAATATCTTCCATGGACTCCTTAATTTCCATGACATAATTCATTTTGTCGAGTGTACAAGAAATTAAAAGTTCACCAAAAATGCAATCCACATTATGTGATTCCAAAATTTTTTTAACATTTTTTGCTGTATTTTCTTGAATATTATCAAATAAGTTTATGTGTTTATTATAATAAAGGAAAAAACCATTTTCATAGACAATGAAATCAAAGTAATTTTTCATCTTTTCAATGTAATTCCACCTTCTTCCTGTAATTATACCAGAAATTATACCATTATTTCTTATATCCTCTAAATAAGGAATTAATCTATTATCGAATTTTAGGTTTTCATCCGTTAGAACCCTATCATAATCAAATGCAATCAGTTTTATTTCTTTCATATAATTTTGTAATACAACATTAAATTTTAAACTTTGGAATGTAAAGATTTTATAATCCTAATTCATTATCCAGATCAGAGGGCCCGTGGTCTAGCAGGTTATGACGTTGCCCTTACACGGCGAAGATCACCGGTTCGAATCCGGTCGGGCCCATTAATTTTCATAAATGAATACTTTATATAAAAAAAGTGTTACTATTGATCATGGCCTTTGAGCCAAAACATAGGGTATTGTTAAATAATTATTATGTTAGGAGATGGTATGAAAATATTGGTGCAGGTCAAGGATAACGGCTGATGTTTATCTGAGAACATTAAGGTTATATTGCCAATTAAACAAAACAGATCCAGATGAGATAATTGGCCTTGCTAGTAAAAATCCAAAGAGGTTTAAGGAAGAATTCATGGATTTTGTGAGATCGCTTGAAAAATAAGGTATGGGTAGATGTTATATTGTTAGATTTAAAATGACATTGAAATCTAGGCTTAGATTCAATGGTGTTGATATTAAACTTGATGTTAATGCAAAAGGTGAATACGAATCTCTGAAGATAACAAATGAAAGAATCCCAAGCAAGGAAGAATTTGCAAGGATAATAAGGAAAGTATATACAAGGAGAAAGGATGGCAAGTACCTTAATGACATTCTCGGGTTTAATACCTGAATCTTTAGATAATTATGATGGAACAGATGGCATAAAATTCGGAGATCTTAAGGAACTTAATTTAGATACTTTAGAATTTGAAAAATCTACAACAATATCAATTGTTAAATCCTCATTAAGCAAGGCAAAATATCAGTATTTTACTTTTATTCCTGAAGAGGGTATAACCTATATCAAAGAATACTTAATGGAAAAGAAAAACAATGGAGAAAAATTCACTTATAAAAAAGTTAGGAGTTTGAGGGAAGCAGTAAAACTCCGACCTTCAGGGAGGAGATACACGGACTTCCCTCACCCGAAAA
>JBMFTB010000016.1:0-28406 GCA_049967255.1 Thermoplasmata archaeon
ATTCACATTCAATGATTTTACCATGTTTTCGGTAAATTTGTCTATTATGTTGCTCTTCCCTATCCTTTCAATGAATTCTGATATGGATGCTGATGATAAACTTAGATCTGGAAAGAGTTTGAATAAATACGTATCCTCGTACCATTCCCTAATATTATCAAGTGAATTCTGCCTCAATACCTTATTCATTGCAAGAACTATTATCTTTATGGCGCTTTCTTCACCAACTATTTTTTCAAGAATCTCTCTTAGCGAAAGATCATCTATGATCTTTAAAAGTGGCAATAATGATCCGTATTCAAATGTTGTCTTTGGCAATGATGGTTTTTCAACAAGTTTTCCATTCTTAACAGGCCCGATGTATTTTGATTTCTGCCTCATAGTTTTTGTTTTCTTATCATAGTATGGCGTGATCTCATACATGTATGGTCTTCCATTAATATTTTTTATTCTTTGAAATGATTTCATGTATGCCTAAATAGGCACACAATATATAAATGTTTCTATCAAATTACCATATCCATAAAAGAAATACTTTGAAAATGATAATAAGAACGAATTAATGCCTAAAATTCCGAGAATTCAAGATTAATACTAAGTTTGATTCTTATTTAATTTTTTTAAAAGTTAATTATAAAATAAAAAATTTTAAGAATATTTAAAATTTGATTTTTATTATTTTATATTTAAAAAAATAAATCGAAATATTAATGTTATATAATGACATGTTCATTGAAAATGAAGGAATGGATCCAGATAATAAGACCTGTCAATGCCATAATGTCGGGTGTAAGTGTAATTATTGTTACGATTGCCATTGGGAAAAATTTGTTTGATTATCTTGTTGCCCTTGGATTCATTATTACATTCTTTACCACAGCAGGTGGAAATGTTTTGAATGATTATTTCGACAGGGAAGTGGATCTGATTAACCATCCTGAAAGGCCGATACCCTCAGGCAAAATTAAGCCATCAAACGCCCTCATATATGGGGGTTTTCTATTTTCAATTTCACTTTTCTTTTCAATATTCACAGGTTTGATTCCATTCATAATAGACATTATTGCCATAATTCTTCTTTATACTTACGAGGCAAAGACAAAAAATCTTGGTCTTTATGGGAATTTAACAATTAGCACACTACTTTTGATGCTTTTTATATTTTCAGGATCAATTTTTAACAGTTATAATCTACCATTTATACTCGGGATCATGGCATTCTTCGCGACCCTTGGTAGGGAAATAACAAAAGATGTGGAAGATATGGCGGGAGATTTTAATAGGTTGACTTTACCGAAAAAGATTGGAAAAAATTATTCACTTCTGCTGGCAACGATTTTTTATATCGTTGCTGTAATCATTTCTCCTTTACCATATGTTTTTCACTACTTCAATATTTATTATTTATATGTTGTTCTCGTCTCGGATATAATGTTCTTATATTCAGCATTTGAACAGTTCAAATCACCGCACAAAGGGCAGAATATGGCAAAATATGCAATGATAGTTGGTCTTGTGGCATACATCATTGGGGGAATATTCAAATGAACGTCCTAGATTATATTTATAAAACACTTGTGAATAGGAAAATGCACATGACACTGCTTGATCCTGCAAAACAAACACCTGATAAATCCGCTGAAATAGCATCCTATATAGAAGCGATAGGAACAGATGCAATTATGATCGGGGGTTCCACAAACATAAATCAACTCATTATGGATGAGACGCTTCTTAAGATTAAAGCTGTAATAAAAATACCTACAATAATATTCCCAAATGGTGTTCAAAGTATTTCTAAGTATGCTGATGCCATTTATTTCATGAGCATGCTCAACTCTGCAGACAGAGCATTTCTGATAGAAAACCATGTGAAGGGTGCACCCATCATTAAAAAAATGGGCCTTGAACCAATTCCGATGGGTTATGTTGTGGTTGAACCAGGAATGACTGTTGGAAGAGTAGGTAAGGCAATACTCCTCAGGAGAGATGATTACAGTTCCGCTATAGGGTATGCACTCGCAGCACAATTTTTAGGAATGAAATTAATATATTTTGAGGCAGGATCAGGATCTCCTGAACCTGTACCTGAGGACATGATCAGGTCGGTTAAAAAGGAGGTTTCAATACCAATTATAGTTGGTGGGGGCATTACAGACGATGAAAAGGCAAGGAAAATCATAGATGCAGGGGCGGATATAATAGTGACGGGGACACTTATAGAGAAATTTCCAGATTATGGGGAGAGGCTGAAAAAAATTATAGGTGTTGTAAGGGGGGCTGACGTTGAAAAGGGGGAGGGAATGGGGTCTAAGGGACTATATAGACATTAATAATACATACAGGGTGTACTTACCTTTGGACGAATCACTCAGCATAGATAAACACAGGGATCTTGCATCCAAGTTTTTCAATCTTATCCATGGCCTTGGTCTAAGCTTTAAGTTAATACTAAAAATAGATGAAACTGGTTCCTCATTTTATTTTTCTGATTTATCCGACTCAAGACTTTTAAAAACTGTATACAGGAATCTAACTGATATAAACATCATAAAAACAATAATTGAATTTAAAAAACCCGATATAATTTATTCATCATACCAGAAAAATAAAAAGAACTTTCTTGGACCAAAGACGGATTTTGTTGATTTTTTTGAATATATTCTCAGCTACAAGAACAGGATTTCCAAATCCACCATACTCGTTATTATTGATATAAAAGGAATAAACATTCCACTCAGGATAGACTACAAAGGTCTTGCATTTAAATTCAAAATTAATATTCTAGCAAAAGGAAATTTTTTGGAATTGAATAATTTCATTTCATTGATCTCGAACTATTGGACAAATGATAATAGTTATTTAAAGTTCAAAAAAATAAAAAATCCAAAAAATTTGAAAAAAGGAGGAGGTATTGTTAACGATAGGAATGTTGTGCTAACAATGCCCTATCCTGGAAAGGTTCTTGAAAATGCAGGCATAGTCTCAAAATTTGTAAGCAAGAATAGGTTAGATAATATACTAAAATCCATAGTTGTTGGTAAAGGACTTTTAACAGGAAAGAATAACGGGCTTACTATCTATGAAAAGGATGGGCAGAGCACTCTTCTCATAGGTGAAACAGGATCAGGGAAAAGCACAACGCTCCTTTCCACATTCTTTGAATTAATGAATGAAAATAAGCCATTAATACTGATAGATCCTGCTGGAGATACTGCAAAGGAAGTAATAAAAAGAATAGACAAGGATCAGATTAAAAGAGTAATTTACATAAGCACTGTTGAAACACCTGTTTCAATGAATCTGCTCGATATACCGGATGGGATGAACAGGCACCTTGCAGTATCAAGGATAGCTGAAGATACCATACAGGTGCTGAAAAATGTTTCTGAAGCTGAAACAGGAATCTCCGGGGGTCTTGTCGGATCAAAAATAGAGGAAATAGTGAGAAACAGCATTTCAGGTCTTGTTAACATAAAAGGTTCAACATTGCTTGACATCTCTTACATTATTACGAAGCCAAGTGTCAGAAAACACCTTAAAAAAATATCAAAAGATCCAGAGTTCATAGATTTCCTGAATGACCTTGAAACATTTTCCAATGATGATGTATCAAGCACCAGGAGGACATTATCATTTCTCAGGACGAACCAGGTTTTGAAATCTATTATGTGCAGCAGGGTTCCACTGTTTAACATTGCAGATGCTATTAAAAAGAATATGATAATAATAGTAAACGGTGAGAGGGGGAAAGTGGGTGAAAGGGTTTCAACATTTATTTTATCATCCATAATATCAATGATATGGATATCAATACAGGAGAAAAATGAGAAAAATAGCATTTTTCTATTCTGTGATGAATTTCAGGATTACATAAATTCTTCTTTTGAGGATATGCTAATACTTGGTAGAAAGGAAAGGCTTAACCTTTTCATGGCAACAACACACCTCTCAACGATTCCGGTGAATGTCAGGGACAGCATAATGGCAAATACAAAGAATTTCATTCTTTTTAAACTTTCACCCTCTGATTCAAGGGATTTTTCAGAAAAATTCTCAATCGATAAAAGGGACCTGATGAATCTTTCACCAGGCATTGCATATTTTAAAACAACCAATGTTTCTGAAATGTGCGAGCTTAAACATTCAATACCTGATGAAAAAAATAATGAAACATCAATCATAGAAAAGTCAAAATCGTACATCTCTTTTTATAATACCATATCCCCTGTTCTTGACATACACGATGAAGCAATCTCACTCTTCCTTGACATTCAATTGCTCAAATATTTGCATATTTCCTGTAATGTTTCAAACATAGCATCACTGAGGGAAAAAATACCGCAGGAGACAAAATTCCTTTATGAGGATGATCCCTCATTCATAAAAGAAATATTGGAAAGGCTTTCAATGGAAAAAATAATAAGATTTGAAAATAATGAAATAAAAATTAATGATTACTGGAGAATGATCACAGCCAATGAAACACACAGGAAATTGATTGAAAAAATGCTGAGCCTCGGCCTTATACTTAGAATTGAGAAGAACGAGCCACTTATATTCATTTCAATCCCTTACTCAGGTGATTCTTTCAACCCTTTAAACAAGAAATATTTCAGAATTGGCATTGAAACAGAGGCGGACATAGCAATAAAAAATGATGTTAATAATTGCAAAAATTGCTATTCTTTTGATGAATTTTTAAAATTAAGCATTGATAATGATCTCATGGATAAGATAATGGGTATTTGCATAGGTTCCACAGATGATGAAGTACTTATTACTACATCACACAGGATTGCTGGTGCTTTGAGGAAAATGGATGAAAAAGTGGATGAAAAATATGGTCCTGATCTTGAAAGGATAATAAGAAAAATATTAATTGAGAATAACTATGCCAGGGATGGTGAAAGGATCTTAATTAACAGCACCAGGGTAAGGACACTTATTATAGATTTAAAAGATGCAAGGAAGAAGTTCAAGAAAATAGATATGGATATTGATCTAAAAATCAAATAATGTTATCTGCCCTTTTTTCTTAGGTTTTCTCTTTTCTGTTATGTTGTTAATTCTTTCTTTCATTTTTTTCTCTTTTTTAATACCTGCATAAAACAAAATTTCATCTATTGTATTCTTATATACAAGAACTACAACTCTGCCAGGCCTTGCCCTGCCCGTTCTACCTCTTCTCTGTATATTTCTTATTTCAGAACTTACCGGTTCATGAAAGATTACCATGTCTGTTTCAGGTATATCAAGACCCTCCTCCCCAATCTGAGTGCTTATAAGAACATTTATTTCACCAATCCTGAACTTTTTAAGAATATCCTCCTGCTCATTCTGGCTCATTCCCCTGTCCGTTCCCCTATTGCTTTGCCCCAGAAATCTTGATGGCCTGACATCTTTGATTTTTAAAAGACTTTCATAAATCTCAAGATTTATGTTTCTATAGTTTGTGAATATTATTATTTTTGATCTGTCATTTTTGGATATCTGTTCCCTGACAAGATCCTCAATAACCTTTATCTTTGGGCTCTTAACATCAAGCCTTATGAGTTCCCTTGCCATAATCACAGCTTCCTGAAATCCCCTGAGCTTGTTAAGCCTTATATCTGTGCGCTTAGCATCTTTAGACCTGGCCTGAGCAACAAGCTGCTCTAAATATTCGTGGCATGTGTTCAAGCCCTGAGTTTCAAGGTATTCAAGTGCAATGAGTAATTTTAAGATCATTGAAAGGAGTGATAGTGCTTCATAAAAACTTTTATTTCCATTTCTAATGAAATTTGAAAGTTCCTTTTGTATATCAAGCACCTTTTTTTTGGATAGTCTGGATGGTAAATTTAAATCAGGATATTTTTCCTTTAGCTCATTTTTAATTGCTTCTATGAGCTCATAGAGCTTTTCCCTTAATGGTTCATATTCATCTGGAAAGTTTATCATTATGTTTTCTATTTTTATGCCATGAACGTAGGGCCTAACATCCTCATCCATCTCAGTCCTGATCTCAACATTTTTAATGTTCAAATGCCTCATAATTTCCTGAATCCTGTCCATTTTTGAACCTGGGGATGCTGTTAATCCGATAATCAGTGAATTTTTACATTTTTCAGTAACAAATGTATAGGCATATTTCCCCACAGATCTGTGCGCCTCATCAACTATGAGCAATTTTACATCATCGGGATCTATGCTCCCTGAAAGTATGTCGTTTTGAATTACCTGCGGTGTGCTAACTATTATATCATTTTCTTTCCACAGATTCTTCCTTTCATCTGGGTTTATTGTTCCTGTCAAAGCTACAATTCTATCATTCTTGATGTATTTAGATAGCCTTTCCCTGTGCTGTAAGACAAGCGGTCTTGTTGGTGCTAAAAATAATATTTTTGGTCCCGTAGAACCGAGCATTTGAGCAATTATGATTATTGCAATCTCTGTTTTACCTACGCCTGTAGGGAGCACTATTAATGTGTTTTGTTTACCTTCTATAACCTTGTTTGATATTTGCAACTGGTATTCCCTTGCTTCAAGCGTATTTTCCTTTATTAATGGATGTTCTATAAACTTCATAAAATCACAACAAATGGGATATCCATGATCCCGCACCATTTAATATGTACTGTATGGCAAATGCTGCAACGAGAAGACCAAGTATCCTAGTGAATGCCCTAGAACCTTTAAGTCCTATTATCTTGAACAATTTTGATGAGAAAAAGAAAAAGGCATAAACAATTGCAAAAACAATTACAAGTGAAATAATTACAAGCACCCAAGAGTATGTTTCCATAAGTATTATTACAAGTGAAATTGCACCAGGTCCAGCAAGCATTGGTGTGGCCAATGGAACAAGACCTACATCACCTATTTCCTCCTCTACTTCTTCACCCTTCTTTGAAACCCTTGGTTTATCACCTTCCCTCACCATTTCTATGCCAACAAAAAGCATAAGAAGACCCCCTGCAATTTCAAGTGCCTCTATTGAAATTCCAAAAAATTCGAGAACGTATATACCTGCAAATGTGAAAAATATTAGAATTATAAAACCATATAATACGCTTTCATTTATTGTTTTTTTAACATTTTCAGGGTTCATACGGGATGTGAGGGATATAAATAAAGCTAATGAGGCAAATGGATCAACAATTACAAACATTGGAACGAAAACGTGCAGAAAATCTGACATATCAAACATTTATTATACCCATCCAATCCTTTCAATTTCTCTGTCCTTTTTAGTTTTCTTTTTATATTCTTTATAATGTTCCTTGCAAAGATGAACGTGCCTGGAATTGCTTTTCAAAGAAAAAAGGCTCTGGGCCTTCTCCCTTGGAACCGATTTAAAAGCTTCATTTTCACAGCCATTGACTTCACAAGTCTGTCCTTCTTTCATGAATAAATCATAAATTATTTTTAAATATTAATCTTTCTAAAATTTCAAGTCCTTCATTTGTCTACATTATTATTTAATTTTATTAAAGGAACCAACATTTCATCTTTTAAAAGTGAAGAGTGGTGCCCTTTAAAAAGATAATTTTCTCCTTTTGTGATTTCTGTAAGGTAAATATTTCTATCAAATGCAATACCCACACTTAATTTATTGTAAATATTATCTTCACCACCGAACAGAAATGAGACATCTGAAAGGCTGAAGATTTTATAACTATTATTGAAAAGTTCTGCTTTACCGTCCAGATAAAAAAGGTGCATTCTAACATCACCAAGTACTGGTAATTTTGAAATTTCCAGTAAATTTTTATCTAACATCTTTACCTTATCAACATCAATCTGGCCATGATCAGCTGTCAGAATGATATCATAACCAGGTACTAACTTTTTCAAATATTTGATTATATTCTGAAGCAATTCTCTTGCAGTTATTATTGTTGTTTCAGAAGATGGGCCATAATAATGCGAAACAAGATCAACATATGGAACATATAGAAAAATGAAATCCGCATTTTCTCTTGCTAAGGATATAACCTGTGCAATTCCATCCCAGATATTTAGATACAATCTCAACTCTGTACCTTTCGTTAAAACTTTTACAATGGGTGCATTTGCGGAAAAAAATGGCAATACCATGGTGAATTTTTTTTCAGTTTTAAAGGCCATGGATTTTACATTCGAAAATATCCTTTTTAAAGATTCTTTAATTTTTTGTGTTTCGTATATATTTCCACTTTCAAAATCAAGAAGGTTGATCAAATTACCTGAAATTTTATCATAACCAAGGAAGCCTATTATACCATGTTTTGAGGGTAAATCAGCGGTTATTAAAGTTGTCATTGCCGTACAGGTCGTGGAAGGAAAAACAGATGTTATTGTTTCATGCTCTAAATCTAATGATGTTTTATTTAAAATATTTTCACCCATACCATCCATCAAAACAAAAATCAATTTCTCACCGAAATCCAAATTTTTCAAGTTCTTTCCTTTTTTTATGCCTAATACATTTGCAACGCTGGATGAAAGATTGTAAATACTATTTTCATAATCCGGAATTAAAACATTTTCACTATCAAATAACATATTTTTGCATGCAAATTTAATTATTTAGATTTTTAGATTCATAATATAACAATGTTTGCGTTATAATTATTTTTAAGCAATGTAATAAGCATTTTTGAATATGTGAGCTTTTTCATTTTTTTTTGAAAATCCTTACCCTTTGCCTGATTTGGCTCGTAAAAGTTGAAACCGGCAATTATAATTTTCTTTGCTTTAAAATGGTGAGCAAGAAAAACAGCCCTGTCCCCGTCTGTGAAACCACCAAAATTATAGACATTCCACAATGGTTCGGCCTGCGTTGTACCAAACCTGATCGCAAATTTTTCTGCTAATTTCAGTTTATTCATGTTATCCCCATGCGCGTGAACGCACATTATCGCACCCAGAGAAGAAGCATTTAAAAGCAATTCCTCTCCGGCATCAAGATCCGTTACAACAAGATCTGGCACCATACCAAGTTTTAAAACATGCCTTGTTGCATCATCTGCCGTAACAAGAACCCTATCACCCAGCAGACCCTTGCTAAGAGAAAAATATGGTGAATCACCTATAACCAGTATTTCCTTTCCATTAAATATTTTTGAAATATCATCTGCCCTTAAAAAATCATTTTCTATGATATTTGAAAGCATCTGTGCTGATTTTTTATCAGATGATTCACTTAAATGGAAATCTGAAAGTATTCTCCTGTAATATGGTTTCCATTCACTGTAATTCATTTGATTCTTCCTCCGGGAAGAATATCCTCCTAATTATTGATGAAAACACGGATAACAATATGCCGAGTGAGATTATTATTGTACTTGGCGTAGAATAAAAGCCGGGCAAATATCCAAGAAGTATCCTTATGTACATTATTGAGCCGTAAAATATTATACCTAAACCAATCATTATTAAAATACCAGTCCAGAAACCCTTTGAATAACTTTTTTTATGGAACCAGAGATCAACATAAAGGCCACTTTCCCTCACAACAACTGCTAGAACTACCCAGAAAACAAGCGACTGGAAGAAAAGTGCAATCTTTTCGGGAATTAGAGATATATAAGTTGTTGAATCGTATGAAGATAGAATGCCAAAGACTACGATTAATATTGCAACGGCATCGGATGTAATTGAAATTTTTGCCTCTGCAAAAGCCTTTCTAAAACTTTTGTATGAATCTATTATCCTTGTTCCTATCTTGAAACTCTTGAATAAGAAATAAAAACCAAGTGTTAAAAATACTATGGAAAGACCAAATGTTCCGGGATCAAGAAGGTAAGAATTTGGATAATAATATCTCCATATCAAAATGCCAAAAACAGAAAAACTGAATGCAAGAAGGATCAATGCTATAGGAAGCAAAATTTTTCTTACTGTTTCCTTATCTTTCAAAGCCTTAACAAAAATGTAATATGTTGATTCAAGACCTCTACTTTGCCTTACAATTATTCTTTTAACATGCAATACAGGAACTATAGATGTAATTATTGGCAAAATAAATTCGTCCTCTTCACCATCACTGACAAGGATTACATTATCCACTTTAATCCTCTTTAAAAGTTCCAAAAACTGGTTCCTGATGATTTCATCACTCTTGATTCCTACTGATTCATTACCTGTAATTGTTGCAACCTCAACAACCCTTCCCTCCTTCTTTAAAGCATCATAAGTAGATACAGCACCGAATAAAGCATTCGTATCAGAATCCTCAGGATCTGCTAGTGCTAGGAGATTTGCAGCCCTTATATTTTCATCTCTACCTATAATAGGTCCTTTAATACCAGCCTTTCTACCAATATCGTCATCTCTGTCAACACACAAAATCAATGTTACCATTTATAATGTTCTTTATTACCAATGTTTATTTTAAATTTATCTAGCAAAGAATGCTAAAATTGAAAAAGCAAATACCAAAAACTATAAGTATTATGATATTATTGATGATTTTGCATAACAAAAGGAGGTCTTAAATATGCCAGAAAACAATGCAAAAAGCGATGAAAACGTTGTATATGTTGGAAAAAAGCCGACAATGAATTATGTGCTTGCAGTGGTTACACAGTTTAACAATGGTGCAAAAAGCGTTGTAATAAAGGCAAGGGGAAAATCAATCAATAAAGCAGTGGATATAGCAGAGATTGTCAGAAATAGATTTTTAAACGATCTGAACTATATGGTAACGCTAGGAACAGAGAAAATAAAAAGCGAAGATAGAGAAAGCAACGTATCATCCATAGAAATTTCGCTTAAAAAGTAAGGGGAAAAACCCCTTAAAAATTATTTTTTGGTGATATTATGAAAAAAATTTTTGATGTGGAAATCGTCAGGGATGGGGACACATTTGTTGCGAGGATAACAATGCCGGATGGTGAGATCTCTACAATTGAAAGTGATAACATAGAGGAACTTTTAGATCATTTAAATTCTGAGCTTGAGGATAAATTTTCTTCAATATGAATTATAAAACAATATCACTGGTTGAAAAACATAATATTTATAGGGAAAATTCAATTAATCTATTACCAAGTGAAAATATTTTAAGCGAAAAGGTAAGGATAATTCTCGGTTCAGATTTGGCTTCTAGGTATTCATTATATGTTAACAGTAATGTTCACGGATTCAATGTTAAAAATGCCTATGGCGGTACGAAATTTTTTGATAAAATCCTTGAACATGGAGAATATTTGGCCAAATCTATTTTCGGCGTTAAGTTTGCTGAAATAAGACCCTTATCTGGGCATATATCAGCAATGATTGCACTCTTATCATCCACGAAGAAAAATGGTAAAATAATGGCAATAGACCCTGAATTTGGCGGGTATGATGGATATTCTAAAAATTATATGGCAGATATGTTCTCAATGAATTATGAACCGATACCATTCGATACAGAGGTCTGGAACATTGATTATGAAAAATTCACGGATAAGGTTAAAAAATTTAAACCGGATACAGTTATTTTAGGTGCAAGTTACATGCTTTTTCCCTACGATTTGAAATTTCTTTCCGATTTATCCTTGGATTATTCATTCAATTTAATTTATGATGCATCGCATGTCATGGGTCTTGTTGCAGGTAAAAATTTCCAGGAAGACATATTTAGATATTCAGATATTGTTTATGGATCAACACATAAAACATTTTTCGGACCACAGGGCGGTATCCTGTTAACTAACAATGAAGACATGTATGAAAAAATTGAAAAAAACATTGTTTGGAGAACTATGGACAATTATCATCTAAACAGGGTAGCTGCACTTGTACAGGCAATGGAAGAGATGAAAAGGCATGGAAAAAATTATTCAAAATCGGTAATTAAAAATTCCATAACACTAGCAAAATTGCTTGATGAAAGTGGATTTGGAATAAAATCATTCAATGGAAGATATACATCTTCACACCAGATATTTATTGAACATCCTGAATTTTGTAAAATTTTGGAAAGATCAAGGATCATAATCGACTGTGTAGGTAGGATGGGTACAAATGAAATTTCAAGATTAGACTTTAAAGAAAAGGATGTTGAAATATTATCATATTTTATGATCAAAGCCCTTAAAAAGAATATTTCAGATGATGTAATTAATTTTAGAAGAAAATTCAAGCTGCATTATCTTTAGAAAATATCTTATCCATTATGTAATCAGGTGTAAATTTTACAATATCATCATAACCCTGTCCAACACCAAGATATATAATTGGCTTTTTTAATTGGTGCGCAATACTTATTGCTGAACCACCCTTTGCATCAGCATCAATTTTACAAAGTATTACGGCATCAAAACCGACTTCATTTTCAAATATTGTTGCCTGTGATATTATATCATTCCCGGCAAGAGCATCACCTACAAATATTGTTAGGTTAGGCTTTGCTACCCTCTTTATTTTTTTCATTTCTTCCATAAGATTTTTATTTGTCTGCATGCGCCCTGCAGTATCGATTAAAACAACATGTTTACCTTTTGCCTTTGCATGTGCAATCGCGTCGAATGCAACACTCGCTGGATCACTTCCATGCTGGTGTTTAATAAGTGTAACCTGTAAATTCCGTGAATGGTATTCAAGCTGGTCTATAGCACCGGCCCTGAATGTATCACTAGCGGCAATAACAACTGATAATTTATTTTTTAACAAAAGATTAGCAACTTTTGCAATGGTAGTGGTTTTACCAGTTCCATTTATACCTAGAAACATAATAACATATGGTTTTTCAGAATTTTTAACCATTTCAATAAGGTCTTTTGATTCAATGTTCAAAATTTCAAAAATTGATTTCCTTATTATTTCTTCAACAACCCTTTCCGGTTCCTGGCCCCATTTAATTTTTTTACCAAGAATACCTTCCTTTATACTGTTCCTGATTTCCTCTGCGACATCATAGGCTACATCACTTTCGAGTAAAGATATTTCCAGTTCATCAAGAATTTCATCGAGACGCTTTTCATTTATTTTTTTCCCAAACCCCTCTGTTAGACCCTCTTCCATTAATTCTTCGCTCACTTTTTTCTTAAAAATATTAAGCTTTTCTTTAAGGCGGTTGAACATTTTCCTTTCCCTTATAAGAATTATATATTTCCTCTACCCTTCTTTCTATAGCGGCGTACTGTGCCTGTGCCTTTTCACTTTCCTGGATAAATTTCCTCTCCGCATCTTCAAGGTCCTTCATCCTTGAATCTAATGTTTGGATAGCCCTCGTTATATCATATTCAACAATTACGTTTGAACCTATTGAAATCATTGCCTTTTTCTTTTCACTTACCCTGCAATAAACATAGGTATTTGCACCTATGTCCATGAGTATTTCTTCGTTTTCCATTTTAAGGTAATTTTCAAGTGTAACTTTTGCATTATAATGCTCTTCCCTTTGTTCCCTTAAAAACTGTATCTGCACATTCAAATTTTCAATATGCTTTTTTAAAACATCTGCCGTGGCAAGTAAATTTTCAAGCGCTCCTTCATTCTCCATGTTCTTCACCGTGTTTTCTTGTCTTATAAATTGCTCTGGGATCCGTTGCATCCTTTAATGGTATGGAATATGCATCTTCTATTTTTATTTCCCTTCTATTCTTTTTGTATATGCTACCAAGTAATGCATAAAATTCATCCATTGCCATTTCCTTATTTTTTGCAGCTATTTCCTTGTTTATGCTTTCCCATTTTTTACCATTTTTCATTGATCCAATTACCTTGTAGATCTTCATTTTTTAACCTCCATAAATTTTTGTTTTGATAATTTCAATGCATCAATAACAGGCATAGGTTCACCGGATAAAAAGTTTATTAGTGCTCCTCCACCTACACTCACATGAGTGAATTTCTTGTTCAGGTTTAACTTTGCTATTGCTGAAATTGTATGCCCTCCACCAGCTACCTTAAAACAATCCATATCTGAAATTGCTGTAAATATCTCTATTGTTCCTATGGCGAAATCATCTATCTCATAAACACCCATGGGTCCGTTTAGTATGATCGCCTTTGCATCTTTAAGAATTTCTTTGTATTTTTCAATTGTTTCAAGACCGATATCCATAATTGGATATTCCATTGGAAGTTCATTTATAGAGATTTCAAACCTTTTATTATCCTTGTTCAAGGCTAAATCCGCAGGAAGAACAACCTTATCCCCATACTTCTGAAGAATTTCATTGCATATATTGAGCAAGGGTTCTATATTCCCGAGCTCCTTTTTTAGGAATTCTAAATTAAAATTACCTATGTCAATACCCTTTGCAAGTAAAAAAAGATTTGATACTAGACCGCCTGTAATGATCTTATCAACAATATTTTTCTCAAGAAAATTTCTGGCAACCTTCAATGAATCATCTACCTTGGCACCAGCAAGAACGGCCATTTTAGGCCTTGAATCATCTTGAATGAATTTGCTGAGCATTGTAATTTCCTTATCCATAAGAATACCGGCCAGATTAGGAATATCCTCTGTAAAACCTATAAGGGTAGTCTGTGGTCTGTGAACAGCAGCAAAAGCATCATTTATAAAATAATCAAAGAGAGGTGCAAGTTTTTTAACAATGTGCGATTTTCTTTGTATTGAAATTGGCTCATCAGCTAGAACAACATCTTCAGAATAAAACCTTGTATTTTCTAGAAAAATTATATCACCATCTTTCATCTGCTTTATTTTTTCTATTACAACACTTTCAAAAAGACCATCAATATATGTAACTGGTCTTCTCAAAAGTTTTGATAAAATTTCTGCATGTTTTTTTGTTGTTGTGAAATCCTTTTTACCAGGCCTGGATTGATGGGCAAGAATAACCACCTTGCTTTCACCCAACATTTTTAATGTGTCTAAATGTGCCAAAAACCTGGAAATATCTGTAATTTCTCCCGTATCAGTATTCACAGGAGAATTTAAATCAAGCCTGAGAAGAATGCGCTTACCCCTTAGATCAAAATCATCCATGGTGAAGTAATCCTTCATGATTAACTGTATTACATTTATAAATAAAGTATTTTCTGATTTCATTGGATTTTATAATCTTAAATAGAAAACATTTATCTTTTATTTCGGCATATCCTATTTCTATGTTTGAAATAAGGTTTCATGGTAGAGGTGGACAGGGAGCAGTCACAGCAGCAAATATCTTGGCCACAGCTGCGTTTTTTGAAGGTAATGATGTTCAGTCGTTTCCTTTTTTCGGTGTTGAAAGAAGAGGAGCACCCGTAGAAGCCTATACAAGGATAGACAGTAGAAAGATAGATATAAAGATGTATATTTACAACCCGGATGCCGTTGTAGTTCTTGATACATCATTGATGAGCAAAATTGATGTTATAAAGGGTCTTAAGAATGGTGGATATGTCATACTAAATACACAGAAAAGGCCTGAGGATTTTAATCTAAAGGATTACAAAGTAGCTGTTGTTGATGCAACTGATGTTGCTGTAAACTTTGGACTTGGGTCAAGATCTTCACCTATCGTTAATACTGCAATACTAGGTGCATATGCAAAAGCTGTTGGCAATGTAAAAATTGAAAGTATACTTGAAGCAATAAAACAAAGCGCACCATCACGTGGTGAGGATAATGCTAACGCTGCATTTGAATCGTATAAAAGAACGGTATTAGGTTGGTGATTATGTATGAAAATTACAAAGGGTGTTGTTATTAGTGAGCCGGGAAGTACTGCACTTGAAGAAACAGGATCTTGGAGGACATTTAGACCTGAAATAAGGTATGAAAAATGCATAAGATGCATGATTTGCTGGAACTTTTGTCCAGAACCTGCAATTGAAAAGAAGCCAGGGGAAGAATATCCTGTGGCAAATCAGAAACTTATTAAAATGCCCGTACCAGTCATAAATTACCAGTATTGTAAGGGTTGTGGCATATGTGTAAATGAATGCCCGACAAAGGCAATTGACTTTGTAAGGGAGGAGAAGTAATATGCCAATGATGATGTTAAAGGGTAATGAAAGCACTGCTTATGCAGCCAAGCTTGCAAGGGTAAAAGTCGTACCGGCTTATCCTATCACTCCCTCAACTGTTTTTCCTGAAAAAGTATCGGAACTCATTGCAAATGGGGAAATGGATGCAGAATTCCTTCCTGTGGAAAGCGAACATTCGGCACTTTCAGCAGCCATAGGTGCAGCTGCAACAGGTGTTAGAACTATGACTGCAACTGCCAGCCAAGGTTTAGCGTTCATGCATGAGGTATTATACATTGCAAGTGGTATGAGATTACCTATCGTAATGGCAATTGGAAACAGAGCACTTGCAGCACCTGTAAATATTTGGGCTGACCAACAGGATACCATGGCAGAAAGGGATTCGGGCTGGATTCATTTTTATGCTGAAACAAACCAGGAGGCACTGGACCTTACAATAATAGCATTCAAGGTTGCAGAAAATGAGAACGTTCTGCTTCCAGCACTGATGGGTATGGATGCATTCGTCCTAACACATACAATGGAACCTGTAAATGTTCCTGAACAAAAAGATGTGGATGCATTTCTTGGAGATAAAAAAATAAATTATCCTGTACTTGATCCACAAAAGCCCGCAACTTTTGGTGCTTTTGTTTTTCCTGAGCATTATATGGAATTTAGATATTCGCAGCATATTGCAATGGAGCATGCAAAAAAGGTAATAGATGATTCATTCGATCAGTTCAACAAGATGTTTGGAAGAATGTATTCAAAGGTTTTTGGTTTTATGGTTGATGATGCTGATGTAATTCTAGTAACCATGGGTTCAATGACAGGAACAGCAAGGGAAACAGTGAGGAAATTAAGGGAGAAGGGAGAAAAGGTAGGTCTTGTAAAAATAACAGTGTTTAGACCATTCCCTAAGGAGGAAATTTTAGAGATTACAAAAAATGCTGATATTATTGCAGTTGTGGACAGAAACATCTCACCTGGATTTGCAGGTGCTATTTTTACTGAAATTGCAGCATCATATTCAAATGTTAAGGATAAACCGAGGATTCTGGATTTCATCCTTGGTTTAGGTGGCAGGGACATAAAAATAGAGAATTATGAAGAGATTTACGAAAGAGCTAAAAAAGCAAAGAGAGGAAAATTCCAGGAAGTTCAATGGATAGATGTTGATGAAAAATCCGTTAAGGAAGTGGAGGGATCACTATGAATTACGAGGATGTTGAATTTTTTGCTCCTGGGCACAGGGCATGTGCAGGCTGTGCTGCACCTATCATTGTAAAATGGGTCTTAAAGCTTGCAGGACCAAATACAATTGTAGTGAATGCAACAGGCTGTCTTGAGGTGTTTTCAACCCCTTACCCCCACACTGCTTGGAGATTACCATGGATACATGTTGCATTTGAAAATGCTTCTGCAACAGCCAGCGGTATAGATGTTGCATTGAAAGCAATGGGTAAAAGGGATGGTACAAATATTGTTGTATTTGGTGGGGATGGAGGTACTTCCGATATCGGTATACAGAGCCTTAGCGGTATGGCAGAAAGAGGGCATGATATACTTTATATTCTCTATGATAACGAAGCATATATGAACACAGGCATACAGAGATCATCATCAACACCCTTTGGTGCTTGGACAACCACGACCCAGGTAGGTCCCGTAAAACCTGTTGGAAAAGAAGAATTCAAAAAACCAATAGCAGATATTATGGCTGCGCATAAAATACCGTATGTTGCAACGGCAAACCCTGCATTCCTCCCTGATTTCAAAAACAAGGTTCAAAAGGCTTTGAGTATTAAAGGTCCGAAATTCATTCATACAATTTCTAGCTGTACAACAGGTTGGAGGCATGACCCAAGCAAAACAATAGAAATTATGAGATTGGCTACAGAAACAGGCATATTTCCTCTATGGGAAGTGGAGAACGGAGACCTTGAGCATAGAAAAATAACATACATGCCAAAACAGAGAAAACCTGTAGAAGAATATTTGAAGCCACAGGGAAGATTCAGGCACCTATTTTCAGAGCCGGAAAAAATAAAGGAAATACAAAAGATGGTAGATGAATGGTGGGCCAAATACGAAAGACCCCAGTAAATTTTTTTTTATAACATTGGAGATAATTTTATATTTGGAAATCCCTTTTCTTGATCTACTTCTAATGCATAATAGACTGTTCTAGGCTTTATTCCATAAATGAAAGGGACACTGTTTATTGATATAAGCTTTATATAATAATCTGATATATTTATTATTTCTTCCGTCAGCGATTGACCTATTCTTACAACAGATATACCAATATCATTAGATGATTTTATTGCCTGTGACATATTGAATATTTCCTTGATTGCTGTTTCTTTACCCTTCACGTATTCTAATGTATCCATCCCAATGAAATGCAATATGGGTTTGTTTTCCATTCCAGACAATTCGAGCATCGCCTTAAAAAGTCTCTCATTTATTTCATTGTAGTCATTACCACCTGCAGGAACAAGATATTTTGCTTTGGATTCCTGAGCAAGATAATCTATGTACCTTATTCTATTTTCAAAAATTTTTTCTGGAATAAACCTTACGAGATCATTTTTGAGTTTTTCAACTGACCATCCACCAGGGGGAATCATAAGTATACCAATATTATTCATAAGAAAATTCAAACCGAATGGTCTAAGAAATAATTTCAATTCATCCTGTGAAACCTCTTTATCAACTTCTATTGTAAAAAAGGATCCTGGAAAAAGGCCACCATTTAATAAATTATCAAACCCAAGTATTCCTACCTTATATCTATTATTCGTATTCTTAGATACTACAAAATTTTTACTTTCAAAATAGTAATTTTCAGGATAAAATACTCTGAATCTTCCACCATCCAAAGTATATGCAAAGCTTGACTGACCAATTTCAATACCCCTTAGCTTGTTTAAAGTCATGATCCTAATCCTTCTTCCATCCTCAATAGAGTGTCTTTCATAAATTAAACCATCAGATACATAATCCTCTGGGCCCAAGGAATCCTTTTCTGAAACAAATATTATGCTTGCCTGTGCACTCTCAACTATATCTTTCTGAAGCATGTAAACAAAATTATTCTCCTGAATATTATATTTTGACGTTATACCTTCTATTGAATCAACAACGACTATTGTCTTTTGAGGTAAATTCATTTCTATATCGTCGTAAAGTTTTTTAATTTCAGGAACCAATGAATCTTTAAAATAGTAATTGAACATAGACCTGTAGACCTGAGGCTGACCTTCTCCAGTCATTTCCTTTAATAACCTTTTACCATATTCTTTTACAGGCTTTTCCTCAATTCTTTTGTTTTTTGATATTTCCTCCAAAAACAATTTTGAAGAAATTAAGAGTTTAATATTTTTCTCAAGAGATCTTAACCAAGGAAATTGCTGATATAGGCTTTCATCACCTACCCTTGTTGAAAAATATATTATTTTATATTTATTGCTTAATCTTTCTAGAATTTGCAATGCAAGTGTTGTTTTACCTGCACCAGGCGGACCTTTTATTATTAAAGATGTACCAGCCTTTCCTGTTAAAAATTTCTCTATTTCTGCGGGATATGGTGAACTAATAACATTACCATTCATGATGCAAATGAAATAGCTTTCAACGTATATAATTTTTTCTTCGAAAATTTATATATTGTTATTTTCTATGTGCAAATAAATACACGCCTAAGAAGAATATTGCAAAGAAAAATATCAAATAGAGATCTGATGTCTCAATAAATGCTTCAAGAACCCAGAATAATGAAAATGATAAAAGTAATGCAGAGACTGCAATTTTCATGTTTGCCTGTTTAATCTTTCTTATCTGTGTTCTGAGAATCACTGTAGCAATAGCCACTATTATCAATCCTGTAACAAGACCTAAAAATGTTGAAGTATAATTTATAGGTATCAAAGCAACTAGAACTATTGCGGCTTCAAACGCCTCAACCGCGCCCACCGAAAAGCCAGTATAAAATAATCCCCTTTCAACATTCTCCTCTGAGTTTCCATTCCCTTTTCTTGATCGTAATACAGCCCTTCTGGCGCTTCTTGCCAGTCTAATTCCAAAGTAAAGCAACAGAAAGCCTGCAACTAATCTGACAAATAGTATTGGAAGAAGGGAAATTTCTTGACCAACTATAAATGTAATTATAAGAACAATTGCAATGCCAAAGGAAACATAAACAAATGCCCTTGAACCTCCTTCAGCATACAATGCAAGAGCAACTGCTGAAGCTTCCGAAATTTCAAGAAGTGTTATTCCCATTGCTGCAAGAAATACCGCTGGATCAAACATTAATTCCTACAAAGAATTTGTCTATTTAATAATAACGTAAAAGGTAAAAATTAAGAAAGATTTAAGATATTCATATGTATATTACCAATAGAATTTATGGATAAAAATGATAAAAGAAGAACTGAAGTTCGCATCTGGATTATTGTTTCTTTGATAACATTAGTGGGTGTTCTGTTAAGATCTTTACCATCTTTGAGATACGCCATCTGGGGCGTGGATTTTGGTATTTACTACGATTTAACTACTGCTTTTGTTAATCTTGGACAGATATTTACAACGCTTCCGTCCATATGGGGCACCTCGGGATATGGGGATTTCCCTATGTTTTATTGGACGATGATTTTTTTACATGATCTAACAGGGATTAGTGTTCAAACTTTACTTTTGCATTTTCCACCCATATTTGCTGGCTTAACAATTCCAATCATTTATTTAATTGCAAAAAAAATTACAGGTTCTGACTTTATTGGAATTTTTTCTGCATTGTTTCTTGCAGTAAACCCAATGGAAGTATTTGAAACATCAATGGTCGGTCTCCTTGTCTTCGGACATGTTTTTCTTTTATTATCAATTCTTCTTTTCATATATACAAAGAATAACGTGAAGTATTACATCCCTCTTGCATTTTCATCCCTTGCACTTATTCTATCCCACCATTTAACCACTTATATGTACATTATTTCAATTATAGGCATAATATACTTTAAAAAAATTGTTGAAAAAGATTATAGGAATTATAAGTATGATATTATTTATCTTTTAGCTTTTACATCTACTACTTTCTTTTTCTGGCTTACATTTATTCCCTCAATGTACGGGTTTATCACAGGTGCATTTCTTGGCTTGCTACCATGGTATCTTGTTATCGCACTATTCTATATTTTACTTTTTATTTTATTAACCACTGTTAAATATGCGAGGAAATATTTCTTAATGGTTTTAAAAACGAATAAATTCGATTATAAGGACATCTATTATTATGCTTTTACAATATTTCTGTCCCTTAGCATTCTGATACTACTAATAACAATAGGAATAAAAGGTATTAAAATTTCTGAAATGGGCATTTTTCTTTCAATACCATTTATTGTTACGCTCGGATTTGTTGGTGTTGGTGTTAAAAATGTTAAGGAATATCCGTACGGTGAAATTATACTGGGTGGCTGGATATTCTTTCTTTCCATATCTATGATATTTTCATTAATTACATGGAACGGTGTTTTAATTCCATACAGATATCTTGAATATATTTTTGAACCATTTTCTATTTTTGCGGGCATAGGTGTTTATTCATTCTACAAAACATTAAGGCATTATACTATAAAAGTAAGAAATAGAGATGTTATATATATTTATCCACCCCAACAAAACAACTTTGGCGGTACTGTACTGGGTAGTGAAAACAGGCTGGCTGCCCCTATGGTAATAACATTTCCAAATGAAATAAGAAGGATATACATAAAAAAACCTAGGGGATATAAAAATTTGAGACCATTGTTTATTACAATAATCATTGTAACTGTTTTACTATCAGTGGTAACAGCATATCCATTCATTAACCAGGTAAGCGAAACTTCACAGAATTACGTAACACCTGTTATGATGAGTGGAATAAACTGGCTAGAAGAATATGGTAACAAAAAATATTCAGTTGCAACTGATGCAGTTGATGGTTTGTATCTTGAAGCATTGGGATTCAATTCAACTTTTGAATATACATATAAAATTTGGAACTCAACTGATTGGAATAGCACTATTTATGAGCTTGAGGGACTCAACGGCACATATCCAGAGATAGGATATGTACTCATAAATTCAAATATGTTTTATAACGGCGTATATGGATATGAACTTGGAACCCATCCATCATACGATCCACCCGTAATGATGTCAAACGCATCGTTTAATAAATTTTTCCATGAGCCTTTCCAGGAAGTTTATTACAATTCTACACAGGATGGTTCTCAATGGGTTTACGTGTTTATGGTCAACTGGACATACATTAATAATTATCTTCAGTCACAAAAGGTTTAAGATTCAATTTGCATATTGACTTTAGTGATCTTTTATGGATGCTGGTGAAGAAAAACTTTACTGGGCAGAAAGCAGGATGGGTATAATTTCTAAAATAAGGAAGAGGTTTGCTGAAGAGAAACCATTCCGGGGTATTAAAATAGGTTTGGCTTTACATCTGGAGGCAAAGACAGGTATACTGGCAAAAACGCTAAAAGATGGTGGTGCGAATGTTTACATTACATCATGCAATCCTTTAACAACAGATGATGATGTTGCTAAAACATTGTCAAGGGAAATGAATGTCTATGCAAAAAGAGGGCAAACAAAGGATGAATATTATGAAAGTCTTAACAAGGTTCTTGATAATGATCCAGATATTATTATAGATGATGGAGGGGATCTAACAACGCTTATACACAGGGAAAGGAATTTAAAAATTCTTGGAGGTAATGAGGAGACCACGACGGGTGTTCTTCGTTTAAAAATAATGGAGAAGGAGGGCGTACTAAAATTCCCAATGTTCGATGTAAACGATGCAGAAATGAAACACCTTTTTGATAATAGGTATGGTACGGGCCAGAGCACTCTTGATGGTATAATGAGTACAACAAATATTTTAATAGCCGGCAAAAATGTTGTTGTAGCTGGCTATGGATGGTGCGGAAAAGGCATATCAATGAGGATGAAGGGCATGGGTGCAAGGGTTACTGTTACTGAAATAGATCCTGTAAAGGCAGTTGAGGCATACATGGATGGCTTTTATGTAAAAAAAATGGAGGATGCAATTAAGGATGCTGACATTGTCATTACAGCCACTGGCATGACGGATGTTGTAAGGGAAGAACATTTCAAAATTGCAAAGGACAAATGTATTTTTGCAAACGCAGGTCATTTTGACGTTGAAATAAACAAGGAACATCTCTCTTCTCTTTCGAAGGAAAAGAGAACGGTAAGAAAATATGTCGATGAATACATCCTTAAAGATGGAAAAAAATTATATCTCCTTGGTGAAGGAAGGCTAATAAATCTTGTTGGAGGCCAGGGGCATCCTGTTGAAATTATGGACCTTTCATTTTCAATTCAGGCACTCACGGCTGAATACATTGTAAAAAATCATACAATCCTTGAAAAAAAGGTATATCCTGTACCAAGGGACATAGACATTGAGGTAGCGAACATATCAAGGTATGTTTTTAATATAGACATAGATGCATTAAACGAAAAGCAAAAGAAATATATTGAATCATGGAACTTTGGAACCTGAATAAGGTGAAAGGATGAAATTTTTGGTTCTATCAGATCTCCATTCAACTGTTACCCATTACTTCATTGAAGAACTAGGGAATAAACATGGCGTTGATGCTGTAATTCTTCTTGGTGATCTTACAAATTTTGGTCCTGCTGAATTTGTTATGGACATTTTTACTGATAGGTTTCCTGTTCTTGCAATACCCGGAAACTGTGATCCACCCGAAGTTTTAAATTATATAAGTAAGGTGAACATGATCAATATGCACAAAAATAAAATAAATTTCAATGGAATAGATTTAGTTGGTCTAGGGGGTTCAGATTTTAATTTTATTAATATGGGTATAGGATATACAGATGATGAGGCTTATGATTTTCTCGCGAATAATATTAATGAAAATACCATGCTCATGCTACATCAGCCACCACATGGAATACTTGATAATGTAAGAAACGGGCATGCAGGTAATAGGGGTATTAGGAAAGCTGTTGATGAAAGAGTGCCAAAGGTAGTTATGTCCGGGCATATCCATGAAGATAGGGGGATAATAAAAGTAAAGAATACACTTTTTTTTAACCCTGGTGCTGCAAAAGATGGATACTACGCAATATTTAACACTGATGCATTGGACGTTCAACTTTTGAAGAGATGATGCATGAAAAATGTTTTATATTTAAATATTAAGACCTCAATTTTTTTGAAATATAAAATTTCATTGTGGAATAATTTCATTGCTTTAAGATAAAAGATTTAATATTTATTGGATGTTTAGCATTTTAAAATCAAGCTAAAAAAAATTAAAGCATTATAAAATAAAATCAGATTCATCTTTTTTCTAGATCTTCGCCACCCGAATATATCATTTGAATGTTTGAATATATTTCCTCCATACCCTTCAATTCCTTTGATGAGCAGAATAATGGCCTATTTGATGTTCCAATGGATTGCATTGACTTAAGCACTTCAAGTAAGTATATATTATTCATGCTTGGCTTTTCATCCCTTAAATCATCGTATAGTATTTCAGGATCATTTGACCAGATCTTTAATTTTGAAATATCTGTATCGCCAAGCAAATCTATCTTGTTTATAACGTTCAAAAAAGGCGTATAAAACCTGAAAAAGACGCTTGCAGAAAGAGTTAAAAGTGACACATATCCTGAAGGGGAAATTGCAACCATAGGATCCATCAAAAAAGATATGAAACCCCTCTTTTCTGAAAGACGCTCCAGCAGAAATTCACTTGAAGTCCTGAAAGCAAAAAGTTCAAGCTGGCCAGGCGTGTCTACTATAACATAATCTGTCTCAAAATCATCTATTTCTCCTTTTATATCATCCAGCTGGTTCGCTATTAAATCCGCTGCTAGGATTTGTGCTCCATTTGGGCCTAAGCCGTAATCATCCATGATCTCCTGGAGGTGTATATAGTTCCTAACATCCACATCAGGCTCGTACGGGAGAAACTCTGCACCCGGATCAAGATTTACAGTAATTGCATCGTATCCATTGCTCCTCATCCATTCCTGGAAAGAACCTGAAAATGTGGATTTCCCGGATCCTGCAGGACCTAGAACAAAAAGAACGGCATTCATATAAAATCCTCCAATTTTTTATCGTTTTTGTTTTCTTTCGAGAACATGGTTCTTATAGCCTCTTCCGCAAATAATAATCTTTGCTTGGTATAGTTGTTTATGTTAAATTCATCGGAAACCTTTTTGGAAATATCCAGGTATTTTGTAATATTTCCTTCAGATGTTGTTAAAAGTAAATTTCCACCACACTCGCATTTGCCTGTCAGAGGCATTCTCCTGTATTTCTTGTTACATTTTGCACACCTGAACTGCTGTGTACCATATTTCCTCATGTTACCCATTATATCTGGTATAAAATGATGGGAAACGATCCTGTTCGCTACATCTGTTTCATCCACTGCCCTGATCTTTTTAGATAGCAAAAGCTGCGCATCCGTTTTTTCATCCATCGATTTTAAAGTTTTATATGCACTTTCCCTGACACACTTGTTTATATCAGGCGTATCATTTGTAAAACCGTAATTTGTTAGTTCATCACTCTTACCCAACCTGTTTTTTATCGTTTCCATAATATCTGAAATGTCTGAAGGTTTCATATTCTTCATTGCTGCGTTGTAGAATTCAAGAGGATATTCCCACATAATGTCAACATTAAGTGCTTCCTTGTCTATTTCCCTTGGATCTACTCTAATTGAAAGAAACAGCGGTGCATCCATTAGGCTTCCCCTTGTAGATGGAAGGTAATGCCTTGAAAAATTTATTAGAGCATCGAGAAGTAACATTATTCCATCCTCATCACCATCACAGTTCCTTCTTTTTGCAGCATGGAAGAATGGGTGTGCGAAACATGCTGAAAGATCTGTAAAACCTATGATCCTGCCCAAAACTGCTCCAGAAGTATGGGGAGAAATACCCATAACAAGCTGGCCGATGAGATCGCTTTCATTTTTTAAATTGTAAAACCTCTCCATATGGTAAAATTTTTCCAAAAGGTCATCCACAAACCTTGAAACATTTAAAAGGTAGCTTGCACCGTTCCTGGATATAATAATATCCTGGGGCATTATTTGACATACCTGATCATCATTTTGTACTGGATTGCCATTGATATCATATTCATAACCCATTTTCCTGGCCATTTCTGCTGTAAGACCAATTTCTTTAATCCTGAAATGCGTAATGGCAAGATTACTCATATCAAACCTGGCTGTACCGTCCTTGTAAACCCATACATTGTTTATTGCTCTTAATATACCTTTTTCAAGAGGTTCGGGAAGCAACTCCTTTGATATCAAACCCTTTACACCTTTTACATCAAAATCAACATCAGGCAAATTTCCAAGATTTTCCATTGCCTCTTTCCATAAACTTCCGATTGATAGATCAATATCCTGAACATTTTCAGTAAAATTTGTTCTTGATCCACATTTTTCACACCTTGCCTTATACGTTTTTTTACCGCATTTTGGACATATCCTTATACCCATTGTTACAGTTATTTTTTCCTTTTCATCATTTATAAGCAGGGAAATGGATCTCCTGTTTCCAGTTGTTTCACCTATAGGAAATAGAACATTAACTGGCGGCTTCATTTTCCTTTCCGCAGCCTTTTCCGGGCGTCCCATTCTTGCACCAACCCTTGTCGGGGCCCTAGGATAAACTTTTATTCCTGAAAGGTAATTTATGAGTTCAATAGGATCTGAAATTTTTTCCTGGACAGCTTTTTCCTCCACAATCCTTGAACCATTCATGCCAAGACCAAGCATTGCTGGAAGTACTTTTGCGTATTTTTCTATGACATATTTTTCCCTTTCAATATGAAGAACACCTAGTTCGCAAAGAATATTTTTTATTTCATTGTTTTTTTCAATAAGCAATTTTCCATTTTCAAAAATGGATTTTTCAATTAAAAATTTCCTCAATTTCAAAATTTCATCTATGTCCATATCATGCCAGAAAAGGTTGAACCTTGGATTCAATGGTATGTTATATTTAACAGAAATATCAAAATAGTATTCAAAATCCTGGTTTTCAAGAATTTCCAAATTTCTAGATTTTGCAATTTTTTGCCACCATTCTTGGGTAAATGCACCTGGCCTGAGAGGGTAATTGTTTTCAAGGAATTCACCAAATGGTATAAGAATTTCGCCATTGTCATATATTTTTATTACCCTATCTTTAATTTTTTCTGCTTCTTCAATGCTATTGGCCTGAACTAAATCTCCATTATTCAGAAGCACTATCGGACCCTCTATGGATTCGCATGCTGTCATACCAGCAGCCTTACCAGGGAATTCCAGTTTAAGCTGTGTTCCCCCTGCAATAAAATTATCCATCAGTACCATGGTAGCGGGATTTATTGATACAGTTGCTAGGCCACCAGTTCTGCACCTACCATATCTTAACCTAAAGCCTCCTTTCCTTTCAGAGTGTGAAAATACTGGTCTGCCTGCAACTATGTCCTCTATAAACTTCTCTGACCCCTTCTCTTCACCATTTGCTGATTTTTCATCCTTTATTAGATTGTCTATGAAATTCCATCCTTCTATTCCCATTTTTTCAACTATGCCTTTAATCTTTCTTGATTTTTGTATTAGACCCTCTGCAACAACAAGACACATACCTCCCCTTACCCTGTTTGTTTCTACCTCTGGCAGATCCCTGAATCCTGAAACCTCGTTT
The DNA here is from genome assembly GCA_049967255.1 of Thermoplasmata archaeon. Lineage (GTDB taxonomy): Archaea > Thermoplasmatota > Thermoplasmata > Thermoplasmatales > ARK-15 > ARK-15. The sequence continues at coordinate 27,679 of JBMFTB010000016.1, forward strand.
TCAATAGTACCTTCACCATCAATGCATACAGGACAGTTTTTTATGGCAATTTCTATTTCCTTGGGTGATGGATTGTACTGCAAATGTTCAACATTTTTGTAAATTTGAATTTCTTCTTTGTACCTTTCAACTAGCTCATTTGATGGCTTGAACCTTCCAATGCCTAGATCCCGTCTTACAATGTCTCCGATAAGAACGCTCAGTGCCTGGCCTGTTCCCCCAGCTCCCCTTATTGGCCCAGAATAATAAATAGCTAAATAATCAGACCCATCAGCATTTTTTCTAATCTTTATTTCAGAAATACCTTCTAAGGGTGCAACGAGTATACCTTCAGTAAGAATTGCAAGACCCACCCTTATGGATATATCCAGTGCTTTATTTTTATCATTTGATAGCCTTTTTGCTATTTCTCGAGCTGTCATTATACTTACTGTTTCCCTGTCATATTTCTTTGAAAATTCCCTTATTGTTTCAGCAATACCTTTAAAACCTATGAGCTGCTCAACCCTGGATGCAAGATCCTCCGCCCTGGGTATTTCAATAAAATCCTCTGGATCATAGCCCCTTGATCTTGCAAGTTCAGCTACCTCATATATTTTATCAGCGTTTTCCTTGAGCATTAAAAAATAATTATCAGGGTTCATTGATGGAGTGTCAGCTACTCCTCGCTAAAGCTTCGGAGCTTGTTGCTGGTCTCCTGCTCCACCCGTGAGCGGAGTTTCATTGAA
>JBMFTB010000017.1:0-27212 GCA_049967255.1 Thermoplasmata archaeon
AATTACAGTAATCAATTTATTACAGAAGCTTAAAAATACAATAAAATTTAACTAATTTTGATGAAAGAAATGATCTTACCTAAAATACGTGTAATAAATGATTAAAAAGCCCTCACCACAGCAAAATAATTCAAAAAATTTATATATTGTTAAAATATTAAATATTTATGAAAAAGGGGGTATTTAGATTATTCATATTATTTGTAATAATAGTAGTAGTATTTTCAACATTCAGTAATCTCAATGTTCAAAAACAAAATAGTTCAAAGGAAATTAACCCCAGTGTGGTGTCAGGTGAATTGAAGTATGGATATGTCACAGATGGAAGTCCATATCTTAATACTGTAACTGTTTTTAACAGAGAAACAATGCAGATTATAAAGAACATTACTGTAGGATATTTACCTTTTGGAATCGTAACATCACCTAACGGTTCTTATATATATGTTTCCAATTACAACAGTAATAATGTATCCGTGATTAGTACTGCTTCAAACACTGTGATAAAATCTATTAATGTTGGTAATTCGCCAGGGTCAATAGGAATAACACCAAATGGTCTGTTTGTTGTTGTCGGAAATAGTGCTAGTGGGACCGTGAATATAATAAATACAAAAACTTACACAAATTATATTGTTAACGTAGGTGGAAATCCCGGTGGTTATTTATCATCATCATATGCTACAAGCATTCCTGATGGAGTTGCATTTAGCCCGAACAATACATTTGCTTATGTGAGTAATGCCGATGGAAATATATCTGTTATTAATCTTAATACAATGTCTCTTTTTAAGCAAATTACAGTTTCTAATTATCCTGTAAATGGATTAGCAATTTCTTCAAATGGCAATTATTTATATGTTCTTATAAATGAATATTATGGGTCAGGGATCGATTATGGCAGTCACCTTTCTGTTATAAGTACAAAAACATTTTCCATTTTGAAAAACATTTCAACAGATTGGGATCCTTCAAGCATCACCCTTGGCCCAGGAGATTATAATGCTTATGTTACTAGTTACTACAACAGCACAATATCTGTGTTGAATTTAACAACAAACACAAAGTCTTATAGTATTTCATTACCATCAAATGCAAATCCCATTGGCATATATCTTTCACCTGAAAACAACAGCCTTTATGTTGCAGACAATAGTTTGAACAATATATCTATAATTAATCTTTCCACAAATGCTTTATCATCATATAACATTGGCATTTATCCTGTGGGCATTTCATTTGCAAACCTTTACTTAGCAAATTTCATAGAATCAGGATTACCATCAGGAACATCATGGTCTGTAAATGTTAATTCCATATCCCTTTTAAGTAATAAAACAAATATAACATTTCTTGAACCAAATGGATCATATTCATATAGAATTGGCCTAGTTCCAGGGTATAAGCCAAGCCCATCATCAGGAACATTTATTGTGAATGGAGCTAATTTAAATATTTTGATAACATTCACTATTGTTACATATAACATAAAATTTGTAGAAACTGGATTACCATCAGGAACACCATGGTCTGTGACATTAAATGGAACAAAAGAATCATCATCCGGGAACACAATTAAATTTGCTGAGCCTAATGGATCTTATTCTTATTCTATAGAGACGCCAATTTCTGGGAGTACAGGCGTCCAGTTTATTTTAACACAATCAAAAGGAACAATCACTGTGAATGGTACAAACACTGGAGTAAATGTCACATATATTACCCAGTATTATTTGACAATGCTTGCAAATCCATCAAATGGTGGAATTGTTTATCCCGGAAGCGGATGGTATAATGCTTCAATTTTAATAAATATATATACAAAAGCAAATACTGGTTTTAAGTTTGTTTCTTGGGCTGGCAATGGGAATGGGAGCTATTCAGGAAAAATGGAAAGCACAACAATTGATATGAATTCCCCAATAACTGAACAGGCAAATTTTGTCAAAGTTTATAATGTTGTTTTCAAAGAAAGTGGGTTAAAAACAGGAACATCATGGTCTGTGACATTAAATGGAACAACAGAAACATCAACAACAGGTACAATAACATTTAATGAACCAAATGGGACATATGTCTATTCCATAGGTTCTGTTAGCGGATATTCCATCTCGCCATCATCAGGTTCAATAACAGTAAATGGAACTTCTGTTTTGCAGTCAATAAAATTCACTTTAATAACGGTTAAAACATATACTATCATATTTGTAGAAACTGGATTACCACCAGGAACATCATGGTCTGTCACATTAAATGGAACTAAAAATACATCCTCCACAACATCAATAACTTTTTACGAGCCAAATGGAACATATACATATTCAATTCAACAAATTCCAGGCTATTCAACGGCACAGTATTCTGGAACAATTACGGTGTCTGGTTCAAGCATTACAAAATATGTAATTTTTGTTCAGACACAACAGAATGAATATTTCATCATATTCCAAGAGACAGGTCTTCCATCAGGAACATCATGGTCTGTGACATTAAATGGAACAACAAAATCCACTACTGGAACATCCATTACTTTTATAGTAAAGAATGGTACTTATAATTATAAAATTTCATTCCCTTCAGGTTATTCTGCACAATACACTACCGGAATAATAAATGTTGAAGGAAAATCCCTAGTTGTGCCTTTAAATGTATCAAAATCTACCCCTTTCCCATGGCTTTTGATAATTTTAATAGTGATTATTATCGTAGTTGTTATTATTATTCTTTTCATTCTAATGAAGCGCAAAAGGCCAAAGCAGTATGTTCAAGGCCCGGGTTATTACGGGCAGCAGGCACCACCAGGCCCACCACCAAATTATCCACCACCTCAACAGCAGTATCCTGGCTATTATGGATCTCAAACACCACCAGGTCCTCAACCTAATTATCCACCGCAGCATCAAAACCCAAGTGGATTTCAACCTCAACAGAACATACCTCCTACAACCTATCCAGAAAATGTCGGTGTCCAACAGATGGGACAGCAATATACCACTCAAAATGGTCACCAGAATCAACCAATTTCTGAGCAGGAAGCTCTTCTATTCGGTCATCCTGGTGCTATACTTTTAAAAATAGATAATAAGTTAGTAAGCAGGCCACAATACTCTGGAACTATATACATAACAAATAAAAACTTCATTTTCCTTTCTAGGGGCAAAGGTGGTAGTATGGCATTATTATTTGGTGGAGTAGCGACGGCTGGATTAATCCAAAAAAGTCTTTCAATCGTGGATATCCAAGAAATAAACAAGTATCTTAACAGCAATGGCTCATTTATAGTCAGTCTTTCAAACATATCCAGCATATCTGCAAATGTATCTTCAATGTTAAAAGGTAGTTTCATTAAAATTTCAACAAAAGTGCCAGTGAATCCGTATGGTACAAAAATTTCAGGATATAACGTGGAATTTACTTTCTTACCCAAGGGATACATAGGTGCTGCAATCTTGAAAAAGGAGGAAGCGGATTACATAAACACAACCATTGCACAAATGGTTGGCAAATAATTTTTTATTTTAAAATTAAATTTCAAAAAGGTTTATTTTATGGATAACAATATTAGTATGCATGAAGTTAATAGTTGTTACAGGTGGAGTTATTTCAGGTTTAGGAAAAGGTATTACCACATCTAGCATAGGCAAATTGTTACAGGTTAAAGGTTTAAAAGTAACAGTAATAAAAATTGATCCATACATAAATTATGATGCAGGTACCATGAATCCTTACCAACATGGTGAAGTATTTGTTCTTGATGATGGCACAGAAGTTGATCTTGATCTAGGAAATTATGAAAGATTTTTGGACATTTCACTAACTACTGAAAATAATATTACAACCGGAAAGGTTTACCAGTCAGTTATAGAAAAAGAAAGGAAGGGAGATTACCTTGGAAAAACGGTGCAAATAATACCGCACATAACAGATGAAATTAAAAGAAGAATTAAAAGGGTAGCTAATCTTACAAATGCAGATGTTATTTTAGTTGAAGTTGGAGGAACTGTAGGCGATATTGAATCTATGCCTTTTCTTGAAGCATTGAGGCAATTAGGTAGAGAGCTTGGAGAAGGTAATAGATTATTTATACACACTACCCTTGTACCAATAATCGATGTTGTTGGAGAACAGAAGACAAAACCAACACAACACAGTGTAAAAGAGTTAAGGGCTTTAGGTATACAGCCAGACATGATTGTAGGCAGATGCAAAGTACCATTAACAAAGGAAACAAAGGAAAAGATATCAGATTTTTGCGATGTGCCTCTTGAAGCGGTTATAAGTGCACCTGATGCAAAAAGGTCCGTGTATGAAGTTCCAGTTATGTTTGAAGAACAAAGGGTAGATGAATACATAGAAAAAAAGCTTAATATAGATGGCACAAAAACGGATCTAGGAAAATGGAAGGAATATCTTTCAAAGCTTTATTACCCAAAGGATGAGGTTACAATAGCAATTGTTGGAAAATATGTTCATCTAAAGGATTCTTATCTAAGTCACATAGAATCATTTACACATGTTTCATCAGCTCTTGAAGTAAAGATAAATTTGAAATGGATTGATTCTGAAGCACTTGAAAACGGGAAAGAAAATCTCGAGGGTGTTCACGGTATTTTAATACCTGGTGGTTTTGGAGTAAGAGGTACGGAAGGTAAAATATTGGCTGCAAAATATGCGAGAGAAAATAAAATACCCTTCTTAGGCATTTGTTTGGGATTTCAAATGGCGGTAGTTGAATTTTCAAGAAATGTATTAAATTACAAAGATGCAAACAGTACAGAATTTTATCCCAATACAAAGCATCCTGTCATAGATCTAATGCCTGAGCAAAAAAATGTAGATAATCTCGGGGGAACAATGCGATTAGGATCGCAGAAAGTGATACTGAAAAAAGGGAGCATTACTGAAAATTTATATGGTACAGAAATTATATATGAAAGACACAGGCATAGGTTTGAGGTAAATCCAGATTATATAAAAGAAATAGAGGATCATGGAATGATTTTCACTGGCGTGGATCAGACGAGAAGAAGAATGGAAGTGTTTGAATTGAAGGATCATCCCTTTTACGTGGGATCACAATACCATCCTGAATTTAAGAGCAGGCCATTAAACCCTTCAAAGCTTCATTACGGTCTTGTATTGAACGCTTTAAAATATAAAAAATCTCAAACATAATTGGAATAAATATTTAAAAGCTTTTTAACAGCAATTTCCCAAGTAAATTTAGATGCCCTCATTTTCCCCTTTTCTGAATATTCCAAATATAAATTTTTATCAGTCAGTAAGGATATTATTGCATCTCTAAGGGCATTAATGTCACGCGTAGGTACAAGTATTCCATAATCATTCACAACTTCTGATATTGCACTATTATTATACGCTACCACAGGAACACCCGCTGCCATTGCATTTAAAATAGATAATCCAAAACCCTCATTTATGCTTGGTAAAACAAAGACATCAAAAGATGAAAAATATATAGGCATTTTATCATCATCTACTTTTCCTGCAAAAATTACATTTTCAATAGAATTTGATGCTTTAAGGATTTTTTTCACCTCATCTGTATTTCCCTTTATACCCGATGTTTTAATGTCCGGTTCTGGGCCCACAAAAACAAGGGTTGCATCTTTGATTTTTTTCATAACCTGTGCCCATATCATTGCTATGTCCTGAGGCCCTTTACCCTTTGACATTCTTCCTACAAAACCCACTACTTTTTTATCCTTTGGAACTCCTAAGATTTCCCTAGCCCTTTCTTTTGATAAAAAGTTGGAATATTCTACACCGTGTGGTACTACATATATTTTCTTATTTATACCATATTCAATTAATTTATTTTTTGTGAATTCACTTGGAACTATGATAGCAGTACAGTCAGATTTTAAAAGTGTTTTTTCAAAAAGAGAAAAAATTCTTGAAAATGACCATCCTGTAAAATTCTCAAGCTCGTTCTCATATACGCTATGAATGTGCTTTATTATGACGCTTCCCTTAATTTTTTTTTCTAAACCTAATCCAAAGAATGAAAAATATGAATGCGAATGAATAATGTCAAAATCATTTGTATAAAGGGATGGAAATGTAAGAGCATATTTTGGAACCCTTATGTATTCAATGTTCTCTATAAACTCGTGATCTTTTGTATATTGAAGCCTAGAAGTAAGTATGCTCACTTTATTCCCCTTTTCTGAAAGCAATTTTCCGTATTTCCAAACAACCTTTTCAACACCACCTATGTGAGGTGGTGCAAGGTCAGAAATTTGTAAAATTTTCATTTAACTTTAAATGCCTCTTGATTTTCTAAGACCTCTTCCTTTCTGACCTGCAGATGTTTTTCCTCTAAATACTCTGCCTTTTTGGTGTGCAATCCAGGACAGATTTTTGTCACTAAGTATTGCTGGATGATTTCTGTCAACAAGAATTACTTCATAGTATTTATATAGGCCATCTTCACCAACGTAATATGAATTCAGTACCTCCATATTTGGGTATCTTTTTCCTGCCCTTTCCTCTGCAATCCGTTGAAGATTCTTTTTCATTGTTATTTTCAAAATTCCCCTTCTCTTAGGTCTTCTACCTGCCCTTATTGCTGGTTTATTAAGACCTCCTCTCCTTACCCTTGATCTTACAACTATAATCCCTTGCTTAGCCTTATAACCCAATGCTCGAGCCCTATCAAGTCTCGTTGGTCTTTCTACACGTTCAACAGCAGGTCCCTTTCTCCATGAGATCATTCTTTCCCACTGTAATTCCCCTAACCAGCCCTCTCTTGGTCTTTTCCATATCTCGCTTATGAAATCATACATATTTTTTGCCATATTCTACACATCCTGAGCTTCTCCTGATGGAACATCGCTCAATAGCTAGGTGTATTAAGGTTTGTTATAAAAACTTTTTTTGGATGAGGATAATTATAAAAATTCTCCATAAAATTATTTTAAAAAACATTAAAAAAATTTAAATATTTTATAAATATAACGTATATAGATAAAGATTTTGAAGGTGATACAATATGGCTGATGAAACATTGACTCCAAATGCAAAGAAAGTATATGAAGCGATGAAAAAACTGGGCGCATCATCAGAAGATAAGTTAAAAACTGCAGATGATATAATGAAGGCCGCAAGTATGGGTAAGGGTCTTGTAAATAATGCTTTGCAAGAATTAATGAATAAAGGTTATGTGAAAAGAATAGCAAGGCAAAAAAGTGCAGGTTATTATCTGATTAAATAAATTTACATACCCCAAAATGGTTTTTCCCTTCTTTTTATAGAAATTATTTCATTTAATGTTTCTTTTTCTTCATATGTTAATTCTACATTTGCCAATTTTTTAACATCTTCCTCGGACAAATCAGAATATAAAATATCACCAGGTTTAACATTTTTTCCTATTACAGCATCTGAAATAGAAACAGCAATTTCCTGACCCATAATTGCATCTTTTAGCGTCTTTTCCTTATCTCTTATACTTTTTATTTCACCAATATTTTTTCCTTCTTCAGTCATTAGTTTCAAATTTGGCTTTATAGTACCTGCAAGTACTCTAACTCCAACAATAGCTGGTTTTGATACCCTGAAAATAAAATCTTCTAAAACCTTGATCTTTGCAGGGAAGTTTATTTTTTCTCTTTTTTCTTCCTCAATTCTTTCCTTTTCCTTTTCAATAATCTCTTTGTATTTATCAATTATTTCATAGAGAACTTTACTTTCAATTATTTTTACCTTAGAATCTGAAAGGAGTTCTGGAGGTACCTTAACATTGTACGCGATTATTATTCTTTTTAGAGGATCAGGGGATGTTTCAGCATCTACAATATCCCTTTTTGATACATCCCCTATTTCAGCCTTTTTAATAGGAACCCCCATTAAATTTAATTCATAATTCAAAGCTTCCAATGATCCTTTTGCATCTGCCTTTATAACTATACCGTCTTCAGACAGATTAATTGATAATTTTGATTCATTTTTAATTTCATTTATTACCTGATCTAGCGTATTTATGGATGCTACCTTTAATGTTCCACCGGGTAGAGCATCATCTATGTCAGGTGCAGATATTTTTATCCCTGCTGCTGCAGAAACTTCTTTTACCTGTATGAAAGGGTCCCGTGGGTCCATAATTTCATCAAGAGGTCTAGGCTTTAAAAGAACCTTAACCTTTGTGACAACAGGTTTTGTTTTTCCAGATAAAACGATTATGTCTCCTTTTTTTATTATACCCTCATAAAGAATAACATCCAATGTTTTTCCTAAGCCCTTTACTTCTTTAATTTCAAGCACAGTTCCAATACCTGGACCCTCCTCTGTCTTTAATTCATTTTCAAGATACCTCTGTGCAAGACCAATAAGTACCAAGAGCAAATCAGCTATTCCTATGTTCAGTTTAGAGCTCACGGGTACTATGGCAATGTTCTTTGTAAAATCACTAATTCTATCATATCTTTCTGATGAAAAGCCCTGATTGTAAAGTTGTTCTGAAATTTCATAAATTGATCTGTCAAGTGATTCCCTCACATAATCATTCTGTTCTCTGCTTGCAATAATGAATGGCTTATTTTGTGAATTCCTCCAACCATCAATAAGATCAATTTTTGTTGCGGCTACAACAAAAGGTGTTTTATAGTTTTTTAAAATTTTTAAGCTTTCAACAGTCTGTGGCATTATTTTTTCCCTAATATCTATAACTAAAATTGCAATATCCGCGAGTGATCCTCCCCTTGACCTCAATGTTGTAAAAGCCTCATGACCAGGCGTATCAATAAACAATAAACCAGGCACCTTAAAATTCCTTTCCTTAATCATAGGCCCACATATTTCATAAATTGTTTCAATGGGAATTTCTGTAGCTCCTATATGCTGTGTGATAGCACCATGTTCTTTTTTAGCAATAGAGGTTCCCCTAATCGAATCTAACAAGGAAGTTTTACCATGGTCAACGTGACCTAAAACACCTATTATGGGTTGCCTGATTCTCATTCTTCCCTTACAATAAAGAAAAAGTTATTAATCTTTCCCAACAGAAATTAATCACCTTTGTAAATGTATATTTCATCCGTATCTATACTGTAACCAATTAATTTTGTGTATCTGCCCCAGTTAACAATGATTTTAAAAAGTTTATCTAAGTCAATTGTGTAAAAGTTTTTTTTCATTAGTTCCAGAAATTTATCTTTTTCCATTTTTTTATTATGTGCCTTTTCCAATATTTCTAGCGCGGTTTTAAATGGTTCAATCTGTTTTATTTTTTCACCAAGTAACTTTTTTCTATCTTTTATTCCTGAGTTTACAAATTTTTTACCGAAATCTGTCAACTGTATGTTACCATCTATAACCTTAACCAGTTCAAGTGATTCAGCATCATCTATTATATGGAAAAATTCAGATTTTTCAATACCCAAATCATCATCTATCTGTGCAATGTCCTCGGAGGTTTTTAGATCACTTACCCTCTCTATAAGACCAACAATCATACTTACGGAAGGATTTGTTATCATACCCATCTTTAATCAAAAGGATTATTACATTTTAAATATAAAATCTTTATCAATTAATTTTAAAAGAATTTAAATAAGATCAATTAATTTAAAGGGTCATGATGCCTTGGAGAGGAAGAAGAAGAGGACCAAGATGGATATCTTTCAATCCCAATGTAATGATGTTTGGTCCTATTGGAAGAACACCTGCAGGTAAAATTTATGTTTACCTATCTGAAATTGAGGCTTTAAGGTTAGTTGATGTAGAAAACTTAACACAGGAAGAAGCTGCACAAAAGATGGGTATATCTAGGAAAACATTATGGACGGATTTAACACGTGGAAGGTCAAAACTTGTTAGTGCTATTGTTAATGGTTATATGATTGAAATTATACCTGATATAAATGAAAAATAGTTGATTACCCGATCTCTGGTAAAACAATAATTTTCTCCTTTGTTTCCCTTCTTTTTATTAATGTTAAAATCAATCCTATTATTGAAAATATGAATAGGATGAACATTGCATGGGTAAAAGCTGATAGCACAATCATAGAATTTTCTTCAAAATAGGAATTTAAAATATAGGATTCGTAAACAAATGTTGAAATGCTTACACCAAAAATAAGGCCAAGACTTCTCATCATGTTCAAAAAACCACCTACAAGACTGAGTTTACCAGGAGGGGACATACCCATGATCGAGCTATTGTTAGGGGCAGTAAATACGCCCATGCCAAGACCTAAGACAGTGAATAGAGAAATAATCTCATACATGGATGTATTTTTAGAAACATTTGAAAGTAAAAATATTGCAATTGTCATTAGAATGAACCCCATTATGGTTAATTTATAAGATCCCATTCTATCTGAAAGAGCACCGCTAATTGGCGTACCTACACCCATAAAAGCAGGAATTATTACGAGAAGTGATCCAGCAAGGGCAGGTGAGTAATATAAAACATATTCTAAATAGAAAGGAACAATAAACATTATTCCACCAATAAGAAGGTATGAAATTAAGCCTGCGAAGTTCCCAGCTACATAGGCAATATTTTTAAAAAGTGAAAAATCAATGATTGGATTCTTGATTCTCCGCCCATGAAAAATGAATGCCATTAGAAGAATTATTGATATGATATATAACAAGTACGTTTGCATTAAAGGATAACCTTTGCTTGAACTCATGGAAAAATTGAATAAGAATAGACCAAGAAAAGATGTGAACAATGCAGCACCGACATAATCAATTTTTTCATATCCTGCTTCAGATTTTGATTCAGGAAGTATCAAAAGCGCAAGGATTGTACCAACAATACCAACAGGTACATTGATATAAAATGCATAATTCCAGGACACATATTGAATTAAAAAACCTCCAAATGAAGGGCCTAAGGCCATTCCAGTTGCCTGAACCGCCCCCTGTATTCCTATGGCCTTTCCCCTTTCATTACCCGGAAAATTTGCTGAAATTATTGCAATACTGTTACTCTGTAAAAATGTTGCACCCACGGCCTGGAGTATTCTCCAGCCAATAATCCATTGCATTGACAGGCCGACACCAACCATCCCTGAACCAATTATAAATATTACAAAACCAATGTTATAAAATTTTTTTCTTCCAATAATATCAGAAATTCTTCCTAGAATAGGTAATAAGGCTGTGAGTGTTAATTGATAACCAAGAGTTGCCCATTCAACGATGAACAACGGCTGATGGAAAACATGCCTAAGTTCTGGATTTATAATGTTCATCAAATTCAGGTCAAGAGCTGACATAAAAGCCCCTAGGAGCACAACTGTAAGTATATACCAACGGTAGTTTCTTTTATTTTTGAAATATTCAAGTGGATATTTTGATCCGCTCTTTTCCATTCTTCAATCTTTTTACGGTAATAAGAATAAATTTTTAAATGTTTGTTTTTAAGATTAAAATTTTTTTATTAAATAATCTACAATGCCTCTAAACATCTTTTTCCCTGGTGAATCAGAATTATTTCTATGGTATTCTGGATGTTGATAATTAAAAAACGCCCTTTCTGGATGTGGCATTAACCCAAATACATTCCCCTGTTCATTGCAAACTCCTGCAATGTTGAATATCGATCCATTTGGGTTCCAGGGATATGGTAAATAATCACCATTTTTATCAACATACCTGAGTGATATCTGATTATAATCAAGCATATGTTGCAAATATCTTTTTTCCTTTTCTTTTGGGAACATAAATCTTCCCTCGGCATGCGCAATTGGCATTGCAAAAACATCACCATTTTTTATATTGTTCAAGAAATTACAGGATGTTTTCTCTTTTTTGACATAAATCCATCTGCACTCGAATCTGTTTGATATGTTTGGTGCTAGCCCTGCCTGTGGCTTTTCACTCCAGTTAGTGTCAATACCAGGTAAAAATCCTAGTTCTATAAGAACCTGAAAACCATTGCATACGCCAAGGACAATTTTTTCTTCCTCTATGAATTTTTCCAGATCCCTAGATATTGTACCCTTCATCCTAGATGCAAATATTGCCCCTGCTCTTACATAGTCACCCCCAGAAAAGCCACCTGGGATAAAAATCATGTGGTATTCTTCAAGCCTTTTTTTACCCCTTGTTAATTCATTAATGTGAACATATTCTGGAGAAGTACCTAAGAATTTGAACGCAAGTAAAGATTCTTCCTCGCAATTTGTTCCCTCAATTCTTAATATGGCTATTTTAATGTCACTCTTTTTCATGGTGCAGCCCCCTTAGGGAACATTTGCCAGTGTCTTCTTATTTTGTCCATTGTCTGATTAACAAGAAGCCTGTTTCCATCATAAATTTTAAAATCATTTCCATCTAAAACTTTTCCAATCTTGTATATATTTAATCCATAAAACAATTTTTCAAAATCCTTTTCATCAACACTTTTTATTTCAACAATCCATCTTGTATTTGATTCTGAAAAAAGTTTAAAATCCGATCTTAAATTTCCTATATCCGTTAAATCCGCTTCAATTCCAAGACCACCACCTATAGCCATTTCTGCAAGAGTAACAGAAATACCCCCTTCAGAAACATCATGGCATGATCTTATCAATCTTTTATCCATGGCTTTTAACAACAGTTTTGAACTCTTTTTCAATTTTTCAAGATTCACTTTCGGAACCACAGTGCTTTTATAATTTAGCATATCAAAATAGATGGAACCTCCCATTTCCTGGAATGTTTCGTTTATTATGTAAATGGTATTTCCAGGTTCTTTCAGATCAGAAGTTACACCTTTTCTTATGTCCTTTGCAATTCCAATTGCCATTAAAGTTGGAGTTGGTGGTATTGATACTCCATTTGTTTCATTATAGAGGCTAACATTGCCGGAGACATATGGAATATTGAGGAATTTAGCAGCATCCGATAATCCTCGAGCCACTTCGTAAAGATCACCCATAACTTTTGGGTTTTCAGGATTCCCAAAGTTTAAATTATCCGCAAATGAACTTGGCTTTGCATTCACTGAAACGAGGTTTCTCACAGCTTCATCTACTATGGACATGGCTCCCCAATAGGGATCAATGGATGTAAACTTTGGATTTGATGTTGATGTTATAGCAATTCCCTTAAATGAATTTTCAACCGGCTTTATTATAGATGAATCCCCATGTGTTTCATTGCCTATTATGCCAACCAGAGGTTTCAAAACTGTATTCCCCTTTACCTCATGATCATATTGCCTTACAACATATGCTTTTGAAGCAACATTCGGATTTTCAAGAATGCTTAAAAATATGCTGTTGTAATTAGGCTCAGGTGGTATAAAATCTTCCTTTGTCTGCGCAGGATATTTAATAATATAAGGCCTACAATAAACAGGTCCTGATGTTATGAAATGTGTGTCAAGATCCATAACTTTCAATTCCTTATAGTAAAGAATTAACCTCTCCTCTTTGATTGTTTTTCCTATAACAGTTGCATCCAAGTCCCATATTGAAAATATTTCCATCAATTCGTTTAAGTTTTCATCTGAAACGGCAAGCATCATCCTTTCTTGTGATTCACTTATCCATATCTCCCAGGGTGAAAGATCCTTCTCCTTTAAAGGAACTTTATCAAGATGCACTTCTGCACCAACACCACCTGCCAGACACATTTCACCAATTACACTTGAGAGCCCTCCGCCCCCAAGGTCTTTCATTCCATATATTAGATTTTTTTCTACAGATTCTAAAATGGCATGGATCAAAGGTTCTTTAATAATTGGATTTCCTAATTGTACAGCAGTTTTTTCAACATTCTTCCCTGCTTTGAATACCTTGCTTGCAAATGTAACACCATGAATGCCATCCCTTCCCGTTTTTCCACCAACCAGAACAAGATTATAATTTACCTTATCCACCATACTTCTAATTATATTCTTCTTTTTTGCAATTCCTATACATCCGGCATTCACTAGAATATTGTTTATGAACCTATTATCAAAATATGTAATACCAGCCACGTTGGGTATACCAACCCTGTTACCATAATCCCTAATGCCTGCAACAACACCATTGAAAAGGTAAAAAGGATGTTTTATTCCTTTTGGCAAAGAGTCATAGGGATAATCAAGATTTCCGAAAAAGATTGAATCAACAAGTGCTAGTGGCTTAGCACCCATACAAAGTACATCCCTTATTATTCCACCTACGCCAGTCGCAGCACCCCCATAGGGTTCAACAGCACTTGGATGGTTATGGCTTTCCATTTTAAAGACATATGCATGTTCTTTATCAAATTCTACAACTGCAGCATCCTCACCCGTAAGTATTACCTCCCTGGTCTTTATTCCTGTTATATACTTTTTTAGGACAAATTTTGAACTCTTATAACAACAATGCTCACTCCAAGCCTGTGCAATAGCTTGAATTTCAACATCTGTTGGATCTCTCCCCAGGTAATTAAAATAAGATCTTAGCCTTATCATTTCATCCAAGCTTAGAGCTAGACCCATCTGGTCACTAATTTTTTTTAATTGCCTATTGTTCATAAATCTTATTTTTATTATATAGGTATTATATTTATCATTTAACTTTTCAATCATACTTTTTCCACTTCTATCTTGTATGAATGAATTACAGGATTAACTAGCAACATATCACACATCTCTTCTGCTTCCTTTTTTGCCTTTGATTGATCACCATCAAGTACTATTTCGTATAATTTTGATATACTAACATTCTTTACATTTTTAAAGTTTAAAAGGTTTAAGCTTTTTTTAACAGCCAAGCCCTCTGGATCTTCAACGCCTTCTTTGTAGCTAACTATAATCCTAATTTTCACCATGGTTAGGAATATAAATTGTTTATATTTAAATAATACCTTCTTGATTTCAAGAAAGTTTTAATATATCCTTTGCAGATATAGTTTATGGGATCTTAAATGGATGTTAAAATGAATGTTAAGGATTTAAAGGAAATTACAGATCTTTTACTTACTCTGGTCACAGAGGCTAAATTTGAATTTACAAAGAAAGGGTTGAGTGTTAAATGTGTGGATCTGGCACATGTTGCGATGATTGTTATTGATCTCAACAAAGATGCTTTTCTAGAATATGATTTAAATGAAGATACTGAACTAGGAATAGATCTTGAAAAGATCAAGGATTTTTTGAAGAATACTAGTTCTACAGATGTGATAGAAATAAAAAAAGAGGATTCAAAACTCTTGTTAACAGTTGGTTATCTGAGCAGAACAATGCAAACAATTGATCCATCAAGCATTACTGTCCCAAAGGTTCCTTCGCTAGGTTTGCCAGCGAAGGCTGTTGTACCTACTGCACAATTTTCAGGGGGTATAAAAGTTGCTGAAAACATATCCGATAATATTACACTTCATATAACACCAACAGAATTCAGGTTATATTCAACGGGGGATGAAGATTCTACAAAACTTATAATACCTAAGGATCTTCTTAAAGAGCTTAAGTGTGATGCAGAAGTAAAAAGCCTATATCCTGTTGATTATCTTTTGAGGTTTATAAAAGCAATAAATTCCGAATATGTATCAGTAAATTTGGGAACAGATTATCCTGTTAAAATAGAATTTGAAATTTGTAATGGAAAAGGAACAGGATTATTTTTGCTTGCTCCAAGGATTGAAGAATAAAAATCTGAAAAATATTTTTGAATTTAATTCAAAAATATTTTTATCTCATATGTCCTTATCCGAAAAGGATGAAATTTGTTGAATGTGTGCCAAATTTTAGTGAGGGAAGGAACAAGGATGTTGTTAAAGAAATAGCTAGGGCTATATCCTTTAAAAATGAAATTAAAATCCTAGATATAGAAATGGACCCTGACCACAACAGGAGTGTTATTACATTTGTTTCTCCTCTAGAATTTGCAGTCGATGCTGCATTCAATGGAATAAAAAAGGCATCAGAATTAATTGATATGGAAAAGCATAAGGGTGCACATCCTAGGTTTGGTGCTGCCGATGTTGTTCCTTTTGTGCCCCTTTTTGAAACTACAATGGATGAATGTATTGACCTCGCAAACAAACTCGGGGAAAAAGTAGGTAAAGAGCTCAACATACCTGTTTATTTATATGAAAGAGCGTCAAAGGTGGAGTGGAGAAAAAATTTGCCAGATATAAGAAATGAAAGATTCCAATATGAGCAATTAAAGGAACATATAAAAGAAGAAAAGTGGAAACCTGATTATGGTCCCCAGGAAATAGGTAAGGCTGGTGCTACAATAATAGGGGCAAGAGAGTTTTTGATAGCATTCAATGTTAATTTAGGAACTTCTGATGTTACAATTGCTAAAAAGATTGCAAAAAGTGTGAGAGAAAAAACGGGTGGTCTTAAGAACGTAAGGGCATTGGGTTTTGAATTGAAGGAACGTGGTATTGTTCAGGTTTCTATGAACTTAATTAATTATAAAGAGACACCCATCTATAAAGCATACGAACTCGTTAAACTCGAAGCTGAAAGGTATGGTGTGCATGTGGTAGGTTCCGAAGTTGTTGGCTTAATACCATTAGATGCAATGGTGGGTGTTGCAGATTTTTATTTGAAGCTCGAGAAATTCTCTTCAAACCAGATTCTTGAGAAAAAGATAATGGAAGGTGGAAATATTATGATGGAAAGTATGGGAATTAAGGAATTTTTGGATGAATTGTCAAGTGGATCGCCAACCCCAGGTGGTGGCGCGGCAAGTGCTTTAGTAGGTAGTGTTGCTGCATCATTGAGTTCAATGGTAGCAAATCTTACAATAGGGAAAAAGAAGTACATGGAATATGAAAATGAAATGAAAAACATTGTAAGCAGGGCAAAAGATCTTAGGGATAGGCTTTTAAAATTAATGGATGAGGATGTGGTAGTATTTAACAAGATTATGGATGCGTACAAATTACCAAAGGGTACCGATGAAGAAATAAATATAAGAAAATTAAAGATTGAAGATGCTAGCAAGAAAGCTTGTGAAGTTCCATTGAATACAGCAAAACTATGCCTTGAGGTAATGAACCTTGCAGCAGTTGTTGTTGAAAAGGGTAATAAAAATGCTGTATCTGACGGTGCCTGTTCTGCATATTTTTCTGATGCCGCCATAAATGGTGCACTGATGAATGTTAAAATCAATTTAAAAAATATATCGGATGAAAAATTCAAGGAAGAAATGAACAATGAGATTGAAAATATAAAAAATGAATCAAAGAATAAACTAAAATATATAGAGTTAAAGCTCAACGAGGTGATTTAAGAATGTTTGAATTGAAAAGAATAACAGAAATAGCAAAAATAGCAGGAATTGAGGAAGAATATCTTGAGCCGTATGGAAAATATATGGCAAAAGTAAATCTTGATTTGCTTGAGAAATTACAGAATAAGAAAAAAGGCAGAATGATTCTTGTAACTGCACTGACACCAACCCCGGCTGGTGAGGGAAAGACAACAACATCCATTGGGCTATCCATGGCAATTAACAGACTTGGTAAAAAAAGTATACTGGCACTAAGGGAACCATCTCTTGGACCAGTGTTTGGTGTCAAGGGAGGTGCAACAGGTGGTGGCAAATCAACAGTTCAGCCTATGGAAGAGATAAACCTTCATTTTACGGGTGATTTCCATGCTGTTTCAGCCGCCCATAATTTACTCTCAGCAATGATTAACAACCACATATATCAAGGTAATCTCCCAGACATTGATCCAAGAAAAATAAACTGGAGAAGAACAATAGATATGAATGATAGATCTTTAAGACATATCATTGTTGGTCTTGGCAAAGGAAACGGCGTCATTTATGAGGATGGTTTTGATATCGTTCCTGCATCTGAAATTATGGCCATTCTTGCACTTAGTGAAAATTATAAGGATTTAAAATCAAGGCTTGAAAAAATATTAGCTGGATTTTCAAAGGATAAAAAACCTGTTTATGCTAAGGATATTAAAGCGTCCGGTTCTATGGCTGCATTATTGAAAAATGCACTTAAACCCAATCTTGTTCAAACAGTTGAAAACACTCCTGTTTTTGTTCACATAGGACCATTTGGAAATATTGCCCATGGAACGAATAGTATTGTTGCCGACAGGATTGGTTTACCCCTATCAGATTACTTTGTTACAGAGGCTGGCTTTGGTTCCGATTTGGGTGCAGAAAAGTTCTTTGACATTGTTACAAGAATAGGAAAGTTTGTTCCTAACACTACTGTTATTGTAGCTTCTTTAAGAGCAATAAAACATCATGGTGGGGTCAAGGATGTTGGTGTGGAAGACGTGAATGCAGTCAGAAAAGGCTTTGAAAATCTTAAGTTTCACATTAACAATGTGAAAAAATTTGGTATTCCACCAGTAATAGCAATAAATAAATTCAAATCTGATACAGATAAAGAGATATCAACACTTATGGAACTTCTCGATAATGAAAAAGTTCCATGGGCACTTTCTGAGGTATTTGAAAAAGGAGGCGAGGGTGGAATTGAACTGGCAAAAAAGGTAATGAAAACAGCTGATGAAAATCCTGAACCCAAAATAAACTATATGTATGAAATTACTGATCCAGTTGAAATAAAGATAGAAAAAATAGCCAAAAATGTTTATGGAGCCAAGGAAATAATATTCACAAAAGATGCCACAGATGATATTAAACTTATAAAGAAAATTGGCATGGACAATGCATTTGTATGCATGGCAAAAACACAATCTTCAATATCAGATGATCCAAAAGTAATAAATGTGCCAAAGGATTTTTCAGTAACCGTTAGGGAGGTAAGGATTTCATCAGGTGCAGGGTTTGTGGTGCCCATACTTGGTGAAATAATGACCATGCCAGGGCTATCAAAGGAACCAGCAGCGTACAATATTGACCTCACAGATGATGGGAGGATTGTAGGACTTTTCTAAATTTTTTTATACCCTTTCCTATTTTTCTTTTCAATGAAAATTTATGTGGTTGACAATGGAGGACAATGGACTCACAAAGAATGGAGGGTTTTGAAATACCTGGGCATTGAAACAAAGATAATTCCTAACGATATTGATCCACAAATTCTTATTAATGAAAATGTAGATGGTTTGGTTCTATCTGGTGGCTCACCCAGTATTTCTTTTGAAGTTCAGAAATTGGGAAGAACAGGTGAGTATCTTTCACTTAGAATTCCCGTACTGGGCATATGTGTAGGTGCACAGTTTATTGCATTAAATTTTGGTGGAAAAGTAGGCCCTGCTAGAATTCCAGAATATGGTAAAACTGAATTATTTGTCATTGATAATGATGATCTATTTGAAAATTTACCCATGAAATTCTTTGTTTGGGAAAATCATAACGATGAGGTGAAAGAACTGCCTGAGAATTTTATACATCTGGCCAGTTCTGAAAACTGTAAAATTCAGGCATTTAAGCACAGGAATGAATTAATTTATGGTGTTCAGTTTCATCCAGAGGTAGATAATACAGAATATGGTAAAGAAATTTTTAAAAATTTCATAAAAATGATAAAAAAATAATTTTAAAAGATAAAAATTTAAATAAAGGATTGAAGATACCATATTCGGGATCAATATGCTTACTGAAGTAACTGAACTTGTAGGATTGGAGGTTTATACGGACAAGGGATATCTGCTTGGCACGATTGAGGATGTATCAATAGATATCGATCAGCAAGTGACATATGGATTATATATATCAAAAACAAATCCCCTTCTTGTTGAAGATGGAGTTCCAGTGCTTGTTCCATATAGATGGGTAAAGGCCGTAGGAGATATTGTAATTATGAAGAAATTCCCATCATACGTTTCATTGAGTACAGGTGAAAAGGGTTCAAGTGAAACATCAGAAAAGGCTCAATAAAAGTTATTTTGCTAAAATTTTTTCAATTTCTTCGTAAATTGGTCCATTGGGCGTGAGCGTACTTTTGTAAATTTCAAAGCTCTCTGTCATATATGACCCAAAATCAAAATTTTTATATTGTGAAATAAAATTCAATATATTTGCTGGATTTTTTAACCTTCCCAAAGTTAAGTGTGGTGAAAATTTTTCATCTCCATAACCCTTTAATATTGTTGAAACAGTTTCACCAAGCTCATTGAGTTCATTCGATAAGAGACCTATCCATATTACCCTTGCATAAACATCTTTTGGGAAAGCGCCTGCTCCATGCATCTTAATCTCAAATTTTTTAAAATCAAGCTTTTTAAGTGCAATTAAAATCTTATCAAGGTTTTTTTCATCAATTTCACCAAGGAATTTTAATGTAGCATGCAAATTTTGTGGTTCCACAAGTTTTACATTAAAAGCGAGTTTAATTTCTTTTTGAAAATTTAGGATTTTTTCATTAGGAGGTATTTTTATTCCTACAAAACATCTCATGACTAAACAATTGATTTTAATACCATAAACTTTTTGTTTAATTAATCCATTTACGTTTACGTGATCAAACATGGAGATTGATAACAGAATGAAATATGCAAAAACACACGAATGGGTATTGGTTAATGGAAAAAATGCTAAAATAGGTGTCTCTGATTATGCTCAGCAACAGCTAACAGATATTGTATTCGTTGAATTACCAGAGATAGGATCAAGGATTGAAAAGGGCAAGTCCTTTGGTGTTATAGAATCTGTAAAGGCCGTTGAGGATGTTTATGCACCTGTTTCGGGAAAGGTAATTGCAAAAAACCAGAAGGTTCTTGATAGTCCTGAAATGATAAACAATGACCCATATAATGCCTGGTTGATTGAGATAGAGATTGAAAATCCAAAGGAACTGGATGAATTAATGACCCCTGAAGAATATAAGAAATTCCTTGAAAGTGAATCGCATTAAAAGTTAAATGAAGAGACAAGATTACTATTATAGATTAGCTAAGAAAGAACGATATAAGAGTAGAGCTGCATTCAAGCTTATATATATAGATGAGAGGTTTTATATCTTTAAGAAAAATATGAATGTGCTTGATCTTGGTGCCTCGCCTGGGGGCTGGAGCCAGGTAGCGGCTGAAAGAATATATGGTGGAAATGTATTTTCAATTGATATAAAACCGGTGCGTTTACCCGGAATCATTTATATAAAAGGTAATATCTTTGATCAAGACATTATAGAAAGAATCAATGAAAAAATGAAGGAAAGAAATGTTAAAAATTTTGATGTAATTTTATCAGATATGTCCCCAAAGATCTCTGGCATTAAAGAAGTGGATCATCAACAATCCCTTGACCTTGGAAAAAGAGCAATAGAAATTGCAAGGGAATTGCTTGCGAATGGAGGTTCTTTTATTGTTAAACTATTTTATGGTCAGGATATATTCAAATTTAAGAATGAAATAGAAATGAATTTTGATTTTTGTAAGCTTTACACCCCTCCCGCTTCTAGGAAAGGAAGCAGGGAAGTTTACCTTGTTTGCAAAAGGTACAAAAAAATTATTTAGATTTTGTAATATTTACATCCTTCACAAGCACATAAGGTATCAAAGATGGCATTACCTCATCCCACCATTTTACCTGCATTGTTTCATAGCTCACATCAAGTATGTTTGAAAATATCCTAGGTATGTTATCGCTTATTCTTATACCCTGCCACGATTCCTTTATCTCACCATCTTCAATGTAAAATATGCCATCCCTTGGTATGGTGGAAAAATCGCCGTTCCTATAATCTTGGAATCTAGTATACCATGTGTTCACTATCAACAATCCCCTTTTAATTTCAGAAATTATATCATCTGAGCTTCTCCTTCCATTTTCAACTACCGGCTGCCATGGCTGAGGGCTTATTATGCCTGCATTACCTGTTGTTTCAACTCCTGCTTTTTTAGCAGTTGAACTATTGTGTAAAATATTTTTTACAATGCCTTTTTCAATAATCGTTATCTTTTTTGTTGCTGTTGCTTCATCATCAAATTGTCTAAAACCAACGCCAGATTCAAGTGTTGGGTCATCATAAAGTGTAAAGGCATCACTGCCCATCCTCTTCCCTAGCCTATCAGCGAAAACGCTCAGGCCTGTTTCAACCAAATAGGCAGATGCCATCTGTATTGTATAGGTGACGAGTGAACCAAAGCAAAGGGGATGGAAGATAACATCAAATTTTCCTTCAAGACCTTCTTTAGGCTTTTCCACAAGGGATGCAAAATCACCAGCCTCTTCACCTAGATAATAGGGATCAAAATCACTTAAAAGTCTATGATCTGATGTGTGGAATGCAGCCTGACCTGGATAACCATATTCATTGAAAGCCCTTACTGAATAAAAAAGGCCAACATTCCTATCGTTTGCACTATTGTAGTTTGTTGATATTGATATATCTTCTGTCACGTGATAAATTGTTCCGGCAACCCTTTTAGCTCCCTTTTCTACTGCACCCTCAATAGCTCTTTTTGTCATAAAAGAAAGATCGTCCAAATTTTCCAGCATACCATCCGGAACATGGTCCCTGTAAGTTTGCTTTTTAGAGTTCAATCCTACAAAATCATTGTTATCCGGCAAATGATTCATCAATTTTAAAAGAGTTGATAATTTTTCATCAATATTGTTATAATTTTTAATTGTAGTTGATATTGTTTTCTTATTTTTTGCAATAAATATTGACAATGATGTATCCACATAATTTAAATAAATATCCATTTTGTTGTTTGAAAATCTTGTTTGTTTTACATCACTTTCAGTGTAAATTGCAGATACTTCATCTGCACCCATTGATAGAACTTTTTTTACAATACCATCAGTATCAATCATTTTTATTCACCTCAAATAAACATTCCTCAATCTTGCAAATGGACCACCCATCCAGACATCTACTCCCTGCATAGGATCACCTTTTCCGCAAGTGCCTGCGAAGAATTTTAGATCTTTGGAAACGGCGTCAACAGAGCCATAAAATCCAGGTGTAGTAATTTCCAAAACAGGTCTTTTAACAGGCTCTTTAATCTTTCCATTTTCTATAAGATATGCTTCCCTGCCAATGTACTTTTCATTGTATCTTATATCATCTATGTTCCATTCAGTAAATGAGTTCATAAATATTCCAAATTTTACGTCTTCAATCAATTCATCGAATGAATGATCCCCAGGTTCTATATAAGTCGTGCTCATTCTAACTATTGGCTCTTTATCCCACCACGATGACCTCGCTGCAGCATTACTTTTTATACCTAAATAACCTGCAAATTCTCTGTTTAAGAGAAATTCATTTATTTTTCCATTTTTGTAAAGATATCTTTTTCTTGCTCTTACACCTTCAAAATCGTACTTATAGTATCCGAAACTCCCTTCTATTGATGGATCATCTATTACACTTACTACATCAGAACCGACCCTTTCCCCAATCATTCCTGTCTTTATGAAGGATTCACCGGCTTGTGCAGCTTCCCTACCAACGATCCTATCCGATTCGCTAGGATGACCTGAGGATTCATGAGCGACTATACCAGAAACCTCAGGGCCAACGATCAGATCCATCTTTCCCTCAGGACTTTTTTTACTTTTTGCAATAATTTTCAATTTTCTAGATTCTTCTGCAATTGCACTTTCAAGGTTCCATTCATCAAAGGCCTCATAACCTCCACTTTTGCCAAACTCCTGGGACCCTTGTTCGAAATTTCCATCTTCAATTACACCAATCATGTAAAAATAAAATATATTTGGTTTGTGGCCTTTTATCTCCGTGCCTTCAGTATTGTAATATTCAATATCCTCTATTTTTTCCCTCAAACTCTGAAACCTCATAGGCACATTTTCCTTAACAAGGGTATTTTCAACATTGTTTAAAATTGATACCTTTTCTTCAACTGAAAAGTCATCTATATTTTTTCTCTGCGGAACTGACCAAGAATCCTTTATTATTTCTTCTTCAGAGAGTTTAATATCTTTTTTTTCACCTGATTTAGCAAATTTTAAAGCCTTTTCTATTGCCTTTTTAATGTTATCATCATCAATTTTTGATGTTGAAACAAATGAAAAATTCTTATCCAGTGCCCTTATTGCAATGCCTTGCTCTTCTGTCTTTTCAATGCCACTTAAAATTCCATTCTTCATAACGAATGATGTTACCTTTAAATTCATTAGCCTTATTTCACCATATTTCACGTTTTTTTCAATCATTTTTAAATATCTTTCCGCATCCATAAATATCACCTAGGGCATTACCCTCCTCAGTTCCTTTTCTTTTTCTTTATCTTTTCTAACAGTCCTGTATAGGCTATCCATCACATGGTCTACTAATCCAAAAAGATTCCAGTCATGGTCTTTCTTGTAAAAAATTTTCTTTTCAGTGACTAGTTTAGCCCTTGCCGTATAATCTATTTCCTTCCCCTCTTGCCTGTGTTCCTCTATATGGATTGTTAAATTCTGGGGCCTGTAATTTTCGAATTTATTGATCTTTTTCAAATGCTTTTCAATTATCTGGTATATTACATCAAATACCGATGGATCTTCTGATTCTAAGCCTGTAATCTGCACCATTACACCTTCTTCTTCTTTCTTCTTTGAAAATGATTCAATGATGTCTTTCTGCGTTATTATTCCAATTGGTTTGTTATCTTTATTCACTACAGTACACACATAAGATTTATTCTCAAGCATTGTTTTTATAACATTCATTAATTTCGAATTCTTCTCTACAAATACCGGTGGGGTAAGAAAATCTTTTATGTAAAGTTCCTTTTTTTCTTTTTGCCCTTTCCTTTCACCATATGTTAACCTATCTTTAAACCTCCATAATGCATTTGACATATCATCCAAATGTATCATTCCTTTCAAATGATTATGTTCATCCACAACTGGGAGGGTCATTTCATTTAAGGCCCTCATCTTTTCCAGAGCTATGTAAATATCATCATTTTCAAAGACAGTTATTGGATCTTCAACCATTATATCATCAGCTTTTATATCCATATATTCATTTGCATTTAGTAATGCTTTTGTGAAATCTGTTCTTGAAACAATACCTACAAGTCTTCCATCAGAATCTACAACCGGTAATGATCTTAATCCATTTTGAACCATTATTCTTATTGCATCAATCACAGGATAATTCTCATCAATTTTAGGTGGATATATCATTAACGTTGATATTTTCGCTGTGAGTGGAATGTTTCTCCTTCTCATTAAATTTTCATAGTCAAAATAGCCAATTACCTTACCTTTTTCGTCTAAAACAGGAACATCATGCACATCATTTTCTTTCATTTTGCTTAAAACTTTTGAAAGTTGATCATTTTCTTCTACACATACTGGGTTCTTAATCATTATGTCCTTTACCAACATATCTTCAATCTTCATAATTCAAACCACCTCTCTAGTTTGGGTAAATTTTCATGCTGTATATATTTTACCTGTAAATCCATATGTCTCTCAAGGAAATCCTGCAATGATTCCTCATCCGCTAACCTTACCCTTTTTAACTCGTAAAGGCAATCGGAGCAATATATATTTAGCCCATTTTTAATCGGGGCACCACAAATGATGCATCTGTTCATAATTAATGCACCTGCAAAAGATGATAACAATAAGAAGATAATTAAAACTTTCGTAATCATTTTTATGCCCTGGCAAAAACAACGGATCTCATACTATCAAGCCGTCTGACCCATTTGCCAGGGCATTTGGGAGGTTCTGCTGAACTAATGCTCATTTATGCGATGACACATCGCAATCGCACAGTGGCCCAGAACCCTCGCTATAGGTTCCTGGCGTCCCAGCATATCATATTCAATGCTGTTTCCTTACAGGAACCAAATTTACTATGATTTGAAATATATAAACCTTTTCATTTCTTATTATAAAATTCTATGAAATCATTTCCAAAATATTTTACTAGTGGTTCTGGAATTCTTATTCCATGTTTTTCCTGATGATTTTCTATTATTGCAACAATAGTTCTTGTTGTTGCCACTGCTGTACTATTTAATGTGTGTGGAAAATAGTTTTTCTCCTTACCCCTCACCCTGATGTTAAGCCTCCTTGACTGATAATCCTTTACATTACTTGCGCTTACAACTTCCCTGAACTTTCCTTGTGCAGGCATCCATACTTCTATGTCATATTTTTTTGAGGCAATGTTTCCGAGATCACCGCTACATATATTTATTACCCTATATGGTAAATTAAGCATTTGGTAAATCTCTTCTGCATTTTTTAATAATTCTTCATGCATATTCCTTGAATCTTCAGGCTTACAGTATACAAACTGTTCAATTTTATTAAACTGATGAACTCTAAAAATGCCTTTTGTATCCTTTCCATGCGATCCTGCCTCTTTTCTGAAACAGGGGGATATCCCAGCATACATTTTTGGTAGATCATTCTCTTCCAGTATTTCATCCATATGGTAAGCTGCAAGCGCATGTTCAGATGTTGCTATAAGATATAGATCTTCGTCCTGTATTTTATAAATTGTATCCTCAAAGGAAGCAAGGTCTGTTGCTCCTTCCATCGCCCTTCTTGTAAGCATGAATGGTGGTTCCATAATTTTGAATCCTTTTTTAAGCAAATGATATATTGAGAACATTTCAAGTGCAAGTTCAAGCCTAACGAGATCATTTTTAAGGTAGTAGAACCTGGATCCAGCCACCTTTCCTGCCCTTTCGGTATCTGCAAGATCATAAAAATCAAGAATGTCTGTATGGCTAATTGGCCTTTCTTCTATAACATAATAATCCATTGAATTTTTAGAATCTTTCAAAAAATGTTCAACATCATCCTTGAACACTTTTGCTTTTCCCCAAAATTTTATTGGCACATTATCACTTTCATCCTTTCCATATGGTACATCATCATCCAGTATATTTGGTATGTTCCAGAGTAATCTATCTCTTTGAATTTTAGTATCTTCAACAATTTTTTCTATTCTATCTATATCTTCATTAATCTTAAAAACATCCTTTTTAATTTCATTAACATCCTGTTTTTCTCTGACTTTCCTTGATATTTCATCAACCTTTTTATTTTTTAAATTTCTTAATTGTTCTAAAACTTTTAGATTTTCCCTCCATATCATATCGAGTTCTAGAACTTTATCAACTATAGCTGGATCCAAATTTCTTTTTCTTTGGCTTTCCTTTACTATTTCCGGTGAATTTCTTATCAAATTTATATCAAGCATTCTTTACACCTTTCATTAAGATAAATAATGAATACGTGTCATCTACTCCTCGCTAAAGCTTCGGAGCCTGTTGCTGGTCTCCCCATCCACCCATGAGTGGAGTTTCATTGAACCGCAACGATTGGCTGGCTGACAACAGCCTGAAGTACTCAGAGTTACCGAGTACTTCGATGTTCCTTGAG
>JBMFTB010000018.1:0-26303 GCA_049967255.1 Thermoplasmata archaeon
ATGGGCATAATAACCCATAACTATTTAAACCTGTTGTTATATTTACCATATGAAATGCCCAAATTCTTTGATGATGATATCAGGGAAAAATTGAAGGATCTCGAAGAACATATCAGGGAAGAATACCTTAGCTCAAGGGAAAAGAATGAAAGAGACTGGAGAACATATGAACAGGAATTTTCAAAAAGAATGAAAGAAGCAATAAGCCTCCTTGATCCATTGATCAAGGAATCTGTTGAATCTATACATATGTATACAGGTGCTGGAAGGCCTTCAACTATAAATTTAGAGATTAAAGTGAAATTGCTATTGATAAAACAGCTTGTTGGAGAATCGAACAGGATGTTTTCTGGCATGCTCGATCTATTTTCTCTTCTTTCGGGCATTGATATATCATATAAAACAATTGAAAGGTTGTATTCTGATAATATAGTTAACATGGCTCTCCATAATTTGCACGTGCTATTATTAAGGAAGAAAAACATAGAAAAAGTTGATGCTACAGGTGATGGAACGGGATATTCAATGATAATATCCAAGCATTACGAAACTTACATTCAAAAATTGAAAGACAAAAGATACCTAATTTATTAACAAGTTTTGCCTAGGAACTATTAAATACAGGGAAAGGATATATAATTATCATGGCAAAATTACCCTTGTCAAAGAAGGTACTTTATGGCATTGGTCAGCTAGGTGTTACAATTCCTTCATTTTTTCTTTCCACTTATATTTTTGTTTTTTATTCACCGTTGAATGGTGAAAAGATATTAAGTGCATCACTTGTAGGTACTGCTGTTTTTCTAGGAACACTGGTTCAGGCATTAGCGAACCCATTTATTGGTAGTTGGAGTGATAAGTTAAACTTTAGGGTTGGAAGGAGAAGATTTTTTATTATAACAGGTACAATACCTCTGGCACTATTTTTTGCTTTGGTGTGGTTGCCACCATTTGAAGGGGTGATAATGGCAGTTTTATTATTCTTTTATTTAATAAGTTTTAATTTTTTATTTGCTTATGTAGTATTACCATATCTGGCACTAATACCAGAAATATCAACCGAATCTGATGATAGAGTTGTTCTTACTACAATTTCAGCCTATTTTTCAATAGCTGGCATAATTCTTGCATCAATATTACCTACAATTTTATTGATGTTCAAATTCTCTCTTTCTTCAGTAGGAATAATTCTTGCTTTAATAGCACTGTTCTCATATTTAATCGTATTTTTTTCAATTAAAGAAAATCCAGAAATTAAAAATATACCTAAAGAATATTCAATTCTTAAAGCCTTTTTACAAACATTCAAAAACAAAACATTCAACAGATATATACTGGCATATTTGTTTTTCCAATTTGGCTTTTATTTCTTTCTTTCATCATTAGGATATTTTGTTGAGAATATTGTTATGCCCGGCAACCCAAATTTTGAAACATATATTGGGTTGTTTACTCTAATGGCTGTTATTTTTACAATCATTTTTTCTCCTTTACTTGTGAAATACACAAAGAAGAAAGGTGAAAAAAAGGCATTCATTTTATTCACATTTATTCTAGGCCTTGTAATGATGCTTACATCACTTCTAGGTTTGACAAAAATAATAAACAATTTTATTCAAATGGTATTATTAATGGTATTTGCAGGTCTTGGTTTAACATCATATTTCATTCTCCCAAATGCTATTTTATCTGAGATCATAGATGAGGATGAGTTAATCACAGGTTATAGAAGAGAGGGTATGTATTTTGGTGTTCAGGGATTTCTTGAAAGGATTCCGTCGGGCCTTTCAGGTTTCGTTTTAGGTATATGGATAAGCTATCTATATTATCCTACATTAAATGATCTATACATAAGATTGCTCGGGGTGATAGGTGGTGTTTCTGTATTAATTACAGCGTTACTTTTCATATTTGTCCCGCTTAAACAGGATATAAAGAAAAGGAACATGGTAAAATGAAAAATAGCATATTTGCACAAATACATGCTCATTCAAGATATTCAGTAAATGATATGAGTGGAGAAGGAGTAATGCACAGATATGTATGGCCTTTAGAACGACATCTCATAAAATATCTTATGCTGAGTCCAAAAAAGATTGCTATTGAATCAAAAAAATTGGGATTATCGTTTGTTGCAATTACAGATCATAATACGATACCAGAAATTCCAGAAAACTTTGAAGAATTTTTGATACCTGGTGAGGAATGGGGACAGAATAAGGGACATGCAAATTTTATCAATATTAAAAAAGTAATAGAACCAGAAGCAGGATTTTTTATAAAAAAACAACCTAAGAATCCAAATTCATTTAAAGAAGCAGTTAAATTAGCCAGGAAACAGAATTCATTTGTAACTATCAATCATCCTTTTAAGAGAGATGCCTGGTTATGGGACGTTGAAACGTTTAAAATGGCAGATGCTATAGAAATCTGGAATGGGCCCTGGAGTGATGAAAACAGAAAAGCACTGGAACTGTGGCAAATTTTACTTGAACAAGGAATAAAAATTCTCGGTGTTACGGGAAATGATTTTCATGTTAAACATCTTTTCAATCTTGATGAAAATTTAATAGTAATGGAACAAACAAAAAATAAAAATGAATTTTTGAATAAATTAAGGAATGGAAGGTATTCATTAGTTAAAAATAAAAAAACTCCCTATACCATATTATCAGATGATCTAGAATACCATATAGAAAATTATCAAGAAAATATTGAATTGAGGATAATTTCCCATAAAATGACAAAAATTATAAATAAAGTTGAACAGGAAGGGAAATTAAATAAAAATGATTTTAAATATTTTGTTAGGGTTGAAATTTGGGAAAAATCGCAGCCCTTATGTTTTTCTAATCCTGTGTTTTTTTAAATATGAATAAGCAAAAAATCCAGAACTTCCTGGAAAATGAATGCCCGTTAAACAATCTCCGCTATTTTCATCTATTGTTTCGCATAAAAGTTTATTGTCCATTGGCATTTTCTCAAAAATTTTTCCATCTTCATAACCTAGCAATAATAAATTAGAGAAATAATGCAACCAAGGATGCATAACATGCCTATTTCCTTCACCACTGAACTTACCATTTATAAAATATGGATTTTTTAATGAATTGATCCATTCGAATGTATTCCTGTAAATTTTTGAATTTTTTGAAATAAAACCAAAATATGGTAAAAGAAGAAGTGAGCCGGTGGGATCATCGTAAAATTCAAAATGGCCATTCAAATCTGAAGAATATACAAACATTCCATTTTTAATTAAATTATCCATAATATCATTTTTAATATTTAATATAATTTTATCAATCCTTTCTTTCAAGGGCGAATCTTTAATGAATTTAGAAAATAATTTAAGGCTATACCATAAAACCACATTGTCAAATGTAACAAATTCATATTTAACAGGATCATCTGAACTATTCAATTCTGTTTTATATAAATAATACTTTTTTGATTTTTTCCTTTCTAGAATGGACAATAATTCTTCCCCATATTTTAATGCATTGGCATAATCTATTATTCTATATTTCAGAGCTTTTTCTATTAATATGAAATAATAGGCAAATTGGTCCAGTTCAAAACCATCATAAAGTATTCTACCGTCCATATAAAGAGCATGGATGCCTTTGTTTTTCCAGTATTTTTTTAATATCGTATCAATTAGAGCTTTAGATCTATTTTTATCGAATTTTTCCAATATGGGTAAGGTCCAGAATATAAAATCCCTTGCCCAGTAAGCTGAAGAAACGTAATATTTAGGACTCTTTGATGCAAGTATGCAATTTTCTTCAGAATCGATGCATATACCATTTGATAAGAATAGACTCATCATTATATTATCATAAACAAGCTTACTTTTTTCATAATTTAAAAATTTTTTAAAATAACCCTTAGTTTCCTTCTCTAACTCATTCTCACCCAATCTTGAAAGATGTATACCATTTAAAAGTGCATTATCGGGCGTATCTCCTATGGATACATATATTCCATTGCTATGTTCAAGAAAAGAGATAGCTGGTAAATTATTACCTATCTTGGAATAAAATATAGGATATTTTGACCAAGAAGTATTTAAAGTGTTTACTTCTGCTCCAATTTCCCAGAATATCTTTGAATATGCTTCAATTTTACTTATTTTTAATTCAGAAAATTTTACAAAAATTCCGTATCTATATGGTGGAATAATTAATTTTAAATTTTTATCCTCATAATAATTTTTTAACCATCCTTTTTCTCGTATCAAACTTTCATTTAAAAAATCATAAACTTTGAAACAGAATAATGAATTATTTTTACATAGTAAAAAACACAATTCAGTAATATTTTGTTTTATTATTATGGAAAGGTAATAATTACCGCCTATCAAAAACTCCTTTTCCTTAGAAATTTCAGGTGATGTTATTTTTTCATTCATTTTAAATTTCAACCTCTATTACTCCTTCCTCATAATCAAGAGTTAATTTTTCAACTGAGTTTCTATCATTATAATAGTACGGTTGAAAATTCTTAATACCGAGAAGTGAATGGAAACCTGTGGTGGGTATGTTACCAATGTATGCCATTTTTTCATCACTCTTTTCTGCTTTTTTTGTAATGCTTGATTGGCCTTCAAAATTTAAATCAAAAATATTCCCTACCATCATGGGGTTTAAAACAAATTTAACATTTGGAAGACGTTGAGCAATATAATATGCTGAATCCATCCATTCCTCCGGTTGCCATCTACCGTTTTCAATAAAACTGTTCCACTTTACTGGATTTGCATCAGGTTGAATAATAATATCTGCATTGTACAAATTATTTAAATAATCTATACAGAAAGCATCTAAACTAATGGCTATACCAAATTTTTTATCATTGATCTTAAAATATTTAATTTTATTTTTTAAATTGGGATCCAGATTAAGATCTTTTTCCATTTGCGTTAAATTTACCTTGTCTTGCTTATACATTAAATTACCCTTACCATCAAATAAAAAGCAACTGTTGTAAACCTTGTCTTCTACGGGAAAATATTTCTTTTCTGATTTTTTAAAATTTGCCATATTATTGCATGTTATTGTATATATATTGTAACTTTTTGATAATTCTGAATAAAAATTGTAAAAATCTTTTACAAATGTATCGGTCATGCTCAAAAAAAGTAATTTTATAAAGCTTGCATCGGGAAATATTTTTTTTATTTCCATGACCCCGGTTTCATTTTTTAAGTAAACGTTCT
Source organism: Thermoplasmata archaeon (assembly GCA_049967255.1). Classification (GTDB taxonomy): domain Archaea; phylum Thermoplasmatota; class Thermoplasmata; order Thermoplasmatales; family ARK-15; genus ARK-15. The sequence continues at coordinate 5,222 of JBMFTB010000018.1, forward strand.
GCATTGCTTCTGTTATGTTTGAACCTGTTATACCATTAAAAGCAACTGCAAGTCCAACATCTTCAGGAAATATGATTAAATCACCGGGTTCAGTTTTTTTGTAAAATTTCTCAACATGTTTCATGAAATAATCTATTGAAAAATCTTTGTTAGAAATCTTAAATTGTACACCTAAAATATTCATATTTCATCATACCAATTGGAATATTAAATATTTTTCCTTATATTGATTGAAGTAATAACATATGTTCTTTATCAATTTCTAAAATGCTTTCATAAATTTTTTCAAAATTCAAATTTAAATCCCTTGTTAAGATCTTATCTTTTGCATCATCAACTATTTGATTAATCTTCATTTGATTTTCTAACGTTAAATTCATGACCTTTTCATATTCTTTCGGATCAAGTCTTGCAATTTTTTCATGCAATTTTTTATTTTTTAACCAATAATTTTTATCATAATTAATTTTTATAGCATTTAGATTAAAAAAAAGTGGTTTATAAAGAGAAATGCAAGGATTTGGAGAGAATGTAAACCACGAAATGATAAAATTCTCAAAAATTTCTAAAATCATAGAATTTGCTGTCTGAAATTTTCTTGTAAAGTGTCCGGAATGCATGCAAATATCCCCATTGAATCCTAATTTTGGACTATAATCCTTTTTAAAATGAGAACGCATTAAAGTCATAATATCCAATATATTGGTATGATTAACATGATTTTGAAGAAAATCATATGTTTCTTTGTATCTTAAATTCCCCTTACCGAAATAACTGTACAATTTATTTAATTTATAATCTATTTTATTTATGTCCCCCTCTGAAAATATACTTGATGGGATGTTTGATATTGCAGCATATTTATCAATTTTTTTACTTCTCCACTGTTTGTCAAAAATTTCCAGTAAATAAGCCTCATTTCTATCAGCAATAAGAAATGAATTGTCATAATATTCCTTTTTTGTAAAGCTGTTTGATCCACCCTGACCATATTTTTCTAAATAATCAAGTATTACATTTAAAGCCGATTTTGAATCCTTACCAATTTCCAGGCTAATGCGTAATAAATCCATTCCAAGTAATCCTTCTTTTTTGAATTTTCTTCGGGTAAAAATGGCCTCATTACCAATAGCAACCCCATATTCATTCACACCCATCTCTGCACCCCACATCCAGTATGGCCTTGATATTAAAATTGCATTTGTTTCATTTTCAAAATCAACATCTATGTAAGTAACTTTCAACTTACCTTTTCTAATTGTTCTGGGATGATATTCAACTAATTGGATTTCATCCGGTTCTCTGTCACTGTTTTTTGCAAAATATGTAACATTTTTTTCAGAATTATTTTTCCATATGGAAACTAGCGTATCACACATAATCAATTTAATTAAATGTTATATTAAAATATTTTTTATTATGTATTAAGTTCTTCTTCTCCTAATAAAAAAATAATAAAATACGACTAATACAAGTGTTCCAAAAATTATTATTAATGAAACATCTATTGGTGATGTTAAAAGGAGCAATACACCCAAAAGTATGTAAGATGCAGATGTTATAGAAAATATAATACTTCCTTCCTTTACCTGAAAAGGGATCTTTGTTTTTTCAATTTTTCTATGATGCCAGAGAGCGCTGTAGCTTATTAAAGCGTACATAAATGAATCAAAGCCAGCTGCAACAAGTATAGGTAATGAGTAATTTCCTGTTGTAAAGACAAATACAACTATAAAAAGTACTATTACATAAAGAAAAATCAATGAGGCATAAGGTGTATGAAATCTTAAATGAATAGCACCTAGAAATTTAGGAAATGTCCCTTCTCTCCCTAATGCATAAATTAGTCTGGATGCACCCAGTATGCCCGCATTGAATGCACTAAAACTCATTATCACACTTATTACAGCTATAAAAAGTGAAATAGGTGTTCCATTTAATATGAAATTACCAAGCACAATCTGAGGTATATATGTCGTTTTCAATATTTCCGTAGGAACATGCTCATATATGGCAATACTTCCTAGAATAAATGTAATAGAAACTATTGAGAGAGCAATGGGCATGGCTCTTGGAATACCTTTTTTATAATCTATAGCTTCTTCACCAAGCGTGGTTACTCTCCCAAAACCCAGGAAGAAATACACAGCTATTACAGACGATGAAAGTGCTGATATAAAATTGAAACTTTGTGGAATCTGTGAATAATTAGTTTTAACAAAAAATATTGAAAATATAAAAACAGATATTAAGGATAATGACACGAAGAATGCAACAATAAGTTGAAAATTGCCTGATATCTCCACACCCAGTATGTTGATTATTAAAACAATCGTAAGTATTATTATGGCCCAAAAAATTGGTGATATCGTTCCAAATATAAAATATAGAACATTTCCAACCATGAAACTTTCAACACCGGCTGCTCCTAAAATAATTAAAACCCACATTATGGAAAAACCCAAAGCAATTGAATCACCAAATGGCCTTTTCAAGAAAACTCTATTTCCTGCAGCTGATGGGTAAATGCTCACAAGTTCACCGTATGATAAAGATGCCATGATTACTAACGCCGTGGCAATTACTATGCCAACAATGAGATTTGTTAAACTGCCGGCGGTTAGACAAATTAATGTTATACTCAAAAATACAGATGAAGCAAGAGGAGTACCCATCGTTATTGCTATAAGGCGAGTAAATTTTAATTTTCTTGATAAGCCTATTTCCATAATAATCTTGCCACCGCATCTAAAACAATTTGATCCTTCTCTGAACCATAAGTTTCAACAACACCATCAAGGTATAAATGAGCGATATTTTCTTTTCCTTCAAACATTTTTACAAGTGTATCTTTTTCCGTTATTACTTTAACTTTTCCTTCATTCTCATCATAAACTTCCTTTATGGATATAATTTTTCCATCTTGAATTTGAAGAATAAAACCTTTGTTTATGTCTTTCCCCCAAAATAGTAAGGTTGTACTCCATTTCTTTATTAATTTCTGAACCTTTTCATTTTTATTTACATTGTTGACAAAATCATATAAGACCTCTTTTAAATCTTTTTCGCCCATTTAATTCACACCCTTAAATTAATATTCTGTGCTGATTTTACAAGTTCTCTTGCAGCTGCCATATATTTTATAAGATTTTTCATATTTCCAGTCACTTTTATTTCTCCTTTTAATATGGCTGTTATTATATCTGTCTTTCCTGATAAGATACTTTCCCAAACATTTGCTTTTCCTTCTAATACATAAAGATCTTTAATTTCCGGTAATTTTTTCAGGAATTTCAGGGATATGCATTTACCATGATAAAGTTCTAATCTCACAATTTTATTTAATCCTGCCTTAAGAGAATCTGATATCTGATCTCCTACTATGAATAAGATTATATCTCCTTCCCAATCGTGAGCATAATTTTTATAATTTTCATTATTATTTATATTTTCCATGAATTTTTCAAACCATTCATCTGAAAATATTTTTAACATGCTCATCACAGATATCCATTTTCTGCAAGCCACTTTTGATATTGTATCTTTGTTGGTATTACCACCTTTTTTGTTAAATTTCTTAATATTGTTTCCATTCTTTCAGAAGGCGCCTGTATCCTTGTTAATGTTTTCATAGATCCTTTAAAAACGATAATATCATCTATGACCAATGAAACAAAACTTTCTTCTCCCTGACTAATTTTTACTATAGATTCATAGTCATTAACATAATATACAAGTTCTGCCTTATTTTCAAAATCTTTTATTTTTGATTTTGGTATTAATTTTAATACCTTTATTTCTCCATTTCTTGTTTCTTGCCAAATTCCTATGTTTAAATCTTTTATTAAAATTAGTTCCGTGGTATCATAGTTACCCCTGCCTAGATCTCTAAATTTTTTATCTTTGTTTAATGTCTCTTTCAACAGATCAAAAAATTCCTGTGAGCCATATTTAATGAATATGAATATCACCCCTTTATGATCTCCTCCTCTTTCCTTATTTTTTTAACTTTTATTTTTCTTTTTGATAATTCTCCGAAAAAGTAATTAGGATCAACGCATCCTTCTGGAGCATATAGGCCAGGCTTAATGTTTTTATTTTTTGCCAAATACTGAGCGCCTATGCTGGCGGACCATCCTGTTAATTTATTCATTTTATCTGCTCCACTAAATTCTATAGTAACATTCTTTTTATTTTTCTTTCCCACAACTTCTACCCAGAATCCAGAAACTTCAACCCCTCCCGATTTAAATTGTTCCATTGTCTGATGGACAAAATGCGATAGAAAGTCTCTTGCCGATATTTCACATTCACCAACCTTTATTTTTTTATCTTCTGTTAATTCAATATCAGCCAGCTGGTTGACAAGATGATTATGCCATTCAGGAAGCAATGCACCTCTTAAAGTCACATTTTTCAAATGATTCAAATATTTTGGTATTGTAATAGGTTCTGGATGGCCAACAAAATATGTTTCAACTTTATTTATCGGTTCTGGAAATTCAACCTCTCTTTTGAATTGCCTTGCCGGGACAAGTTCTAGTTTGCCATCAATGTACATGGGTATTTCACCAGTAACAGCATGAAAGACATGGGATATTACAGCAAGACCTGCAGCATCGGCAGCGCTACCACTCCATGCAATATTTATGTCTGAAACTTCATCTAATTCATTATAACCTGCTTTAGCACATACATTTGTTATTCCAGGTGTCCATCCCATGCCTATTAAAATTCTGGATTTTCCTTTTTTAATTTCTTTTTCCTTTTTTAATACTTCTAATGTGGCATCATAATCATCACATATGTCAACGTAATCGCGTTCTGCTTTTATTGCCGCATCTATTACAAGTTTTTCATATTTATAAAATGGTCCGATCGTATTGATTACTATATCCGAATCCTTGATTGTTTCAATTAACTTTTTTGTATCATTAATATCAATAAAATTTCCTTTAACTACAGTATCAACATTTTTGAATTTAGATACTAATTTTTTAGTTGCATTTATATTATAGTCCCCTATTTCTACTGCTTCAACATGGCTGTATACTAGATCATTAACTACTGAGGATCCCATATCCCCAGCTCCACCTAAAACAAGATATTTTACCATAAATGTTCAAATAAAATACAAATATTTAAAGATTTTTTCAAAGATGTTTAAAAAATAATAGTTATAATTGAAAAATATATAAAAATTATACATATGATATAAAATGAATTAAATTTTTTTATATTCTATGTTTATTTTAATTTTTCAATCAGAACACTTGCTTCTTTGCTTGTAAGATCTTCAATATTTTTTTTATTTAATAATGAAAGATATTTGAATGCAATTTTTCTTTTTTCATCTGTGTTCAAAAGATTTTTTAAATATTCCAATTGTTTTTCCGTAATATGTCTTATTGAATCCTTATTATCCGTTCCTGAAATGTTTTTGAGTTTATCTATAAGCTCTGATGCTTCCTGCATTGTCAAAAAATTAACAGTTTTTTTGTTTTTACTTTTTAGATATTCTGATGTGATTTCTTCTGCTTTTTCATTCCTTTGCAGATTCTCAATGAAAGAAATTTGTTTTCCGGTAGCATAAATCTCTTTATTATTTTCTTTCTCATTCTTTATACCTTTCAATTTTTCTATAAGTTCGGAAGCTTCCTTAATTGTTAAATCTTCAACTTTTTCCTTACCCTTTTCCTTCATAAATTCCTTGAACTTCTCTTCTCTTTCCATGCTTGATTCTCTTAATTTTTTTATAAAGTTTAATTGATTTTTTGTTACATTTCCTTCATTCATAACTTCACCTCTATCATGATCCAATGTTATTTTCCCTAAGTGCTTTTTCTATTTCAATTGATTTTTCTGCAATTATATCTAGAATCTCATCAAACTCTTCCTTATCCGGTTGCCTATCATATTTTTGAAAAAAAGTGAATGAAATTATTCCAATGAGTAGACCAGTATAATATCCCAAATAAAAATCAATTCCAAATTTTTTATCACCCTTGAAATGTGTAGACAGAATTTTCAGGCTTTTATGCGTATTTTCATATTCCATATCAATAATAATAGAATAGATTAATGTATCCAGGAATTCAATGAACTCATTTGGTAATTTTTTTTCATTTTTGTCAACCATACACTTTTTCACTGCTCTTCCCATTCAATTATAGTTTTTAATTTTTTTGGGAGTTTCTCAATATTTTTTTCGGAAATGTTAAATTCCTGTATGAGAATTTCAAGGGAGGCTGCTATATCAACACTTGGCCCTGGCATTTTAGCAATATATGTTGCATATTTTGTAGCAGGTTTTTTACTTTTTTCCATTTCAAGTTCTAACCTTCCCATAAAGCATCACTTTTTTTATATTATCGATCAAGTACTTTAAGATTTTTAAAAAAATTTTTTAATACCTTTTAAAAATTCCGTTTTATTAAAATTTTCCAATTTTAAAAAATAAAGAGACCCATTGGGAGATATTTCTCCTATATATTCCATACCAAGTTTTTCACACCATTTTTTTCCCTGTGGTGTATAGGCATTTGCACACATTTCATCTATGATAATTCCTTTTTCTTCAAGTTCTTTTAAAACATTAAAAAATGAAACAATTAATTTTTCCGTTGCTTTAGATTTCCTGTATTCTTTCCTCAGTACAAGAGATCTGAAATAAATTTTATAATTGCCCTTTTTAACTAATTCAATAATGTCCTTTTCATTTAATTCTATCTCATGAATTTTTCCCGTTTTTATTTTTTCATAGGTTTCTAACTTTAATGGTACAAAATGCCAGTAACCGATAATTTCATTTTTTGTATTAACCATTATTCTCCATGTTTCTGGATTTTTTAGAAATATGGGGCACCATTGCTCAAATGTACCTTCGTCATCTTTCCTTAAATTTTCAATATTTTCATAATCCATCTGCATTAATTTTTCTACTATTTTTCCCAAATAAATTTTAGATTCTTTTATTTCAAATAAAGAAATGATTTTAAGATTTTCCATATGTACAAAAATAACTATTCGTATATTAATTTAAGTTGATTTTTTAAGAGGTAGAATTCTAATATATAGCGTATTCCTTCAAAAAATTTATATTATATGTAATTATTTTATTATGGTGATCAACACTTATCTATTATTGATTGCTCTTGCGGCAATAATATTAATTGGTTATCTAAGTGATGCATTGTTCAGATTAACTAGGATACCTGAAATATTGATTTTGATGTTGATAGGTATTATTTTAGTGCCACTAGGCCATATTATTCCTGATAAATATGTTTCCATACTGAGAGATTTCGTTCCACTTTTTGGAAGCATTGCCCTTATAATGATTATGTTTGATGGTGGAAGAAAGATAGACTTAAGTGCCTCGGTTTCGGGAAGTGGTACAGGTCTGATACTTGCAATATTTGACATTATATTTTCAATGATCACCGTTTCATTATTGATGCATTATATTTTTTCCTGGCCTTTTATTTATGGTGCTATTCTTGGAACCATTATAGGGGAAACAACAGCAGTGGTAATTGTTCCTGTTGCGACAAGAATAAAAATTCCTAATGATCTTTACAATATGTCTATCAGTGAAGCGACTTTTAACTCTGTAGTTGATATTCTTGTATTTTATCTGCTTCTTGTTTTGGTTACGGGATCTACCCTGGTAATTTCTTCTTATACCAAATATGCCGTGGATTATCTCAGTATAGCAGTATTTCTTGGCATATTGGTTGGATTTTTATGGCTTTTTACATTGAATGTACTAAAAGGTACAAAAGGATATGTGGCTACTCTGGGTATTGCATTTTTACTGTATGGTATTGTTGATTTTCTTGGAGGTGCAGCAGTATTTGCCATATTTATTTTCGCTATAATTATTGGTAATTATAAAACAATTGGTAAACATTTAAACTTAAAAATAGATATCCATGAAAATGAAATGAATATTGTTGAAAATGAACTGGAATTCATAGTTAGAACATTTTTCTTTGTCTTCATCGGGATGATTGCAATCATATCCACAACCTATTTTATTTATGCTCTGATAATCACAGTTTTTCTCGTTCTTGTTAGAATTGGAGAAATAAAGCTAGTAGTAAGGAAAAAAGAATATCATGGTTTTATGATATCTTTATTGCCAAGAGGCCTTACAGTAGCTGTTCTAGCAAGTCTTTTACTTTCTATGGGAGGTAGTTATTTTAATGATATTTTTTATATTTCTTTTATGATTATAATAATTACAAACATAATTGCGGCAGTTTTCATTAGTACATCAGTAAAATCCATAGAAAAGAGGTGAAATTCAAATTATTTAAAATCGAATTTAAAGAATCCAAAAGAATAAGATTTTTAAATTATATCATAAAATAAATTTAATTATCTTTAAATAATATCTGAAAGAGATGCGTTATTTTAAAAATTCAATTTAAAACTGAAACAAAAGAATGAATAATACGTTAGGAAAATTTTAAAGACTAAAGATTCTATCAATCATACAAAATATGTTTTAATTATGATAATATAAAGCTTTACCTTTTAAATCATTTATATCAATGCAATGTATGGAATTTAGGGATTAAGAAAAATTATAACACATCAAAAAATATAGGAAAACTAGAATTGATAAAAATAAGCCAGGGAAGGCTTTGATCTATCACCTTAAAGAACAATACATTGGGTTCATATGCAACATACCCGTACAGGCTGAATTTAGCCTGTTAATTAAAAAAACTCTAAAGATTCAACTTAGATTAATTCGGTTAACTAAAATTGAAGATCTTAATCTTCAAAAAAGTAATTAAAAATCCAATTAGATTATTTTTAAAAAAATAAAATGAGTTTAAAAATTATTCATTAATTTATGGTATTTTAAGGAAAAAATTTATATGTTATTTTTTTCATGATTAAATATGGGAGGTGAATCACTTGTCATATTCTAAAAATACCAAAATAGTAATTACTGTAGTAATTGTAGTTATTCTTGTAGCAGCAATAACACTAGGTGCCTATTATATGCAACAATCACAAACACCCACAAAAAAGTATATCTTAATTGGTATGCCATTACCATTGAATTCTCCAATTGGAATAAATATGCTCGATTCTGCTCAATTGGCTGTTAATCAAATAAATGGAAATGGTGGTGTAACTATCAACGGAACACATTATTATCTTAAAATAATATCTTATGATACTGAAGAAGCTGATCCTTCAATACCAGTAAGCAATGGTATTAGTGCGATGACAGCATTAATAACCCAGGATAAAGTTAATTTTTTGATTGGTGGCTATAGGAGTGATGTTGTAGATGCTGAATTACCAATAGCTGCTCAGTACCACACAGTATACATTACTTTCGGTGCTGATCCAGAAATATCAACATTTGTTGCGGAAAATTATACAGCTCACAAATACATATTTAATGGATTTGTAAATGCTACAAACCAGGGCATACAGTATGGTGCATTGCCTGTTTATATGTTGTTGGCTTATAAAGAGGGACTTTTAAAACAGAACATTACCAATCTTGCAATACTGGGTGAACAAGCAGCTTGGACAAAAGTTGATATTGGAAATGGTGGAACAAGTTCACCACTATACAAACCATTCGAAGAAGTAGGATTTAATGTTACGTATATCAACTATTTTCCATTGTCACCACCTGGTGGTTCTTATGATTCTTTATTTTCACAACTGGCTAATTTGAACACTCAGGCCATTTATATTCTTGCAGCTGGTACAGAGACACCATTATTGGTATCAAACTGGGATTCTTTTAACTGGAGTGCTGATAAAGCTACAAATGGAATGAAGCCAATACTTATGGGTGCAGATGTAATGGCAGAAATGGAAGGAAAAACTTATGACTATTTCAATGCAACGAATGGAGGATGCAATGGTGAATTTACATTCGGTTGGGGACCAATGCTTCCTATTAACATTACAAACTCCTCAATACCATTTTATAATGAATTTTACTCCAATTACAGTTTTAATCCTATTTTCGAGGATGGCTTTGTATATTCTGCAGTATATTACCTGACTCAGGCAATTGAAAAAGCACAAAATTTATCCAGTAATGCAGTCATACCGTACCTAGAACAAACAAACTATTCGGGCCCAGCTGGTTTGATTAAATTTTCTTCTTCTCATGGACTAATAATAAATCTAAAGCCAGTTCCTTCTGTACCAGCAGTTGCAATGCAATGGCATAAGGATGGAAAGCTATATCTTGTATGGTCATCGCTTAATCCGCTAATGTTCACAAATATACAATTACCAAATGGAACAGTGGTACCAAAGATTACGGTGATATTGTAAAATGGGAGGATGAAAATTTTGAACTTTTTTTCCCTATTTTTTCCCATAATTATTTATGGATTATTGTTTGGGCTGAATTATGCATTAATTTCTATAGGTTTTACCCTTGTTTTTGGTGTTTCTAAAATACTGAATCTTTCTTATGGTGCACTATATATGACCACTGCATATATGATATATTTCTTTGCAGTAATGAATAATCTGCCACTTATTATTTCAATATTGATATCAATAATTATAACCATTTTAATTGGGTTAGCAATATTTTACACCATTCTTAAATTTACAGTCAACCCCATGATATTCATGGTTACTATGCTTCTTTTTGCATTACTTTTGCAATACATATATTCATATCTATTTGGGGGACAGGTGGGTTTAATCATTCCTTCACTTTTCCCTGACGTGTCCATAGGATTATTCGGTGTTTCAATAAATCTATCTCTTCTTGCATCATCTTTAATTTCCTTATTGCTTATATTTTTAGTTTCATTCTGGATTTATAAAACTTCTATAGGTAGGAGGATTAGGGCAACGGCAGAAGATCCAGAGGTTTCTGAGCTTCTTGGAATAAATACAAAGCAAATAATAATCATTGTTCTTTCAATATCCATATTACTTGTTTCTATAGCCTCAATTCTATTGGTACCAACGGAAGAGGTCACACCCACTATGTGGGTTGATCCATTCGTTATAGCATTTGCTGTTTCAATAATCGGTGGTCTTGGAAAATTTGAATGGGCCATACCCGCTGCATTTATAGTTTCATTTGCAGAAGTAATAAGTCAGTACTTAATACCCTATAACGTATCTGATATTGTTGCATTTATAATTGTAATTTTGTTTATTGTAGTCTTTCCGAATGGCCTCGGGGGTGCAAGGATTGAATCTTAATTATTTTAAATCAAGGGGTTTTATTTTATCAATCCTGATAATCATTGCAACTGTGATTATAGCATTTGCAATAAATTCTCCTTATTTTACTCTAACTATTTTGATTGCAGACATTTTCATTATAATGTCAATCGGCTGGGATTTTTCATCAGGCACAACCAATTATATAAATTTTGGAATTTCATTCTTTTTTGGTATAGGTGCTCTATTTACCGGATTTTTCTTCTATTCATTTAATTTAAGCATACCCTTTCTTATAATTCAATCATTTTTCCTTGGCTTTATTTCAGGATTTCTAATAACAATTGCAACGTTAAGGGTAAGAGGTGTATTTTTTACCCTTCTTTCATTACTTTTACCATTAATCGGCACTGATTTTATATTAGCTTTCTGGACCGTTTTAAAAATGCCTACAATAGGTTATTATGGACTACCTTCGCTTTCAGGTTCACTACAGGTTTCATTAATTTACATATCAATATTTCTTATCATAATAATCATGTTAATTTATTCACTATACTCAACGCATATAGGTCTGATTCTTAGAGGTATAGGGGATGATGAGGAGGCTATGCTTGCTCAGGGGATAAATACATTCTGGTATAAGGTATTGATATTTTCAATATCCATGGGTATTGTTGGTATTGCTGGAAGTCTTTATGCTTTATCAACATCTTTTGCAGGAATTGACACATTTGGACTTGAATTTCTTCTTTTCCCTATGGTTATAGCAATCTTTGGTGGTAAAGGTAAAATCATAGGCGCTGTGCCCGCGGGTTATGTGATAATAATCCTTTCCCAATACCTTCAATTATATGTGGGACAATTTACCCTGATTCTATTTGCAGCTTTTGCCATTATACTTTTTCTCTTATTTCCAAATGGTATTTCAAGGTGGTTTAAATGAACATTCTTAAAGTAATTGAGGTTTCAAAATACTGGGGTGGGAATAGGGCTCTTGAAAACATTACTTTTTCAATGAATTGTAACATTCTTGGTATTTTTGGCCCGAATGGGGCTGGGAAAACAACACTTTTAAATATAATTGCAGGTATTTATTCACCTACAAAAGGTGAAATATATTATAAGGAAAAAAATATTACAAAATTGAAGCCATGGATAAGGGTTCAGCTGGGTATTTCTAAGACTTTTCAGGTGGTAAGACCTTTCCGAACAATGACTGTTGAAGAGAATATTCTCCTTTTTAGTAAAATAAGGGATAATTCAAATGTTGATGAAATTATAAAAATAACTGGTTTAGAAGATTTTAGGTATAGATACCCCGATCAGCTACCTTTCGGGCATTTAAAAAAGCTTGAAATAGCAAAAGTATTGTCTACTAATCCAGAAATATTGCTCTTGGATGAACCTTTTGGAGGATTAAATAATGAAGAAATAGAAGATTTACTTGAGCTATTCGTAAAGCTAAGGAAAAATGGTAAAAAACTTGTCATAATAGAACACAGGATATCTTCATTATTGGAAATAGCAGAAAATGTTTTATTTCTCGACAGAGGCAAAAAGGTGTTTGAAGGTCCGGTAAAAAAATTCCTTGAAAATGAAGATATTAAAGAATATTATTTTGGAGGAAATAACAATGCTTGAAATAAGAAACCTTAATGCGGGTTATTTTGGTTCTAAAGTTCTTCAAAATATAACATTGGAATGCAAAGAGGGAATCACACTCGTAGTGGGTCCTAATGGTGCAGGAAAGACTACACTCGTAAAATCAATTAACGGAATACTCAGGCCTGTGGATGGTAAAATTAATTTTAATGGTACTGAAATACATAATTTAAGTCCATTTTTAATTTCTAGACTTGGGATATCAACAGTTCCGGAAAGAGGTCATGTTTTTTCAAACATGACTGTAATAGATAACTTAAGAGTGGCCTTTGAAGCAATAAAACAAAATTCGGATTTTAATGAATTTCTTGAAAGGATTTTTTCTATATTTCCAGACCTGAAAGAAAAGTTAAACGATAAATCAAACACATTAAGTGGAGGTCAGCAACAAATGCTTTCAATAGCCAGGGCAATGGCAACAAATCCTAAAATGTTGATTATGGATGAACCTACTACAGGTTTATTTCCAAAACTTGTAAAAGAATTGGTCTTGAAGATTGAAGAAATATCAAAAAATATGCCTATTTTGCTAACAGAACAAAATGTTCTAGATGTGGTACCCATTGCAAGACAGGTGAGTATAATAGAATCTGGGAAAATAGTCTTTTCAGGTAAACCTGAAGAAGTAATGAAGAATCCTCAAATAAAGAATATTTATTTTGGATATAGGGAGGTGGAATAAGTGCCTAAATTAGTATTGAATAATTATGAAATTTATTATGAAGTTCATGGGGAGGGTATCCCCATACTATTTTTAGAAGGTTTAGGGTATTCTACATGGATGTGGAAATATCAGAATTTCTGTTCAGATGAATATAAATGTATTTTTATAGATAATAGAGGTGTGGGAAAAAGCACTCCTTTATCACAAGTATATTCAACAGAACTTTTTGCAAAAGATGCAATTTCAGTACTTAATTATTTAAAAATTAATGAAGTATATGTTCTTGGTGTTTCAATGGGTGGATTTATTGCCCAGGAATTTGCTAGGATTGCACCAGAAAAAATAAAAGGACTGATCCTTGTTTCAACTTCCTGCGGAGGAAAGAGATCTATTCCCATGTCGCAGGACGTCTATAATGAAATGACAAAAACACTGCCTGGTGAAAGTCTTAAAGATAAATTGAAAAGAACAATGTCTCTAGCTTTTACCACTGATTTTCCCAGAAAAAAGGAAAGGGAATTTGAGGATATAATTCTAGAAAGAATGAATAATCCAACAGATGAGAAACAGATCGTATTCCAATCACTTTCTGTTTTGAATTTTGACACTTGTCAGGAAAATTCAAAATTCGATAAACCTGCTCTTATAATTGCTGGAATGTCAGATAAAGTCCTGCCTTGGATAAATAGTATATTACTTTTCAAAAGTTTACCTCTTTCTTCCTTAATTCTTTTTAAAAATCAGAATCATTTGCTATTCATGGAAGAACATGGGATATTTAACAACAAAGTCATTGAATTCATTAAAAACGTAAACAACAAAAATTTTAATGAAAAAGTAGAGGTGATTGAATGAATAGAATAGGAATTGCATCCTATGGTATTTATATTCCTGAAAAAGTAGTAACAGCTAAGGATATATCTAAAGAATTCAACATTCCAGAGAATATAGTCATTGAAAAACAGGGTTTAAAGGAAAAACATATAAGTAAGGAGAATGAAATGCCAAGTGAAATGGCCTTAAGAGCAGCTGAAATTGCAATTGAGAATGCGGAGAAGTCAGGTATAGAAAAAAATGACATAGGTGCAATTCTATACATTGGTTCCCAGTGGAAAGATTACAATGTATGGTTGATTTCAACTTATCTTCAAGAAATGCTTGGCCTTCATAAGGCATATTCTTTAGATATTTCAGCCATGTGTGCTGGTATGGTATCAGGTCTTTACATAGCTAAAAGCATTTTAAATTCTGATACAAGTATAAAATCTATTCTTTTAATAGGATCTTCAAAAGAATCGTACATAGTAAACCCGAATGATCCAAAAACAACTTGGATGGATGATTTTGCTGATGCAGGTGTTGCAGCAATCGTATCCAATAATATAGATAAAAATTTGATTTTAAATTCGGATTTTCTCACAGACGGGTCTCTCTGGGCCGGCACACTTCTCGTAACAGGTGGAGCAAAGTTACCTTTTGATGAAAAATACTGTTATAATAAAAGACCGTATCTTGAGAGTTTGCTTTCAAAAGAAGAATTCAAGCAGAAAATGGAATCTGTTTCATTGAAAAATTTTAAAGATGTAATTTTAAATGCAATTAAAAAGAGTGGATTGAAAAAAGAAGATGTTAAAATGGTTTTTTTAAATCACATGAAACCATCATTTCATTACGAGCTTTTAAAATCTATAGGCCTATCCGATGAAAATTCAATCTATCTTAATAATTATGGTCATAGCCAGTCAGCAGATCAGTTTATAGGTCTGGATATTGCCATTAAAAATAAAATATTTGAAAAAGGAAACATTGTTTTCGCTGCTGCAGGTACAGGTTATGTATGGAGTGCAACTGTAATAAGGTGGGGATAAAATATGGATCTTTCATTTTATGTGGGCAATACGTTCAAAGAAAGAATATCATTTGAAGATTATAAGGGCAATGTTTATTCGTTCAAACAAGTGGATGAAATTGCAAACCATATGGCCTTTCAATTATCCGAAAAAGGTATTAAATCAGGTGATTACATTTCTGTTTTTTCTAATAATAAGGCAATGGAATTGATTTTATTTTTTGCTTCTTTGAAAATTGGTTCAATTCTTGTTCCGCATAATTTAAAGTTAAGCAAGAGTGAAATTTTAAGGGAAATGGATATAGTTAAATCAAAACTTGCTATTTTTAGTAAAACTGTTGATGGCGAAATTATGGGTATAAAGAATGATATTAATATTGAATCTATGTTTTTAGAAGACCTAGAATCAAAGACTTCAAAAATATTCAAATCGAATGAAATAGATATTGAAAGAACAGCAATAATAATTTTTACAGGTGGTACAACGGGAATACCTAAGGGTGCAAAGATTTCACTTAGAGCAATTCTTTTCAATTCTTTTAATACGATTATAACATGGAAATTATCAGATAATGATTCTACAGTGCTTGCATATCCTTTATATCATACTGGTGGCTGGAATGTTTTGACCTTACCTTTGTATATAATTGGTGGAAAAACAATCTTTATAGAAAAGTTTAAACCGGAAATAATTATGGAAATAATAGATGAGAAAAAAATTACAACTTTATCCGCTGTTCCAGCAATATTTCTAGAAATGGTAAACTCTGAAAAATTCAAATTTAAAAACTTAAATTCTCTTAAGTTCGTAAAATCAGGTGGTGGAATGTCATCACCTCAGGTAGTAAATGCGTTTTTATCCAAGGGAATAAAATTTTATCAAGGATATGGTTTAACTGAGGCAGGTCCTAATCTATTTTATTCGGATGAGGAAGATTTAAAAAGGAATAATTCGATTGGAAGAAAATCATTATTTGTCGACCTGAAATTAATAGATGAAGAAGGAAAAGAATCCTATACAGGAGAACTTTATGTATATGGGCCTGTAATTTATTCAGGATATATAGGAAATGAAGAAAAAGTTGAATTTGTTAAAACAGGAGATATACTAGAAAAAGATAATGATGGTTTTTATTATTTTAAAGGAAGAAAAAAATTCATGTATAAGTCAGGTGGAGAAAATATATATCCTACAGAAATTGAAAATGTCCTTGAAAAACACCCGGATATTATTGAATGTGCAGTGATTGGTGTACCTGACGAAAAATGGGGTGAGGTTGGCAAAGCATTTATAGTTTCTAGAAAAAAGATTGCAGAAGATGAAATAAAAAAATATCTTTTAAATTACCTTGCTAGATATAAAATACCAAAATATTTTGTTTTTGTATCTCAAATTCCTAAAACACCAGCTGGTAAAAAGGATTATTTAAAACTTGGAAGTGGTGAATATGAAAAATGATTTAAATATTGGTGAAAGAATAGAGGGAAATAGCATAACGGTTAGCGATTTTCACATCTATGGTTTTGCATCATTGACGGGTGATTTCAACCCACTTCATGTGAACGATGAGTTCTCTAAAAAAACTGAATTTAAGGGCAGAATAGGTCACGGTCTACTTTCACTCTCCTTGGCTCTCGGCCTTGTTTCTGAATATTTTAATGGTTACTTCCTTTATGGTTTTGACAAAATAAGGTTTTTAAATCCTGTGAAGCCGGGCACAACAATTCATTCAGAAATATCCGTGATTAGCAGAAAGGAAAGGGAAAGATATGATTTATATTATTGTAAATTAGAACTGTTTGATCAGGATAAAAAAGAAATTTTAATATCAGAAATTATATTTGGAAGAATGAAATAAGATGAATAACCCAAAAACAAAACGCGGAGAAAAAACAAAGAGAAAGTTGCTCAACTCAGCTGAAAAAGTTTTTGGTGAAAAAGGATATTTTGAGGCTTCAGTGAGTGAAATAACAAGGAGAGCAAGAGTTAGCACAGGGACATTTTATATATATTATGATTCCAAGCTTGAAATTTTTAGAGATCTTATAATAAATTTGAACCATGAATTAAGAAAAACTATAAGGATTGCAACTAATAATTTAGAAAAAAGAATGGATGTTGAAAATAAAGGGTTTAGAGAATTTTTTGAATTTCTAAAAAGGCACAAAAATCTTTACTGGATTGTGAGACAATCTGAGCATGTAGATCGAAAACTTTTTTCATGGTATTATAGCAAAATTGCAGAAGGATACATTGAAGGTTTAGAACAGGCAATGAAAAAAAGTGAATTTAATAAATATGATCCAGAGCTGATCTCATACGCATTGATGGGTATTGCAGATTTTGTAGGGATGAAGTATGTCCTCTGGGAGGATTCACTGGATGAAGAGAAAATCAAGCAATTAATGGATTTTATTTTTAATGGTCTATTGAAAAAATGACATATTATTTAAAAGATTAATTATGAATAAAGTCCATGCTGATATTTTTTGTTTCAATACCCTTAAAATACCATATAACGGTTGCGGCAGCGCCGATACCCCAAAGTATTACGTTAAAGAAAATATAATCCATCAGGGAAAATGATGAAGTAGCGAATATTGAAATCACATAACTTATGCCCGGAAAAAGCCTTACGATTGCAATTGCCGAAGATCTTTTGAGTGTGGGAAATATCTCTGGTTCAATTGTTGTCCTTGTTGCCCATGCAAATTCTGAAAATATCATATTAATGAAAAGAAGTGGCATGAAAATGAACATATTTGAAATATTATTGAGCAATAATAAGATTATCAGAATAGTAACTGTTCCACCAATATATGAAAACAATGCAAGTCTTTTTCTTCCCCAGTTTACCATAAACATAGCAATGAAACCTGCAACAGCAGCACCTAAACTTGCAACAAATATGATTATGCTTATCATATTCCCTGAGAAATAGTATGGACCTATTATATATGTCATTAAACCATATGTAAGATACTGAGATATGCCAATTATCGCGAGAAAAGATAAAGAAAAATAAAAGTTAAGCGGTTTTATCCTCACCTTTTCTTCTGTCAGGTTAATTTTCTTTTTTTCTTCCAATGCCTTTATAATATGTCCTTTATCCCTTAGCCATCTATATGATTCTGGAACCCTGTACCTTGTGTAAAATGCTATAGCAACAGCAATTAAAGCAATTGTAACAAAATAAAGCTTCTGAACAAATATGGAAGATGAATAAGAATAGATGAAAATGAAAGAAATGAGTGCACTTCCAATATTGCTCATATTAGGTATAAACACAAGATACATTCCTCTTTCTTCAACAGGCATATTTTCAGAAACAAGTGTAAGCGTTGCTACTTCTTCGCCACCAACCCCGAATTCAGTTAATGCAATTCCTGTAACAAGCACATATACATTAGATGAAAAGAAAATGATCAAGAACCCGAGACCATAAAGCACTGTTGAAAGGATGTATATAAATTTTCTTCCAATCCTATCAGCTAGAATACCAAGCGTAAGATTTCCTATTATCATAAATGTTGTTGGCAGAAATAAGAATATGCTTAAATAGATCTTTGGTAGAGATGATACAAAGGGCCAGGCAGTTGCCAACGGTGCTATTGATCCTATTATACCCCATAATAGCATTCCCATGGAGGATGATACTATCATTCCAATCTGGTATTTTGTTTTTTTAATTTTCATAATTGATCCCTCCGCCGGTATTACCCGGATCAGGTTCAATGGGTCGATCCCTTATGGATCCTCTCAGCCTATTCTTAGGCTCCCCATCGGGTTAAAACAATTTTAACTATTTTAATTTTTAGAACATAGATTTTTATTTCTAATTTTAATGACAGATTTTATACTTTTCATAAAATTTATAAATTTTACACATTAAATATTTTTCAGAGAATTTCTACTGTGCTAAATGAAGAAAATACTTAAATTAAACTTTGTTGTTGACTAATTTGTTAATGTCCGCCTGTATTTTCTAAAGAAGATACAGGAAAAAATATTAAATTTAAAACAAAAACAAAATAAAAAAATAAATTTATGGCTGAGAGCCAATAATGAAATTCATAGGCATATATAAGTAATATGTTTCTCCGTTCTGGGAATCGTAAAATGAAACAGTATTCATAGTTTGATAGTCTGTTAATGATACTGGTGATCCATTACTGTCTCCCAATGGCTCATTTGATATAGAATATCCAAAACCTGTTATTGTTGTAGAACTTAGAAAACTTATACTTGCAAAATCTGAAAGTACATTTGCAGAAAATGAGAGTGTTGTGGAAATTAGCTGTAATGATTTCACAACAATCTCACCAACCGTTACTTCACCACCAAATTCTCCAAGTGCATCTGTAATTCCCGCATAAACATCTATAAGGGCTAACCCTAAGTCAATTGCTGTTGCAAATACATCACAAGCATTAGACATATTTTTGTATACACTTGCAGCATTTGAATAGCCCTGTTCTATGTCCCATACATTATATCCTTGCAAACTTTGCATCGGTTTTAAAGTTCCTACACTTATTTCAGGGAGAGATAAATTCTGAAGTACATAGAATAAATAAACTGGTACCCATGAAGCACTTACCTGAAAACCATTGACAGTGTTTATATTACTTATTTTAACATCTGTTGCATTACCCAAATAAATAATGCTTGAACTACTTGTCACTTCAATAATATTATAATGTACTACATAATATGTTGCATTATTAAGCCAGGTCACTGCGGTAGTCCTTGTTTCATTCCCTCCAGCAAAATTTAATGGATATGCAGCAAATTGATTTTCACCTATTTCAAATGGTGCAGATTTTGATAATGATGGTGTAGTGCTCATTAAATCTTTATATGATTCACTACTCGTACTGTAACTAACCATATTGGAATTGAAGTTTAAAGTAGCTGATCCTGCAATGAATGATGCTCCCTGATCTATCTGTGATTGGCAAGCAGGATAGTTTAAATGCACACCAACTAAAGGTAACGGGCCTGTTAAATTTGTATAATTTACTGGAACATAATAAATTCCTGGTTTTTCTCCAGGAATTATGAAAGGCATTATTTTATTTGATTGTATATTGGAGTAAACAAATGATTGGCCAATGGATGAATTTATTACAAATGTTGGATTGGATAAATTAAAGTATATTGGTACTTGTAAAAATAAATCTGGAAATATAATGGTATTATAATTATGTGGATTTATTGGGGTATTGTTAAACCAATTCGTATAGTTATTTTCAATTGAATTAAAATATTCAACATTCATTGGATTGAATAAAATATTATTGTAATATACATATACATCTTCTGTGTTATTTGAAATAACATTTAATGTTGCAATTAAATCCATTGATACAAGGGTTATGCCTAACTGATCACTTAAATATTCTTTCCACATATTTTCCAAATACGTAAAATTTGATGAAAGAAATGCTGTAATATTATTTGGGATTGGTGAATATGTTTCGTTAAATAATTCTATGTAGTATGAATTGTTATAAGGATTGAGGGATTTTAAATCAATACTGGTGGTAGAATAAGATTGCATTGTATCAGGGCTGGAAAAAAATACCTGTATTGTTTCAGTAGCATTTGTGAGATTTTTATCAGAAAATGGTTGTATTTCATTCTGGTTTGTTGAGTAATTATTTTTATCCATAAATGCCCTTATTTCTCTCATTTTTAGATTTTTCTCACATTTTATGGA
>JBMFTB010000019.1:0-26099 GCA_049967255.1 Thermoplasmata archaeon
CCTTTTTAATAATAACCTTTCTTTTTTAAAGGTCTTAAAAAACCCTACTTGTAATAATTTAAATCATTTATTTATAATTAGGGTGTCTCATGTTTTTAGATAACAATATCCATAATTTTTCTTTTAGGTCTATCATTTCTCACGGAATCAATTAATGGGAAAGCCAGGTTCTTGTCGTGTAAAGATGCAGTTGTAACATTCCACTCTAATATTGCAGATGAATCTATATCAAAAGATATGCTTATTTTTCTTCCGTACTGCCATCCTTTAGTTGAGAAACCCCAAGAACTAAGCGGATCTTTATAATTGCCATAATTCTTCCTTCTTGATGCTGTAGAACTCTTACAGGTTTTAACTATAAATGAATCTATTGCAGAGTTCTCTTTATATGTATTTATTGATTTGAGAATCTCATTGTTAATTTTATGCCAATCAATCATTCTAGCTCTCCTAGAAAGTGTTCTAAAATTTGGAATATTTTCTAAACCTAGATCATTTTTTATATCAGGATGATTTCTAAAGAAATTTTCAGCAGATCTATAAGATATTCCATATATCTGAAGTATTACCAAAATCTTCACTATCAAAGCATTAGAATATTTTCTTCTTCTGTCTTCGGTAATATTATTATCTATGAATTCCATTATCATTGGGATATGATTGCGTTCCATATCCCAAATTAGATTTTAATTAATAAATATATGACATAAGTCATACATTCTTATGAAAATTGAGACACCCTATTATTTTATCTTAAGAGAATTAATAGCTGAAGTAGAATATAACCCAACAATTATAGATCAATTATCTTTGGAATATATACCTCATTATACAACAGTTCAGAAATTTATGGAAAGGATGAAACTTAAAGGTTTAGAATATGTATTCAGGAAGGCATTATTGATTATCAAGAAAAAATTTGATATATCATTATTTGGATACTCTACTTGTGTGATGTTTCCTGAGATCATAAAGCTAAAATAACCACACACTTTTCATATTTTGTGAATTAGAAGATGTTTTCAATAGATCAAAAGGCTTTATATATCATATGAATATTATAGTTTAGAATTTCCATGGATAATAATGAAGAAGAGAAAATAGGCAGGGTACTTTTGCCAAACAGGAACAATGGAGAAATGTTCGGGATAGTGGACAGGCTGTTGGGAGCTGCAAGAATGGTTGTAATGTGTGAAGATGGTAAGTCCAGACAATGCCGGGTACCTGGAAAAATAAAGAAAAGAGTATGGATAAAAGAGGGAGATCTTGTTATTGTCAAGCCATGGGATTTCCAGGATGAGAAAGCCGATATAGTTTACAGGTACACGCCTACACAGGCATCATATTTGAGCAGAAATAAGATTCTGCCTGAAATACTTGATATTTTTGGTAAAGCATGAAGGAAGATATTGGAGACATTTTTGAATATGTAAACAAAAGAATCAAATATGAAAGAATGGAGAATGATTACGAAAAAAGAAAAGCTGAAGAAGATGTATTTGATAGAAAAACAATAATGGTCATTTATGATTTATTTTCACACGGTTATATGGACATCATAGACTTTCCCATAAAAATTGGCAAGGAAGCAAATATATTTAGAGTAAAGAAGGGTAGGAGATATTATGCTTTAAAAATTTATAGGACATCAACACTTAATTTCAATTCTATCATAAAATACATAGATGGTGATTACAGGTTTGAGCACATAAAGAGAACAAAATCAGGTATAATATCTGTCTGGGCTCAGAAGGAATTCAGGAATCTTTCCGATTGTTACAGAGTAGGTGTTAATGTACCTAAACCTATAACTTTTAAGGAAAATACCATTCTCATGCAATACCTTGGTACAAAAAATTATGCTGCTCCCATATTAAAAGACACAATTATGGAGGATCCGATGGAATTATTCCAGGACATAAAATTAAACATTACAAAAATGGTTAATGATGCAAATCTTGTTCATGGCGATTTGAGCGAGTACAACATAGTATATTTTAAAGAAAGGCCTTTCATAATTGATGTTTCACAGGCATTGCCTTTAAAGCATCCTAATGCCAAGGAGCTTCTTGAAAGGGATGCAAGGAACATGGTAAAGTTTTTTAACAGGCACGGTTTGAAGATTAAGGAAAAAGACATGTTAGATGAAATAGACTGGAGGTTGTTTGGATGAAATACCAGACAATTCCTAGGGCAAGAATAGGTGCCCTCATAGGAAAAGATGGAGAAACAAAGGAATCAATAGAAAAAACTGCAGGTGTAAAATTAACAATAGATTCAGAATCAGGTGAAATAACAATAGATGATACAAACGCAAATGCAATCAATGCATTAAAGGCAGAACAGGTTGTAAGAGCCATTGGCAGAGGTTTTTCCCCTAAGAGAGCTTTTAGGCTCTGGGATGATGATGCTATTTTTGAGGTAATAGATCTCAAAGACTATTATGGAAAAAGAGAAAACAGGATTAGGATTGCTAGGGGAAGGATAATTGGTACAGAAGGCAAGGCAAGGAAAACAATTGAAGATTTTACTGGTACATATATTTCAGTTTATGGGAACACCGTAAGCATAATTGGCAATTATGAAGAACTGGAGATAGCAAGAAAATCAATTGAAATGCTTTTACAGGGTAGCAAGCATTCAACCATTTACAAATTCCTAGCTGAAAAGAGGAGAGAAACCAGGTTCAGTTCCCTTGATTCTTACTAAGTTTTCCCCTTTGAAAATCCGAATTTCATTGCACTACCTATAAGATGCGAAATCCTGATTGGTTCAGGTATGTTACCCCTTACTGTAAATTTCTCAACTATTAATTTTGCCTCATTTTCCTCTATTCCTACAAACTGTGAATATAGTCTATAATTTTTGAAATCCAGTTCTTTTATTTCGTATTTTGTTATTAAGTCATATCGATTTTCATAGTCATCAAAATATTTTTTCAAGGCGGATTCTATTTTTTCAAAATCTGGCATTTTTCTTGTTATTGTAATAATAGGTATGTTTGTTTTTTTAAATAGTTTATCAACATCAACAATATTAAAGCCTGCAAATGTTATACCGCTTAGAAAAATAATCCTAATCTGTTTAGAAAATTTTCCCCTTAGCATGGAGAGTATCTTTTCCGTTGAATCCAGGCCGTCTATTCTTATACTTTTTATAGAAATACCTTCAACATAATTACTTGAACGCATCAACGTACCTATGATATAAGTTCTAGAATTGAACCTCTTAAAGGGTGCATCATCAATACCTATGGCCCTTATCTGCTCTTTCATAAAAAAATAAAAGAAATGGGTTTTATTTAAACTTTTTAAATGAACTCTGGAATATCCTCTTCCGTGTCTTTAGCTCTGTGCTTCTTTTCCCTTATTGCTCTTTTTATAAGTGGATTCTGTCTTGGAATTTCAACATATTCATGCTTCAGCTTATTATCTATATTTTTCTTTATTTTCTTTGGTTCAGATTTGGTCTTAGATAATGATCCACCTATTATTCCAAATATTATCATTATGACAAAAAATGGTGGTGCATAATGTATGAAATAAATGTAATTGTTTATTACAGATGTAAATGCATTCAATGTATTATATACAAAAATAACAAATCCTGTAATGTCCCATGGTGCATTGAGTTTAGTTACAGGAATTAAAATCCATCCCTGATGAACAGAAAATGCCACGAAGAATAAGGTCAGGGCTGGTATCGCAGCAATGATCGCCCCTATTTTCGCATTTTCACTTCTTTTACCCACAACATATCCGGCGATCATGGGCCCAAATATGGGAAGCCACCATAACAATCCCATAAGCAGAAATCCCAATAGAATATTAACAGCCACATTGGATTCCTTCATTAATGTCACCTCTTTGTATGACAAATATCATACATATATTTAAAATTAATGCCTATATTACCATAATTTTAATATTTATGCAACCATGAAAGTTTATGGACCTTATACTATTCTCAACAGATGATAAAGCATCTATGAATATATTTGAAAATATTGTATCCATTGTGGATCTGAAAGAATTGGGTAAATTTAGAAATATTCCTTATTACAGGTTTAAAGATTTTTATCTTGTTACAATTGAGAATGAAAAAGTAAGGGCAGAAAACATTGATTCAGAAATTAAAAATTCCCTTGGCATTGAATTTGAAAATATAATTGTTGCATCTAAACACAGAAGCGAATCTGGAATGAAAAGTCTCACTGTTCATCCCATAGGAAATTTTGGCAGTGCGGATCTAGGTGGAAGGGAAAAAAAGATTGTTAGTGTTCCAGCAAATTATATGACAGGTGCACTGTTAAAGATGAATGAGCTCGGTAAGGGTATTGGATATAACATTTCCTTTGAAGCAACGCACCATGGCCCATTTCTGTCCATGCCTACATTTTTCATTGAAATTGGTAGCAATGAACAGGAATGGAATGATAAAAGAGCTGGAAAGGTAATTGCAGAAACAATAATCAATTCGAAAAAGACCAAAGAAGATGTTGCAATAGGCATAGGTGGTGGCCATTATACACCTAGGTTTACAAAAATTGCACTAACAAAAAAAATTTCATTCGGTCATATGGCACCGAAATACAATGCTGATAAAGTAGATATTGAAATGCTTATACAGATGAAGGAAAGGAGTAATGCAAAATACATCATTATGGAAAAAAAGGATCTTTCTGGGAAAGAAAGAAAAAGAATAGAGGATTTACTCCCTGCTGCTCATTTAGAATTAATCGATCCAGATTCACTTCCTGACCGGGACTGAATGTGTTCACTCAATATCTCTGATATATCCCTTACCTTCACATCTTCCATTCCAAGAGTTCTTGCAGCATCTTCTAACATGCCCAGGCAGAACGGGCAGGCAACAGCAACGTTTTTGCTCTTTTCTGCTGCCTCCTTTATTCTTATCTGAGATATTGGTTCTTTTTCATTCACCTTGTACCAGTAATTTGCGCCACCACCACCACAACAGAAACTTTTATCCCCGCTTCTTTCCATTTCGGTCAGATTTACTGCGCTTGTTAAAACGAACCTGGGTTGCTCGTATTTTCCGTTTATCCTGCCGAGATAGCATGGATCATGGAAAGTATATGTTTCTTCATTTTTTTCTACCTTTATTTTCTTTTCTTTTATAAGTTTTTCAATGAATTCTGAATGGTGGTATACCTCCAGTCCGTCTATGAATTTTGAATACTCATTTTTAAATGTGTTATAGCCATGCGGGCAGAATGTTATTATCTTTTTAATGTTGTATGTTTTAAATGTTTGAACGTTCTGCATTACAAGTTCCTGAAACCTGCTCTCTTCTCCAAGCCTTCTTGCAGATTCACCGCAACATGCCTCTTCTTCTCCTAGAACACCAAAGCTAACGTTTGCTTCTTTTAAAATTTTAATAACGCTTTCGGCTACATTTTTTGTCCTTGGGTCAAAGCTTGCCATGCATCCAATCCATAACAAGTATTCGTCTTTGTCGAATTTTTTTGATTTTTCAACCCAAATATTCCTTTCGCTAGGTGAATTGCCAAGAGGATTTCTTGTATAGGTAAGATTATTAAGGAACTGGACCTTCTGTTTGTCAATCTTGCTTTCTAGAACCAAATTTCTCCTCATTTCAAGAACGTAACTCTGCGGATCCAGTGTTACAGGGCATTCTTCAACGCAGGCCTGGCAGGTTGTACAGGACCAGACAAAATCTTCAGTGAATTTTTGTGGAATAAGTTCAATGTCCATGGCCACATTTTTTTTCAGCGTTTGCATGAGCACTCTCGGGCTTAAATCCCTACCTGCTGCAAACGCAGGACAAGCTCTTTCACATCTTCCACAATTTGTGCAGGCAAGTGTTTCGAGCCTCTGTATGGGTACCAGGTCCTTGGGTGTTTTAACACCAAGCTTTACATCAAACGTTCCACTTTGTAATAGATCCTCAAGTTTAAATGGTGTAGACATTTCACCCCTTACCTTTTCTGGCTTTAATGTAACATAAAGAGGTGAAAAAATTACGTGTGAGAGTTTTGAAACAAGTGCATAGCCAAGAACTATGAAAACGGTAGAAAAATGTATTGTCCATAAAACACGGTATAAAGTGATGCCTGCTGCCGGATTGCCATTAAAAATGTATTGCCAGAACATTGCAAAAAAAGTACCTACATATCTGTACTGGTTTACAGCTGCATAATTCAAAAAGTTGTTTTCAAGGTAAATATTCAATCCTTCCAGGAAAAAACCTTCAAATGCAATCAGATACAATGAACCTATGACTATATAATCATCCCATATGGTCTCAAGTAGTACCTTTTTCCTCAGCCTTCTCCATAGAGCCATGCTCAATCCTATTAGGAGCATTAAGCCACCTGTATCTGACCATATTTCGAATGCCAGATAAAAAGATCCAACAAGAATTCTTACACCATATGGTGAAAGTACATCATTGTCCAAAGCAACTAATGCAGTAGAAACTGTAAGAAAAATTATTCCCCAGAAAATGAGAAGGTGCATTATTCCAGCATATTTGTCCCTGACCATTTTTTTCTGAAAGATGCCATAAACGAAGAGATTTTTCCAGCTCCAGTTATTCTTTATGAGTTCCTTCAACTTTGGCCATGTTAGATCGAGTTTTTTGTATGTTCTGTAGGCCCAGTATAAGTAAATTATTGCGATAATGATTGTAATTGTATAATGTATGTTAAGCTCCCATCTAGGTATCTCAAACAAGTTTGGTCTCTCAATTACATCAAGAACCAGACCAAAAATCATTGATCGGTAATTGTAAAATCAAGCATAAACTTTTTGATTGTGTTTTAATTTGAATTAACCATGGATAAGCTTAACATACTTGAAGATAGCAAAATCATAATTCCATTAATAGAGGATGCGATTGAAGCTGCCAAACCTGGGAAATACCTTAAAAATGTCAAGATTCAAGATAAAATGCTTCATTACAAAGATTATGAAATAAAATTTGAAAATATTTATTTAATAGCTGTGGGTAAAGCGGCCATAAGCATGGTAAGGCCATTCCTTGATATAAAATTAAAGGAAAGGGTAATTGTTTCAATAGAAAAAAATGGAATTGATGATGTTATTGTATCCTCACATCCATTATCGAGCGATAATGGATATTTGGGTGCAAAGAAGATTGTTAATTTACTTTCAAAAGCAACTGAAAATGATCTCATACTATTTCTTCTTTCTGGAGGCGCATCTGCAATACTTGCAGATTATATAATCCCTATAGAACAAGCTAATTCCTTATTTTCAGACCTGATGCGAGCAGGTGCAGATATTTTTGAATTGAATGCAGTAAGAAAACATCTCTCATTTTTAAAGGGAGGAAGGGTTGTAAAATTAACAAGGGCAAAAATACTTTCATTGATTGTTTCTGATGTTATGGGGGATGATCTTTCAACAATAGGTTCAGGACCTACCTATTTCGATTCCTATACCTTTAATGATGCAATAAAGGTAATGGAGAAATTCAAACTAGATAGCAAGTACCCGGGCATAATGGACATGCTTAGAAATCCTGAAAAATATGGTATAAGTGAAACGCTTAAAAGGGATGAATTCCCTGAGAATAGAGTTTTCAACGAAATAATATGCAATAATGAAAAATCATTGAAGGCTGTAGAGAATAAAGGAAGGGAAATGGGCTACTATGTATTTAACATCGGCACCGTTGTATCAGGTGAAGCGAAAATAGTATCTAAGGAGCTTTATAAAAAATTTCTTGAACTTGAGGAAAAATCTATAATGGTTTCAGGAGGTGAACCAGTTGTTACTGTTAAAGGGACTGGCAAAGGTGGAAGGAGTCAGGAGTTTGTTCTTTCTCTCGTTCCGTTCATTGGCAGGAATGAAATCATAGCCTCATTTGGTACGGATGGCATAGATGGTGTTACAGATGCGGCAGGTGCTGTTGCGGATTATTCAACAAGGAAGTTTGCTGAAAATATGGATATTGAAAAATATCTTGAAAATAATGATTCTTACAATTTTTTTAAAAAATCCGGTAATCTGATCATTACAGGACCAACGGGTACAAATGTAATGGATGTTCAAATATTTATTAGGAAATAAATGTGTGCCTTACCCTTACAGCTTCTCCCCTCTCCTGTTCAAGCATATCCTTGAATGACATTAGTGCCGTTCCTGTACCTATTAATTTACCTTTATGATGAATGACAACCTCGTCCCCTTCCCTAATGTCTTGAGAGGCTTCAATTATGCCCGCAACAAAAACAGAGCCCTTTGGAATAAAATCGTCTATTTCAATAACATGTTTCCCATTGTTTAATAGATGTTTTGCAGATTCTCTGTAAAGAAGCAAGTTCCCATTCAGGGGTGAAAAATAAAGATACTGCTCATTCTTTTCATAAACAAAAATTTCATCGAATCTTCTCTTTGCATTTTTACCATTCAAAGGAAATTTTTCACCGAACTGGAACATAGCTATACTGTTTATGGAATCAAGCAATAGCTGGTTTTTTGATATTTTTATATAATCCAATTTTTTTAATTCTTCTAGCAATTTTTTAATGTTATTTTCATCATGGAGGTTGCCAATTATATATGATGCACCTATTTTTTCAAGATACTTTTCTAGAAATGATAAATCTTCCGGTAGATATGCGATGATTTTTTCATACCTGTTTTTTGAAATAAATTTCTCAAGTGATTCAATTAACATCTTCTTTTCATCCTCAAACCAGTATCCTGTCACGGGAACATCATAATTTTTTGCTGGAAATGTGAATTCGAGTTCCCTTGGAACAACGCCCAAGGGTGATGTGACTATTACTTCATGCACATGTTTACCAGATTTTTCAATAATGGATTTATAAAATCTATGGGATCTAGATTTTGAATAAGGTTTTGTAGCTGAGCATGGCAATAATAATGCATACCTTTCACCCTCGGGTTTTTCATAAAGCTCAGTTATTCTTTTAATCCATCTCTGTATATCTGGCCTAAATAAACTTTCAAAATGTGATGCATTGAGAAAATTGCCCGTAACGGGATAAAATGTTTCAATCTGGGAATAAAAATATGTGTCTGAAAGCCTTAGAAGTGTTTTTGAAAGTGGATCTGGCATGGATTCAACAAGTACCCTGAGATCTTTTTTTCGTATTGAATCTTTTACGTATTTCTCAATTGTAAAAAGTTCTTCAGGAGAACAATTACCCAGCTGGCATTTTATATCATCAAGAATGTCTATGCCAAGATAGTGAAGAACGGGTAGAAGCATCGGCCTGGCCATATTTGGTGCATAAAGAATTCTTCTATAACCTATCTCTTCCCTTGTTTTTAAAATTTTTTTAATAAGTTCTTTTGGTCTTTTTTCGAGCGTGCTCAAACCTGGAAGTATTGCAATTTTTTCTTTTATTATTACCTCATCCTCAAGCTCTATTTCCTGCAATTCCCTAATACCCGGTAGATCTATTTCCTCTGAAAAAATAATTACTTTTCCATTATTTTTATCAAATGGAACGGAATTATCTGGTTTAAAGTCACCCGTGAAAATGATGTTGGGTATTTCATATCCATCAATAAGTGCATATCTGGAAAGAGCAGCTCTGGATATGAATTCTATCATAAATCTACTGATACCTCCAATTCCTTTTGTTCTGAAAAATCAAACGTATTGCCACAGGAAATGCATTTTTTAATTCTTTGAGCACACTGATAATGGTATGTTGCCCCGCACCTATTGCATGTTACCATATCCAGGTCCCTGAAAATTTTGCCTCTACAGAGGCTACACCTTTCTTCACCCGTTGCCTTTTTCTCTGTAAAGCCATGTTCTATTTTTGTATCAAGTAATAATGATTTTTTATTTTCATGAACGATATTTTTCCATGCATATGAAATTTTAATATCCAGCGTTTCACCGTTGTTAGAAATTGCAATTAAATCTTTTTCAAAGGGTTTTTCAGGGTATAGCTGTTCAATGCTAATTTCAATCTTTTGAATCGAACCGGAAAGCTCGACATTTACATTTTTCAGCATTACATTTCCCTTGTTCAGCAATGTTAAATTTAAAGGTATTTCATCCTTTCCTATTCTTGCATTAATCTTTAAATTGAATGAAACAGGTAATATTTCCTCTTTCTTAATCAACAGATCATTTAACCTTGAAAGTATTGATAATGCTTCAGAATATGTTTTTCCTGAAATGTTCTCAAGCAAATTCTTCTCTTCTTTAAGATCATATCCTAAATTCTTAAGTTCCTTTATCCTAGAATTTATTGATTCTATTCTTGACGAAATATAATCAGCAACTAGGTGAGTCCAGGAATAAATAATTCCCATTTTTATTATACTTACCTCAAGCGAACGATAATCCTTTTTAAGAAGGTATTCATTCAGGCTGCTTATTTCAACAGTGTTTATATTTTTAAAATCCTCTTTTAGTGAAGCAATTTTCTTATTAAAGTTCTCAATGATTGCATTTTCTAGCTCATTCTTGAATTTTTCCATATTACTCACATATTGATCGAATTCAAGATCACCACTATTTTCTGAAAATTTATAAGAATCAATTACATAATTTTCAATTTTTTCTGAAAAAACAATTCTGTCGGTTATTTCAGTAAAAGCGTCCTTAGAAAAATCTAGGATATGGATTACATAAAACTTTGTTATTTTGTATTCAATCATAGGAAGTGCATCCAGTACTATCAGGTAAAGTTTCTTTGACCATGTATTCCTTATTAATTCAATATCCGGATTGTTTTCCTTTCCAATTGCAGCGAGTGCATTTTCAAGATCCTTCAACTTTGATTCAAGTGCCCTGGCTATTTCTGGTACATTTTCCTCCTCAAATTTATCAAGGTTCAATTTCAATGCATTTGCAACATTTGTAATTGTTTCATTGTTTTTATTGTTCCTTCTGAAACTGAATTCTATTGTATTTCTTGAAAGTTTTCTTATTTCATTTATTTTATCTTCTACATCAATACCCAAGACTTTTGCAATCTTTTCCAGATAATCTATTGAATTCATATAAATTCCTAAGATACGATCTATGCCAATGCTAATTTCCCTGATCGCCTCATCAAGAAGTTGCAACGATTTATCTATTTCCATGGATTGAAACGAAGACCTCGCTTTCTGGTAAAGTTCAACAACATTCTGCGTTTTAAAACCAAGAAGAACACCAACAGAAATCTTTTCCTTTATTTCTTCAATTTTTTTCTTAATTAAAATGATCTTTTCAGAAAGATCCTCAAACTTTGAAAGAAGGTTGTTCATTTCAATTATTGCCTGACCATATTTCCTTTGATTAAGCAATAGTTGAACATGATCGAAACCTGATGTGAATTCCTTGGGTGCCTGACC
Source organism: Thermoplasmata archaeon (assembly GCA_049967255.1). Lineage (GTDB taxonomy): Archaea > Thermoplasmatota > Thermoplasmata > Thermoplasmatales > ARK-15 > ARK-15. The sequence continues at coordinate 11,343 of JBMFTB010000019.1, forward strand.
TCCAAATTTTTCCAATGATACCTTCATTCTTTTCATAAAATTATCTGAAATTTTCTTCAAGAACTGGTATTCCTGAATGTTTTCAAGCGCTTCAAGACCCTGTTTAATGGCCTCAACAGCATTATCCAGTTTAAGCGTCCTTCTTGCGGAGGTTATAAGCCCCTCTGCAATAAGTGTATTTATTTTTCCCTTCCTTTCAATTATCAATTTTTCTATCTGGTTCAGGAAGTTATCCACCTGAGAATAGATCTCGTCCTTAATGGTAAGGTAAATGGACCTGTAATTGTCCCTGAACCCCAGAAAATCACCCCTTGAAATATATGCCCTGAGGTCATCAAAAATCTTTGTGCTTTTTTCAAGAGCCAGACCCATATTGATAAAGAAATTTATCCTTTCTTCTATATCATTCAAAATTTTTGAAGCATCTTCATAATCCTTTAAAATGGAATTTACATATTTTTCTATTTCATCGAGATATTTCCATGTTTCAAGATAGTTGCCATCAAGATATTTGTCCATGGCAGAATTTAATTTCTTTAAAGGATCCTTTACGGGTAGCTTTGATATGATTATATGTATATCCAGAATCCTTTCGTAAACCATACCTCTAAAGTCATTCTTAATCTTTTCAAGACCAGAATAAATGGGTTCAAGCGCTTCCCTATCAACGTTTTTCATATCTAAAAGGTTCTTCCTATCCTGGAACTTGTTTGTCTGATCTATTATTTCCTGTATTTCTCTGATAAGGCTTCTAAGATTTGTTAGGCTGTTCAATGCATAAATCTGATCCATGCTGAAGAGCATTTCTTTAAACCTTTGCTCAAATTCATCCAATGGATACTCCTTCAGTTCATCCATTAGTTTATCCATGCCTGGAATGAACTTTGAGAGTTTTTTAGCCATCATTGAATTGGTTGTTATATATATCATTGACGTGCTCATCATCGTTCTTGATGAATTTTCAATATCCATTGCTATCTTCATTGAATTTGCATGATCATTCCTGTTTATGCTATTTTTTAGGTCGTAGAGACGCTTAGATAATATTTCTGTATTAACCCTGATATTCTTTATCTCAATATTTTTCTGAATAGATTCTGCAAAATATTCTCTTGGATATGTAAATTTATTTATTTCATCTTTAATAACCTTTTCAATTGATGAAACAATATTGAGCTTCTCTTCAGCAGAAATCTGTTTTTCCTGTGATATGAGATTTAGATCTTCTGAAACGCCTTTAATATCTAGACCAAGGGAACCAAGGTCATTTATTATTTTGATTGCATTTTTTATTTTTTCTGAAATAAAAATATCCCTCAGGTCCATTGTGCTTTCTTTTAACCTTTTTAAACCCGATAATGCAGAACTAAAATCAAATGCTGAAACGTTTTCAATTACAGAATCAATTAAAGGCTTTATTTCCCTTATGTAATATTCAGGATTTTCAAACCTTTTATCAATGCCTAAACCTTCTTTGAGCATGTCAAGAATCTTTTCCCTGAATTCATTTATCCTTATAAGGAATTCATAACCTTCCATGTTGCCATTAACTATATTTGAAAGGGTTGAAATATCAGTGCCAATTTCCTTGAGAATCGTTAAAATCTGCTTCATTTGTTCCTTATAATCGGTTCTGCTCTTTTCAATTCTTTTACTAATATTTGAATAGTATTTTTCAAACTCAGCCTTTGCCTTTACAGGTTCTTCCATGGCCATTTTTCTTATCTTTTCAAGATAATCCCTGTTTATGGAAATGCCCAGCTGTGAAAAATTCTTAATGTTATTTTTAAATTCATTAATTGTTTCCAAAAGTTCCTCCTTCTGTTTGCCTATTAATTTCAGGCGATCAAGCAAAAGATCGAGTGCTTTCATTGAATCTAAGTACTTTTTCGATGAAATCATATTTTTTGCTGAATCGAACAATTTTGAAAATTCTGTTACATTAATACCCTGGTTCTTTAAATTTGAAATTAATTCCCTTACTTCTTCAAGCTTATGCTCTATAATCTTGAATTTAGATTCTTCAAGAGAAATGCTTAGTGCTCTTACCATATCTATGACATCTAAATAATCACCTTTTTCAAAGTATTCTTCAATCTTTTTTAATTCTGTTTTAAAATTTTTTGTATCGATGCCCAGGAAACCTGCTTCCTCAACATTCTTACTTAAATTATTTAAAATTTCACCTATTATTCTTCTTGTTGAAATTTCTGTCTGGTCATTGAAATCTCTTAACATCTTTATTGCATCATTATAGTTTTCAGCCCTTATTGAATTGAAAACTCTTTCTTCAATGTTTTTAAAGTTAGTTGTGCTAATTTTCATTTTATCAAAAATGCTTCTTAGTTTGTCAATCCTTTCCATTTCAACATTTATTTTTTTCATGTAATGTTCTGTTAATTCCTTCTTAATTGATTCGATAAGGAACTCTAGATCTTTTTCGGGTAATGAATCAATAGATTCCACTTGTTTGCCATATGTTTTAAGCAATTTTAATTTCGTTTCAGAATCAAGGGGTGATATTTTTTTGTTCAACAAATTTTTTATTTCATTCCTAAGTTTTATATTGAAATCTTTCAAATATGCTAAAAAATCTTCAATGTTCTGTGGTGCATTTTCTAAATCATTCTCAAATGAAGATAGATCATAACCCATTGAAATAAACTTTTCAACAAATTTTTTATTATCATCAATTAAATTTTTTCTGAATTTTTTTAATTCAGCATCCATTTCATTCTTAATTTTAATAAATTCATCATAGGCATCCAGATATTTCTTTTCACTGTAAAGATCTTCTATTTTTTTGAATGTTTCTTTAAACTTTTCAATACCATGACTTAATAGTATATCATTTTTTTTCCTGTACTCGGGCAAAATTGAATCGAGCTGTTCCTTTTTCTGCCTTGCTTCCTTTGCCTTCTCCTCAAGATCTTTAGAAATCTTATACGGGCTTATTCCCGGCGGGGTCAAATTTTATACCTCCTTTATCTATACGATAAATCATAACACAATTAGTATATATAACTTTTATTTTTTTAATTGACCGAATTTTCCAAGATAGGTTGAATCCAAAAGGTAAACATCCATATTGCGCATGCTGATAAGATTGTTCCTGAAGAGTGGACCCGGGTTTGATTCAGATAATGCCATGCCTACGAGTGGATTAAATGCTGGAAATATGATTATTTCTCCGGAAAAACCTGGATAGAATTTCTTAAAGTTTTTACCGGGTTTTGATTTGAGCCAGCAGCTGTTGAAAAATCTCCTTGTTTTTTCATTCATTACCCTTATTTCTGGGTGTATGTGACCCATAAGCAGGTTTTTTGCATTGTTCAATGATTCTAATGGCCATGTATGGCCATGGGTAAAATATATATCCCATTTTAATACACCCCTTGGTGAATGAACCTCAATATCCAGGAATTTTTCTATTCCACCATCATGGTTTCCTTTCACTATAACGGTATGAACTAAAGAATTTAATCTTTCAAAAAAAAGCTGTAATTTTTTTATATCCGAAGGAACGCCTATCTCATGCTTTATATCACCTAATATTATTAAACCCTTAGCATCTGTAATTTCTATCAACTCTGATAATTTATTCAATATCAAATTATACTGATCCGGCACTTTAAATCCTTTTTCTTCAAGCGATTTTTCAATGCCAAGGTGAAGGTCTGCTACGATCAAATATTTCTGAGAATCCTCGAACATTGCCCTTTCATTTGTTACGTGCATTAACATCCGGGACTATCTCTAATAAAATACCATTACCAAGCATTGATGAAGATACAATATTCATTTTAATCATTTCTTCCAATTTCATTGCAGTTTTGAAAGTTGCAGCAGATGGTGCATCAGGACCGATGAAATAAGGTGCAATAAATATGGTAATTATGTCAAACAAATTAGATGACAAAAATGAACCTATAACCCTGGATCCACCTTCAACAAGCATTGTTCTAATGCCAAGTGAATAAAGATCATCAAGCATGCAATTAAGATCTACAATATTTTTTCCACAGGTCCTGATCTCAGCATTTAATAATTTTTTCTTTTTCACTGTTGTATAGATAATTGTCCTTGCGCTTTTATCCAGTACTCTAGCATTTTCTGGTATTCTCAACTTTGAATCAAGTATGACCCTCACTGGACTTCTAGGGTTTTTTACATATTTTTCCTTGACAGTGAGTGAAGGATCATCGCTTATCACAGTTCCTATGCCAACGAGGATTGCATCCACTGAATTTCTCAGTTCATGCACCCTCTTCATATCAAGTTCATCGGATAACCTTGTTTGTTCACCCGTGCCAAGAGCAATTTTACCATCTATGCTCATTGCAAAGTTTATGTGAATTTTAGGTCTCATATTTATAGGCCGTTCCCCTTGAGATTGCGTATACTAAATTCAATTCCTGGTCAAAAATTAGGAGATCTGCATCATAACCTTTTTCAATCCTGCCCTTTTTCAGTTTTAGCCTGTTTGCGGGATTTACTGTAATCGTCTTGAGGAACTCGGAAATGAATGTTTCATCATTTTCAATTACATTTCTGAACAGCTTGATTAATGAGGATGAATCACTTATTTCGATCTTGATCAAATTACCATTTTCATCAAACTCAGGCATTGAACCATTTCCATCTGTTGTGATGGTAATATTATCTATGCTCACACCATGGGAGATCAAATGCTTTATTGTGCTCAGTGTTCTAGGGTATTTTCCTTCTACATGGCCTGTAATATCAAGATAGCCATTTCTCTTTCCATATTCAACAGCTGCATCAAGAAGATCCTCATTTCTATCAATGTGTGTGGGAATGAATTGTGTTATGGGAATTTCACTATTTTCTATGACATCAAGAATTGGGTTGAATTTTCCCTTTCCTTCACCCATATGAACCATGATGAATCCTGGCTTGCAAGAAAGCATGCCTGCTACCCTCGCTTCCGATGCTGTTGAAATTAATTCTTTTCTTTCAGGATAGGATGATCTGTGATCAGAAAGGGATATTTTTACACCAACAATTTCATTAATAAGAATTATGTCATTTGCAATTCTTCCAGTAATTGTTGGGCCTGGTACCTGGTAAGATCCTGTTAACATGTAAGCGCTCATTCCCTGTCTTTGCAGTTTTCTTATGTGCATTAACAAATCCACAAGGGATCTTGTATACCCATCCGTACCCAGCAACCCAACAACAGTTGTAATGCCATTCTTCATAAGTGAATCAGCATTGATTGGTATTGATCTTGTCTCAGGACCACCTTCGCCACCTGCACCATTCACATGGTTGTGCAAATCAATGAATCCGGGAATTACAAAAAGGTTTTCAGCGTCTATTACCCTGGCATGTTTTGATTCTATTTCATCATCAATCTCTTCAATTTTTTCACTCACTAAAATATCCTTTGTTCCTAACTTTTCAGGAGCAAATACTATACCATTCTTAATGAGTAACATAATCTTATATCATTTTTTACATTAAATAATTTTTCATACAAACTGAAAAAAATTTAATAATTTCTTATCATTATTGATTTCAATGCCTGAAAAGAAAAATATAAAAATATTACAAGAACAGATCAGGGAAAATAAATCAAGTGTTTTGTTAATTTCAGGTTCAGAAGGCATTGGAAAAACACATCTGGTAATGGATGCCTTTTCTTCAAATATACCAAAATATTTTAAATATGTGTCTGGCGAAGACAATTATACAAAAATTCTAGATGTTCTGGATTTGAAAGAAGCTGTTACTAAATATTTAAAAATTACAACGGCCTTTTCTCCCTCTCAGACAATTAAAAGTGCAGAACTAACTAGAATTATGATTATGAGCAGACTTGATGAGCTCAAGGACAATGCATCAATGATTTTTGTAATTGATGACATTGATAAAATGGATCGTGATTTTCTTAACATCTTTTTCAATGTTGCATCAAAATATCTTAAAGAAAATTCGAAAGCAAGGATTATTGGCATATACAGAAATGATATAAAAAATGAAGAGCTTCAGAATATTATTGAAATTTTAAAGAGCTTCGGTGCAAGGGAAATAATCTTGGAATCTTATTCTATTGAAGACATTCATGCTATTCTTGAAGATTCCGGGTATAAAATACCTGAGAAGGTCATCTCAATTATTTATGAATTATCCAATGGTAATCTGAAAAAAATATTTCAGGATATAAAATATCTTGAGGAGAAAGGATATATAATTGAGAAGACTTTTATTAAAAGTGTTTCAGAAACAACGATAAATAATATAAAAGAATTGTTTATGGTAAAGATGGAAGAAAAGGTTCTTGAGACACTTAATCCTGCAGAAACCGTTGTTACCATATATTTATCTTTTCTTGGTAAAAAAATAGATCCATTAACGCTGATGAATATCATTGGTATGGATGAATATGAGTTTGTGAATGCAGTTGACAACCTTGTGAGAAAGAAAATTGTTATTGAAGATGAAAATACTATAGAAATAAGAGATAAAGAATTCCAAAGATTTATTGAAAATTCGTTTTCAAGGCTAAAGCTTAGGGATTCAAGGCTCAAAATTGCAAAATATCTTGAAGAAAAGGGGGATATATATAATGCCGGCTTACAATATTATTATGCGAATGAAAGTACCAGGGCATATAAATTGCTTGTTGAATCAGCGAATGAAGCTTATGAATCAGGCGATTTCTACAAGGCCTTAAATGCTTTTAATATTGCTTATAAAATAAATAAGAATGATAAAGAAGTTGTAAAAAAGTTGATTGAAATTTTAACAATTTATGATGATATTGATAGGATCATAGAGATCACAGAAGAGATTTTAAAGATAGATCCAAAAAATGTAGAAAATATAATAAACCATGCGGATGCACTGCATAAAAAAAGTGAATTCAAAGAATCGAAGAAATATTACGATCTTGCTCTTGAAATGGGCTCAAAAGGGCATGAAAGGGCAAGAGCACTGTATGGAATAGGTAGATATTATTATACATTAGAGGAAATGGAAAAGGCTAAGGAGTTTTTAAATGAATCACTGAAAGAGGCAAGGGAAACAAGAGATTATTTAACAGAATCCAAGGCACTTAGAATGCTCGGGAACGTTGAATTCCAGAACGGGAATTATCCTAGGGCATTGAATTATTATGAATCATCGAAAACGATCAACGAGAGTATAGGTAATTATTATGACCTGGCTGCAGTTTATAACAACATTGCAAATGTTTCCTCTGAAATAAACTTTAAAGAGGCAAAATACTATTATTATAAGGCACAGGAAATTGCAGAAAAGTACTGGTTTCCTTCAATGCTTCAGACCTTGTATATAAATATAGGAGTAATGGATGAATATGAAGGAAAGGTCAAGGAAGCAATATATCTTCTTAAAAAGGCATTAGGAATATCACTGATTAACAAAGAACTAGAAGCAACGGTAATTTCCATATTAGATCTCATAGACCCGCTTGTAAAAATGGGTGATGTTGAAGAAGCTGAAAATTACATAAAAATAGGTCTTGAAATTACAAAAAAAATTGAAAAAAAGAATGAGGAAACAGAATTAATTATATTCAAAAAAGTACTTAAAAATATCAGGGGTGAAAATGAACCCTACTTCGAAGAATTAGAGAAAATAAAAAGTTCAGGAATTAAATATTATACGGATTTTGCAGAAGTTTCTTTACCTAGTTTTTATTTTTATTCCGGAGATATAAAAAAGGCAAGCGAATTGTATCAGAAATATATAGACGAAAGATTGCAAGATTTGAATCCTGATACAATTATTGATCTCATGGATTTTATTGAAATTATTGTATATGAAAAATTCTTTATTAAAGGTTTTGATGATAATATCAAATACTACATAAATCATTTAGAAAAAAATGATGCTTTTCCATTTATGAAATTTGTTGAATGGAGATTAAATATTATTAAGGCAATAGACCTGCTTGAATCAAAAAATATTGAAGATGCAATGAAACTGTACAATGAAAACATAAGACAGCTAGAGTCCCAGGATTTAAAATATCTGAGTGCAAGATTAAAGCTGATCTTTGGCATGTACCTATTCAAGAATTTTGAGGACAGGAAAATCCTTGATAAGGGTAAGGGAGAAATATTAAATTTAAAACTAAAGGGTGTGGAAAAAGCTTTTGAGAAAGCTCTATCACTTTGATTGTTTTGTTGGTTCCTTCAGTTTTTCAAGCTCATTCCTCAAAAATTTATCTATTATATCGTTCAGCTTTTCTTTTCCAGCATGCCAACAGTATATACCATATGCAAGCATTAAGCCGAATGTTATTTCACCAACGTTCTCACAAATGATATCCGTAATCTTTAACCTTATAAGAAATTCCTTGAAATCCAAGCCTGCAAGCTCACCCTTTTCCTTAAATGGATTTTCAATAAAAGAGAATTTTTTTTCATTGTCAATATCTATGATTGCAAAATAATTCGATTTTGCAAGCTTTTCATCTATATACGAATTCATATCTGTATTTTTAATTGGTACAAGAATTCTAAACTTCTCCCTTCTTTTAGGTTCAACATGAACTGTGACTGAATAAACACCTTCAATGCGTTCCTTAATCTTTTCTTCAAGTGTTTCTGTGATTGGATGCGCCTCGTCTATTGTAATCATTGGGTCCATATCCACAACAATTTCAACAAAGATTACGGGCCCGGCCCAGCGAAGCCTTATTTCCTTTACTTCCTTTATACCCTTTATACTTGATGCAATGTCCATGATCTTCTTGTTCAATGATTTGTCCTTGGGCAGGTCAAGCAAACTGAATATTGATTCCCTGCCTATTGAATATGCCGTCAGAAGTAGTGCAACAAATGCAATAATTATTGCACCTAAAAAGAAATAATTGTTGTGGAAAATGCCAGCTAAAATCAGCCCTGCTGAAACACCTGCCCCCTCGTAAAAGTCCGTATATGTGTGCTTTCCATCCGCTTGTAATGAAGGTGACCTTATCTCCTTTCCTGCCCTGACCTTTAGGTTTGCAGCTACAACGAGAGGAATGATTGAAACGGCCTGAAATATACCAGATTCAATGCTCTTTGAGGATTGTACATCATAACCGGAAAGAAACAGCTCTATTCCTGTGAATGCAACCATAATCGCAAGTGCCAGTGAAATAAGATCCTCGAGCTTGAAAAGACCATAAGAGAATTTTTTTGTGTAATTGCTTGAAATAATTTTTAATGTTACCAGAATGAATAATGTTATGCCTATATCCACAACCAGATGAACAGCTTCCATTCCAAGTGCTACATTATCTCCCAGATAAAAACCAAAAATCCTGATTATGAATGAGAGCGCGAGCATGACGAACGAAATTGTTATAATTTTTGTTGGATATTTCATCATATTACTCAAATGAGTAAAAATATTTATATTTTATCATTTCCCCGATAGTTTTCTCCTTCCAAGAAAATAAACAGTGAACTGACCTATGATCAGAATGAGTAAAACAAATGTATATACCAATGCATTATAGTTATAAATGCTCAGTAATACAAATGCTGCAAAGAATGCAATGATCAATGCATAATAGGCTTCCTTATAGGGTGAAGGCAATGCCTGGGCCCTGCGCCTGGTACCGTATGCGGGTAACCTGTACCTTGAAAATATGGCCAGATAAACAATGAAAGGTGTTTTTTCAAACTGCAGATCACTTTTTACGACCAATTTTGAATTTTCCCTTTCTATGGTTGCGGATAAGGAGCCTGTGGAAAAAATGTCAAGTTTGTTTGTTTTACCTGTAACGAAATCGTACAATTCCCTCCTTTCGGTTTCGTAAATTTTTCCCTGATAGGTTAGTTTTAAATTTTTCTCTATCCTTCCCATGGGAAGATTATCCTCAAGAATGGAATAGCCTGCCTTATCCCTTTTAAGAATTATTGAAACAGAACCATTGATCTCTATACTTGATTTTGACATTGAAATTGTACCTATGACCCTGTCACCATCGTATATGGCATTTCCATCATACGTGAGCTGATCCATGTTTTTCGTAAGTGATAATACATATAAAGGATTTTTCTAGAATATGTTTATAAAATTTATAAGAATTATACACAATATTTAAATAGTATGTTTAAAATTTATTAACGTTAAGAAAAATTCCTGTGAAGGAATTAATGATCCGGTGATGGATCTAAAAATGAAAATTGCCGTGGTAGGTGGTTCAGGCTTCGTTGGAAGGCATATAATACCCCATCTCGCCAAGGAGAATAGCGTGAGCTATATATCTAGATCTGAGAATCCTAAACTCAAGAACTTGGGTGTGCAGTGGATTAAAGGGAATATTACCAATGAAAATGATCTGAAAATACTTGGTGAGTTCGATACAATTATAGATCTTGTAGCCGTGATAAACGAGAAGGAGCAAAGGCACGAGGACGTGAACGTCAAAGGCATGGAGAACATAATCAAGAATGCGGGAAATGCTAAGATAGTGTACTTTTCCGCCATGAATGCCGATATTGGTCAAACGAATTATTTCGTCACGAAAAGAAAGGCAGAGGATATGCTCAAGAAAAGGGGTAATTACATAATCATGAGACCGTCCATAATTTACGGTGAGGATGATTATCTAACGCAAATGCTCATTAATATGAAAGTTCCGTTCATCCCTAGATCTGGGAAGCTATGCCCTGTATATGTTGAAGATCTTGCTAAAATCCTGGTGAATATAATCAACGGTACTAGTACTTTTGAGATTTCTGGACCAGATGATTTAACGCTCAAGGACATGTTCGACATAATTAGAAAGATAAAGGGCAAGGGTAGATCTCATATTGTACCTGATTTTCTCGTCAGGCTCTTTCTTCCATTCCTGCCAATTACAAAGGAGCAGATAGCAATGCTTTCACTCGATTTCTGCAAGGGCAAGGAAATATTTTCAAGTTTGAACATTGTTCCTTCCAGGTATGAAGAAACAATGAGAAAATTATTGTTAAGCTAAGAACTTTTTTTAAACAATGAAGTGAGATCCTTTTTAGGATTGAGTATTGCTTTTTGGTCCGGTGTTTTGCATATTGGAGGTGATTCTATTCTTGCAAAAATGCCGGAAGTGGCGCTTTTCCCTGCCATAAAAATGGGAAAGAAAATGTGTTTTTCTGGTCCGGGACACAGCCTGAATAGGGCCCAGGGCGGTCCCTGCTGACCTTTTCTCCACAAAGAAAAGGCAGTTTAAACGGGATCCGCACAGGACCAGCGATCAACAGAGGTGATCGCCATGGAAAATGAGAAAAAGGATCTAGATAAATTTTTTGGAGTAGCATACATAGAAATATGTTTTGAGACCATATATGGAAGAATGCCAGATGAGCATGAGCTTCTAGAGCTTCTTAACAGCGATTCTAAGCAGGCAGACCTGATATACAGGGCGAACAGGAAGATATTTGATGAGAGCTCAAGGTGATCCTATGTATCCCATGTTCTCACTCGCAGGCAAGGGTGTTAAAATTTCTGCACAGATGGACATCACTGAAAAAATAATGGCTCTGATCAAAGATCTTGCAATTGAACCTGAAATATCCATGCAGATAAAGGATTATATCTTTAGGGATTTAACAATACAATGCCAGCAGGGCTATGCACTTGCCATCAACTATGGACATTATGCAAAGGTAATTTACCCAGAAAGATTAAGGAATGAAATATTCATCAGGGACAGGTTTTCAATTTCACCATTCCCAAAAACTAAGCTTGTATTCATTGGTGATCTTTGGCAAAGAGGAAATAAAAAATTTTACAGAATTTCAAATGAAATTCAGGGCAAGGAGAAAATTAAAGTGATCATGGAAAATGATAAAATATACTACATGGGAAGGAGGGTAATAGTATTTGGCAAAAGAGAAAAGGAAATGGTTGTTCAGGTGGCTGGCCAGATTAGGAATACCATATATGCATACAGGTGGTATCAGTGATCCTGGTCATTCCTGACAGGGATATAAAAGATGTAAATTTCTTTAAAATAAGGAATGAATTAGCCAGCAATATTTTGCCTTTGAAAAAGCTATCATTCCTTATTTTTTATGATCATTCACTCAGGGTAGCATTTGAATCAACGGATGAGAATTTCTCTATGTTTCTGAATAATTTCAGAAACATTTATCCTGTAAGTTACCAGGTTTATGGGACTAGCATTAAAAAAACAGATGAATTATTCTTCACAAGAAAGTCAGTGTTTCCATTAATCCCGGCATTGGATGTGCCATCATTTATTGCAAACAATATTGAAATTAACAAGGAAGGCACATACAGGATTGAAATTGAAAGATCAGGAATGCCCATGACATTCATTAAAAAGGCAAGGGCTTTAAGTGTTTTGAATAAAAGTAAGGTTCCGCAGGAGAGGGAAATTGCAAAATCAATTATGAGGAAAATATCCATGCCAATGTACAGGGTGAGAATATTTTCAAGCAATCCCGATATGCTTAGAATTGCTTACGATTTCAATACTGGCCAGGGTTTATCCAAAAAAGGAAAGAAAATATTCATGAATGCTGAGGAACTAGCATACTTCATGCATTATCCTTTAAGCTTAAATTTGATGAGAAAACCATGGTAGAGAAGATTTACAGCTTTTTCGATCTTGACAGAATCACAAAAATTCCGGATGGCCATGGCGCAATCTTCGGTAAAACTGGATCAGGCAAAACATCTATGCTTCAATACATTGCAAAAAAATTATCAGAAAATGGAGAAACTGTAATTGTTCTCGACCCTCACGGTGATATTTCAAAGAATCTGCTCACTGACAGAACCATTTACATTTCTCCACTTTTTTTGAACATTGAAGGAAAAAAATTTGCAATAAAGATGAATCTCATGGATACAGGTGAAGAAAAAAGTGAAGAAAGGATTGTTGCAATATCGGAATCAATGAAGCTTATTTTTTCACAGGATATTGATTTCTCACAGGGTACCTGGGGGCCAAGACTGGAAACAATTTTTTCCGCAGTTGTGCCAAGGGTCATGAGAAATGTAAAAAATGCAACTCTTTCTGACATAGCAAATGCACTTTTGAACAAGCAATTCTTTACAGACAATATTTTCATTAAATCATTCTATGGCAAAAGCTACATGGATTACATTCAGAGCACGCTTAATAAAATAATACCAGTTACAGAAAATATATACTTGAAAGAATTTTTGTGTAGCAGGGATGTTTCATTCTCCTTCCTGAAGAATGATATAAATGGAAAGATTGTATCAATATACCTGGCAAAGCCTGAACTCGGTGAATTCATATCCAGAATGTCCGGGTCAGCATTGCTTGCCATGATATCAAATGCTGCTGCTTTTGGTAAGATAAAAAATGCAACACTTATTATTGATGAAATAAAGGATTTTTCGCCATATCTTTTACCAGGGATGTTCAGCGAGTCAAGGAAATATGGCCTGAGGATTATAATTGCAGCCCAGTACATAAAACAGCTAGATTCTGATCTTTATAATTCCATAATGGGAAATGTATCCTGGATAAGTGCGTTCAGGCTCTCGCCCGATGATGCTTTCAGCATTTCTAAGAAATTTTCATACGATAATGAAAAAATTGAGAGAACAATTATAGATCTACCAGGGATGTATGCATTAATGAAATACGAATCATTAAAATTGATTAAAATTCCTTCAATGGAAAGGCTGAGTGATGAAAAAATTATTGAAAAATCTTATCTAGAAATTGGATCAGAAATAGATTTTAAGAATTTTAATGTTCTATCCATTATATATTCACTCCAGGAAAGAAAAAAGGCTACCTATTTTTCAGACATACTGAGAGAATACGAAAGCATCTTCAATGGCGATTTTAAATCTCTGGATGCATCTCTTAGAATATTGCAGTTGAATGGTCTTATTATAAAAAGAGGGAATAAATTCATGATCACCGAATCTGGTATTGAAAATTTAATTGAGAAAGATTCTTTTGAATGGGAAACACTGTACCATAGATACCTTGTTACAAGGACGGCAGAATATTTCAGAGCCCTTGGCTTTGACGTAAATTTTTCAAGGCCGTGGAAAGAGGAACCGGATCTTATTGCGGAAAATAAAAGTTCTGAATTCTATATTGAAGCAGAATATGGTGATCTTAAATCGCCAGGAAAGATTATAAATCACCTTATCCAGTGGCGAGATAAAAAGATAATATTCGTAACTTTTCCAGAATTGGGTAAAAAGCTGTTTAGGATATTATGCATGCCAGCAATGGTAGACGAATATGGCAGAATTACTTACTATAAAAATAATGGTAAAAGTGTTGATTATAGGCTAGCAGGCGATTATTCAAGAAGAACATGGATTTTACTGGTTCCAGGACCGGGAGAGCTTGGCAGTATAATGAAATTCTCTTGCTCAGGCATCAAGGACCTCGTTTTTAACGATTTAATCGAGAGTGACCTCTTTAATGTGAACGGAAAAAATATAATCGATTTATTCGGCCAGGATTTGTTCATTATTAAAAATGGAAAAGTAATAAAAAGATGCGATTATGTTTTTAATTCTTAATTTTTTTTAATATTAACATTTTAACGTAAATGTTGATCTTCTTCATTTATAAAATTCTTGAATGAGCTTTGTACATAAAATTAGGGATTATGCGGATATTGCATCTAAGGGCTTTAAAGTACCACCAATTTACCTTTTCTTCGATTACATAATTCCTGGATTTATAGAAAAGTTAGGAGTTTGAGGGAAGCAGTAAAACTCCGACCTTCAGGGAGGAGATACACGGACTTCCCTCAC
>JBMFTB010000020.1:0-25913 GCA_049967255.1 Thermoplasmata archaeon
GGTGAGGGAAGTCCGTGTATCTCCTCCCTGAAGGTCGGAGTTTTACTGCTTCCCTCAAACTCCTAACTTTTTTATAAATTTTATTTCTTTATATATATTATTGTTGATGAAATAATATTTGTTATAATTACAATAAGTGAAATGTTCTCTATAAAACTTATTTGAATAGTGCTTATGGATGATATAACAATAATACCTAAAACAATCTGTGTAAGACCTCTTGGCATTAAATAATGTATATACTTATCAGGAGTTTTTCTTTCAGCCAAGTAATATACAGCCAGTTGAACTATGTATATAACTCCTATTATTGCTAGTATGTAATAAAGTGTGGTAATATTAAAATTATGGAAAATAAATATTGATCCTATAGCAACAAATATCGCAGTTCTCATAAAAAATACAACTTCTTTGTTAAATTTAAAAATATTCTCATCAATAGTGTATTCCTTTAATTTTAGCAATTTTCTGAAAATTATATTATTACCTAAAACAATACCGAATGTTATAGCTGTTATCATTCCATTTTTCCACATAAGATATGAAAATGCATATATTAAAAAAAGAAATCCTAGTGTAAGCATATAACTAAGTTCTACCCTTTCTATTTTTCTTAAAAGTTCTATCCAGAAAATGCCTGTAAATATACCGAAGAGTAACTGGGCAAATATATTTGTAACAAGCGCTTCCGTTACAGGTATAATTGTCATAATTGTTATGGGATAATATTGAACAAGAGATATTGTTACAACTATTGATAAAAGATCAAGAATTGTTGTATTAACAATATATAAATGTCTTATTCTTTCATTCATGCCTGATCTATTTATAAGTGGAATGACTATTGCTACGCTTGGTGCAGAAAGTATTGAACCATATAAAAGTGAGATGGAAAAATTAAAACTAAATACCCAATAGAGTAAAATTGTTATAAAAAATAGGGAAAGAGAATAGTACAAAAAAGCCATTAAACTTGACTCTTTAATAACGTTCTTTATAGTAAAAAGGTGGAGACTTACACCTCCTTCGAAGAGAATAATAATTAAAGAAATAGTTGCAGCCACAGGCATATAGTTGTAAAGAATAAAATTCACATTAAGATTCATAAAAAAAGTGATAAAAAATCCTATAAGCATCAAAATAAGAATATCTGGGAACTTAAACTTTAAAAAAGCATATTCACCTAGATATCCTACTATAATTATAAATGAGACAATACTAATGACTGTGAATGTATCCATATGCATTCATTAGTTTTCATTGTTAAAATACTTTTTTATATAGATTTAAAATTTATTTATAAATTTTTTTTATAAAAAAATTTTATAATTAATATATTAAATTTAAAAATTGTAAAAAATAAAATATGTTTAAGTTATTAACATATTGGTGAAATTATGAAGGTACACTTTAATGATGGAATAAAGGATATAAGGGCTCTCTGGTATGAGGATGGAATAATAAAATTTCTTGATCAAAGAAAAATACCTGAAAAAGTTGAAATTTTCAATGCTATGGATTATAATGATGTTGCATTTGCCATAAAGGAAATGGTAGTCAGAGGAGCTCCAGCCATTGGTGTTTCTGCAGCTTATGGTATGGCCCAGGCTTATACCCAAAAAAAAGACCTTAAAAAGGTAGCGGAAGCCCTTTCATCCACCAGGCCAACTGCGCATGATCTTTTTTATGCAATAAAGTACATGCAAGAAAAAATAGAACATGGTGAAGATCCTCTAATTGCTGCAGAGAATTATGCTGATGACATTATAGAAAGGTCAAGAAAGATAGGTGAGTATGGAAATACTCTAATAAAAGAAGGTTCAAAAATAATGACACACTGTAATGCTGGAGCACTGGCTGTTCTTGATTGGGGAACAGCACTTGCACCTATGAGATATGCAAAAAAAGAAGGAAAAAATATATTTGTCTGGGTAGATGAAACAAGGCCGAGGTTACAGGGTGCAAGATTGACATCATGGGAATTAAAACAGGAAGGTATACCTCATAAAATAATAGCGGATAATGCATCAGGTTTTATTATGAAGCAGGGGAAAGTAGACCTGATAATAGTTGGTGCAGATAGGATTGCATTGAATGGTGATTTTGCAAATAAGATTGGAACTTATGAAAAGGCCGTGCTCGCCAAAGAGAATGCTGTTCCGTTTTACGTTGCAGCACCCATTTCAACCATTGACAGATCCATATATGATGGTTCAAAAATACCAATTGAGGAAAGATCACAGAATGAGGTCCTTTATGCTGGTGATTGCAGGATAGCACCGGAAGGTGTTGAAGCATATAACCCGGCATTCGATGTTACACCTGGCAAATATGTGGATGGTTTTATTACCGAATATGGGATTATAAAGCCTAATGAAATAAAAAATTTAATAAAATAAATTTTTATGGTTATTGCAGTAATTCCTATTGGTAATTCCGTAAGGCTTAAGAACAAACATTTTCTCACCTTAGGGAATAAAAGAATAATTGATATCATTGTTGAAAATTTATATCAATCAAATCTTTTTGATGAAATTGTTGTTTATTCAATGGTTAATTTCGATATCAATTATGCAAAATTTGTTAAAGATAATGAAGGAAAGGGCCCTATAGATGTATTAATAAATTCATTAAAAAAATTCAACACAAATATTTTCTTTATTGGCGGAGATATACCTTTTTTTTCCATGAAATCAATAAAAAATATGCTCTTATATCCAGATAATTTATCAATCATACCAAAATGGGAAAATGGTTATATGGAGCCTTTGCATGCCCTATATTCAATTTCTGCTTTAAATTATCCAAGAAAAGATTCTTTTCATGAATTTATTGAACAGATACCTAAAGTATTCATTAAAGCCGAAAAATTTCCAGAGTATGAATTTTTTAATATAAATACATTTAAAGATTATACAATAGCAAAAGAAATATACCAATTATTACTTAATCAAAATTATGAAATTTGAATACAAGGATAAGGGTTCTAAACTGATAAGACTAGACATAGATTGGGAAAATGGAAGAATAAAAAAAATAAATATTTATGGTGATTTTTTCCTTCACCCTGAGGAATCTATTTTTAAGCTTGAAAAAAATCTTGAAGGAAAAGATATATATTTAGCAAAAAAGGTAATAGATGAATTTTTTAAAAGTGTCGAGTACGCAGGCATTGATCCTGAATCCCTTTACCAGGCTATAAAGGAATCTATGGTAAAATAGAAGAAATGTTTATATATGTCTTATGTATTTGTGACAATCGTCATACATAAGGAGAGGATTAAAATGAAAATACCCCCTGAAATTAAAAAATGGATGAAAGAACATACAACATATGATCTTGAGGAGTTATTGCTGGATGACACACTGGCAGATAAGGCAGAGGAAATACTTGAGCTTATATCTGAAATGAATATGGAAACAAGCTTAAAGGATTTCGTTGGGGAAGAGGTAATGACCTGAAATTATTCTTTAGTTGCACCTATGTATTTACCATCAAACTGGAAAATATAAAAATCCAATTTTCCCTTTAAATTTTTTTCTAGTTCTTTTTTTATATTGTAATAATCACTTTCTATTCTGTATCTCAGATATACTTTTCCAGCATTTGCTCTTGATAATTTATCTTTTAATTGATTTAAATTATCTGCAATAAAAATTTTTTTATAGATGTTTTTAAATCTTGGATCTATGTATTCAATATTACCTGTGGATAGCGCCCTTTTTTTATCCAATGAAAGTAAATACATATTTTTAAATTCCTTGAAAAGCTCTGGTAAAAGATCTGCATACCATATTGCTGGATCTATTTCAAAAATAAAATCCATTGGTTCTTGCGCCTTAATAACATATCTTTCAATATTTTTATCTTTTACGACCCTTACTTCATATGGTAAAAGAAGTGCGCTTAAATCAAACTTTTTTATTTCTCCTGTATAAAGTGAAAGCCTTTTTATTTCACCTCTTATCGAAATGTATTCCTTTTCCCATCCTTCATTAATTTTAACCTGTTGCATATATACAGGAACATCAAAGGCAAATGCATCATGGTCCTTATATGATTTTACAATTTTTTCAGGAGAAGGTGAAAGATCATCCATGGACCATTCTTCACCTTTTTTCGGTCTTGATGGATCAGAGAATATTATTTCTATGCCTTTAATGCGATCTATAATCTTTTTATCCATTGCATTTCCTTTTAAGATTTCTATATTCTTAACATGAAACCTTTTAAAATTCTTTTTTGCAATGCTTAACCTTTGATCATTTAATTCTACAGCTATTACTTGTTCAAAGTACCTTGAAAAATAAATTGATTGTATGCCTATGCCACAACCAAGATCTGCTATACTTTTATTTTTCAATCTCTTTGCCTTGTATTCAGCTATTTCAACAGGTGTAGAAATCCTTAATCCTTCTTCATCTGATTCTATCTTTTTTGGCAATTTCTTTTTAATTTCTGTCATGGTCCTCATGACCAAATTCTTCTTTCTCTTTCCATGAATAATCAATCATCAATGAATTTTTCAAAAATTCTTCCAGCACATCTTTTATTTTGCCTGATGCACCTGTTATTACATTTATACCATATGAATTGAAATATTCCATCGCTCTTTCACCCATTCCATAAGCTATTATAACATCTGCATTATTATCCTTAATAAATTTAGGTAAATCACCCACACCATGTTCCATAAATGGGTTTTCTTTAATATCAATATTAATTACCTTTCCATTTTCTATTCTTGCAAATGCAAAATATCTTGTCCTTCCAAAATGCTCAAATATTTCAGAATCAAATCCAAAATCACCATTTACAGGTAACGCTACTATCATAACTTCCTGATAATAGCTAAAAGAAAATAAATCTTTCCATTTTTAAATTTTCTTTAATTATTAATTAATGATATTAGAAAACCTTATATATTTGAAAATAATATATATCTCAGGTGAATGTTATGGTAGAGTTTGAGGAAAAGGATGAAAAACTCGTAAAAAATTTGATGGAAGCAGGACTTCAGAAAAATATTGCTAGAACACTTGTATATCTTAGAAAAGTAGATGAAGTTACTTCCGTTGAAGTAGAAAGAGCTGCAAGATTAAGGCAACCTGAGGTATCTATCGCAATGCAATGGCTTGAAAAGAAGGGATGGGTTGTAAAAAGAGATATTAAAAAGGAAGGAAAAGGAAGACCCGTTTACAAATACAGGCTTGCAAAATCCTTTGCAGAAATAATAAATGAAATAGAAGCAGATCTAAATAAAAAAATAAATGAAATAAATAATATAATTAACGATTTGAAAAGCTATTTATAAATTCTTTTTATTATTTTTATATCCTTTATATAATTTTATAAATATATATGCGATGATGGCAAGACCTATACCAGTAATGACAGGATCCATATTTGAAAATATATTAAAAATTATTGTCCATTTATTCTGAAGCATATAACCTCCAACGGCAAGAATTGTACTCCATAAGAGACTACCTGAGAATGTGTAAAAAATAAATTCTTTCAAGGGCATTTCAGCTATACCTGCCGGTAATGATATGAATGTTCTTATTATAGGCACAAGCCTTGTGGTAAATACGGAAATTTTTCCATATTTTTTAAACCATTTTTCTGCGGTTACAAGATTCTTTTCAGAAATGAAAAAATATTTTCCATATTTTAGAATAAAAGCTCTTCCACCAAAGTATCCTATGTAATAGGCAATGAGTGATCCTGTCAGACCACCAAGAGAAGAAAATATTATTACAAGATATATATTTAGAATGCCTTTATATGCCAAATAACCAGAAAATGGTATCACTACTTCAGAAGGTATTGGGAGCATCGTACTTTCTAGTGTCATTAATATAAATAATGCAAAATAATTAAACTGTGAAAGGAAATTTATTATTAAACTTACTATAAATCCAGATAAAGACATTTAAAAAAGAAAAGAATGGATGGTATATAAGTTTTTCAGAATTCTTCAGGTATATTTTCAAGAACTGGCTTAGAATTTATAAGTCCAATTTTTCTTAGTTTTACATGCTCAGTCATCATACACTTGTCCATCATCACTGTAATGCCATGCTCTCTTGCCACTTTAGCTGCCTCTTCATTGACTATTCCCTCCTGCATCCAGAGTACTCTGACTTTCTTTTTAATCACATCATTGACAATGTTTATTACCTTCTCGCTCGGTAAAAATACATCTGCAACATCTATGTCATAGGGTATATCCAATATGGTTTTATATGATTTTATTCCCCCTATGTTATCTGCTGTTGGATTTACAGGATAGCATTTATAACCATGGCGCATTAAATATCTCATTACACTTCTGCTTGGTTTAGTCCTTTCCTTTGAAGCACCTATAACTGCTATGGTTCGCGTTTCAAGAAGAATTTTTAGAATGTTCTCTTCCATGGTCAACCTTCCAGAAATGCTTTGTAAGCTTGGTAAGCGCTCCAGATATCAAATTTACTCACGAGTTCAAAAGGTGAATGCATGCTTATAAGGCCAGGACCCATATCAATAACCTGCATGCCGTATTTTGCAAGATATTTTGCAACAGTGCCACCGCCACCTTCGTCCACTTTTCCAAGTAAACCGAACTGGTAAATAACATTCTTTCTCTCAAACAAGTTCATGATTTCAGCAATTAACTCTGCTTGTGCTTCACTTGATCCATACTTGCCACCTGAACCTGTGTATTTGGTTACAACAACTCCATATCCGGCTTTTGCTGCATTGTTAAGATCATGAACCTGCTTGAATAATGGGTTTAATACTGCATTTACATCAGCACTTATAACCTTTGATCTGTGCATAATTTCAAGAAAATTTCCATAACTGTAATTTTTCCCAACCAAATCCATGGCCTTTGCAATAACATACTCTATGAAATTGCTTTGAGCACCTACATTTCCGTCACTACCTATCTCTTCTTTATCAAAAAGTAGTACAATACTGTTCATTTTTGAATTTGCATCCATTGCAGCCATTACAGTGGTAAAAGCACAAATCCTGTCATCCTGACCGTATGCCCCAAGCATGGATCTGTCCAAGCCAACATCTCTAGGCTGGTGTGCGGGAACTACTTCAAGGTCTGCAGAATATAGATCATCCTCCTCGATTGAATATTTTTCCTTTAGCAAATTTAATAAACTCTTTTTAAATGGGTTTTTCTCATCCTTTGCATCAGGAATGTGTGAAACAATGATCTGAAGATCCTCACCTTCAAAACCTTCAAGAAGCTTCTTTTCACCCTGTACCTTCCTTGATAAATGTGGAAGCAAATCTGGGATTGAAAAAACAGGGTCGTCTAAATCCTCGCCAATGTTCACATTTATTTTTTTACCCGATTTTTTTATTACAACTCCATGAATGGCTAGTGGCCTGCTTACCCACTGGTACTTTTTTATACCTCCATAATAATGAGTTTTAAAAAGAACGGTTTGAGAATCCATGTCCTCAATGATAGGATTTGGTTTAAGATCCAACCTGGGTGAATCAATATGCGCTGCAATTATCCTGAAACCATTTTCAAGATCCTCATTTATTGTTATTAAAGCCATCGCTTTACCATTCCTATTTATGTAATACTTCCCTTTTCCTGTCTTCTTTGCCTTTTCCAATGGTATGAATCCATTCTTTTTTGCCATTTCCTCAAAGAAATCCACTGCCTCTCTTTCAGTCTTTACTTTTTTCAGAAATTTCTTGTATTGCTCAGCAAAATCCATTACTTCGTTTCTCTTTTTTTCGTCTATTTTTAACCAACCACTTTTGTTTTCCATATTTTTTTCACCTCTCTATTGTAAATGATGCATAGCCAACAACTTCATTCATAGGGAAAATATCTCCGCTAGTGGCGTATTTTAGCAATCTTGGTTTCCCATTCGTTGCCATAAGCATTGTTGCTATTGGGCCGTAACCACAAGCAGTTATATCATATTTATCAAGTGATTCATAAAATCCTTTAATATTTTTTTCAAGGATAGCATTAATAGCATGGCTATCCCTTTCGTAGGCACTTTTTTTAGGAACGTAATGGGAGAAGTCAGATGATGCTATTATAACAACATCTTTACCCACAATAGCATCTTTAATAATACCTGCAAGAGTAAATGCAAAATCATAATCCTGTCCCATCATTACTATTGGCACAATTTTTATTTCTCTTTTAAAGAACTGTAAAAATGGTAACTGTACCTCTATTGAATGCTCATAAATATGCGCTGACGGATCTATATCAACAATATCTTTGTGCAATTTCTTTGCCAGTTCCCTATCAGTTTTTACAATACCAAAAGGAGTTTTATAATCATCCTGAAATATGGATATAAGGGATCCAAGACCTGTATGATTAGGGCCAATTATGATGAATGTTTCTGGAAAGCCATCCTGTGCAAGATTTCCGTAGAAATGTGCAGCAATAGGACCAGAATATATATAGCCCGCATGCGGTACGATACCTCCTATGACATTCCCTATTCGAATTTCAGACAGAAGAGGCACCTTTCCAGGTCCGATGGGATGTAGAAAACTCTGTTCTATCGTCCTCTTTAGATCATCAATGTTATCAGGGTAGAACTGTCCTGCTACTGCTGGCTCCCTCATAGGGGTGCCTCAAAATCCTCCACTTTATACTGGAACTGGTCATATGATTTTATCATGCCCTTGTTCATGAGTACTTCTCTTGCCATAAGGTAATAAACTAATGATAGTGCTTTCCTACCTTTGTTGTTTGTAGGTATTACAAGATCAACGAACGAAGTTCTATTGTTTGCATCGCAAAGTGCAATAATAGGAATACCTATCTTTACAGCTTCATTCATAGCCTGAACATCTGTAATAGGATCATTTACAAAGAGAACATCAACTTCCATGTAATTAGGTAGGCTAGGATTTGTTAACGTACCTGGAACGAATCTTCCAGCTATATATCTTGCACCAGTTGTATTAGCAAACATTTTTATTGGTTGTTGTGCATACTGTCTCTGTGCAACGAGAAGCACCTTATCCATATCAAATCTGGATATGAACTTTGCTGCCATTCTCAGTCTCTGGTCCGATTTTGATATATCCAAGATATAAAGTCCATCTGACCTTACCTTGAATATGAAAGGGACCATTTGCTTGGATTTTACCTGAGTTCCTATTTGAACACCCGCTTTTAAATACTCATCCTCTGATACCAAAAGTTCTGCCATTCTTTATTCCTCCAAATTTTCCTCTATTCTTATTAACTGATTTAGCTTTGAAGTCCTTTCCCCTCCAATTGTACCTGTCTTGATATATTCGCCATTTATACCAACAGCAATGTCTGCAAGTGCAGAATCCTCAGTTTCACCGCTTCTATGTGAAACAACAGTTGAATATCCTGATTCTCTTGCAAGCTTTGCTGTGTCCATAAAATCTGTAAGCGTTCCTATCTGGTTAGGTTTAAGTAAAATAGCATTACCTGCACCCATTTCAATACCTTTTTTAAGCCTTTCCTTGTTCGTAACAAAGAGGTCATCGCCAACAATGAGACATTTTTCTCCAAGTTTTGATGTTATTTTTGAAAATCCATCATAATCGTTTTCATCAAGTGGATCTTCAACATACCTGACCTCATATTCATTTACAAGTTTTTCAACAAATTCTATCTGTTCATCAGTGCTTAATTCCTTATCCTTGTACTTGTATTTACCATTTACGTAAAAAGATGATGCTGCAAGGTCCATGGCAGCATAAATCTTGAAGCCTGTTTTTGATCTGAAATCTTGAACAACTGAATATAGTATTTTGAGTGCTTCTTCATCTTCCAATGAAGCAACCCATGCCTTTTCATCTCCTAAACCAATAGAAACATTTGTGAATTTTTCTTTTAATCTTTTCCCTACCCATTTATGAATTTCTGCATTTGTGAAGATAGCATCGCTGACCTTGTCCGCATATGTTATAACAAGAAATTCCTGTATGGTTGTTCCGTTAATGGCATGTTTACCACCACCTATTATGTTGGCAACAGGCACTGGTATTGAAAGTGTGTTTATACCACCAATATACCTGTACAATGGAATTCCAAGATAATCAGCAGCAGCCTTAGCAACGGCAATTGATGTTGCGATGGCCAGATTACCACCAATCATTGAAAAATTATCTGTTCCATCAATTTCATGAAGCATTCTATCTATTCCCTTCTGTTCCAGAGCATCCATGCCTAGAAGCTCAGGCGCCACTTTTTCCTTGAACATTCTGATAGAATCATCAATACCCTTTATGGGGTAATCCTTAACCTCATAGGCACCCTTACTTGCTCCAGCAGGTGCAATTGCCCTTCCAAATGCCCCCGATGATGTAAATATGTCTACTTCGACAGTTGGATTACCTCTTGAATCCAGAACCTTCCTTACGTTTAAATCTTCTATAATGCTCATCTTATCACCTTTAAATCCATCATTTATTTAAATTCTTTTTATGTTTTATGGCCGATTGGGCCGCTGCCAATCTTGCTATTGGTATCCTGTATGGTGAGGCTGATACATAATCAAGACCGATTAGGTGACAGAATTCAATTGATAATGGATCACCACCGTGTTCACCACAAATGCCTATTTCAAGTTTAGGATTTGTCGATCTGCCTTTTTCCTTGGCTATTCTCATAAGTTCACCTACACCTTCCCTATCGAGAACCTCAAAGGGATTGTTTTTCAATATGTTTAATTCAAGGTATTTGTTCAAGAATGTTGCTTCAACATCATCTCTGCTAAAGCCATATGTCATCTGTGTCAGGTCATTTGTACCAAATGAGAAGAAATCAGCATATTTTGCTATTTCATCTGAAACAAGTGCACCTCTTGGTACTTCCAGCATTGTTCCGAACATATATTTGACCCTTCCTTTATTTTCTTCTTCAGCCACAGGTAAAAGCCTTTCCTTTAAAATCTTTAGTTCTTCCCCTATGCCCACCAATGGAATCATTATCTCTGGAATAACATTTTTCCCCTCTTCTTTAACCTTTACTGCTGCTCTGATGATCGCTCTTACCTGCATTTCATATATTTCTGGATATGCTATGCCCACCCTGCAACCCCTAAAACCTATCATTGGGTTAAATTCTGCAATTGCATTTACAGTCTTTAATAAAACCTCTTTCTGGTTGAGTTCTTCTAAGAAAGAATCCATCTCCTTGAGGGATTGTACATTTTTTAATTTCATTTTTAATTCATTTATTTCATTTATCAGCTCTACCTGTTTAGGAAGGAATTCATGCAATGGTGGATCAAGAAGTCTAATAATTACAGGAAAACCATCCATAATCCTGAAAAATTCAATAAAATCCTTAACTTGCATTTCAAGGAGTTTGTTAAGATGTTCTATCCTTTCTTCCCTCGTTTTACTTATTATCATTGCCTGCATAATTGGTAGCCTGTCAGAACCAAGAAACATTCTTTCAGTTCTTGCAAGACCTATGCCTTCAGCGCCCATATCCCTAGCTAGCTTTGCCTCTGTAGGGGTATTTGCATTTGCTCTGACGCCAAGAACTCTAACCTCATCACAGTAATTTAGGAATTCTTTAAGCTCATTCGAAAGTTCAGGCATTATTACTGGCACAGCACCTAGGTACACAGAACCTGTTGTACCATCAACTGTAATTGTCTCAAGCTCATGAACTATGTACCCGTTTGCTTCAAATATTTTAGCCCTCATATCAATTTTTATTTCTTCTGACCCTACCACTGCAGGTTTTCCCATTGATCTAGCTACAACTGCGGCATGGGAGGTCATACCTCCTCTAGATGTAACAACGCCTTCTGAAACAGCAATACCATGAACATCGTCCGCCATTGTTTCAGGCCTTACAAGTACGATCTTTTCTCCTTTACCAGAAAGTGCAACCGCTGTATCTGGGTCAAACACCACCTTACCTATACCTGCACCAGGCGAAGCTGCAAGACCCTTTGCAATTACAGTTTTCTTTGCCTTTTCATCTACCTGTGGGTGGAGTAGCTGATCCACGTGTGATGGTTCAAGCCTCATAATCATTTCTTCCTTGTTTATCATACCCTCATGGAACATATCAACAGCCATTTTAACTGCAGCCCTTGCATTTCTTTTTGCACTTCTTGTTTGAAGGAGATAGAATTTTCCTTTTTCTATGGTGAATTCTATATCCTGAGCATCCCTGTAGTGTTTTTCAAGTATTTCAGCACTTCTTACCAATTCTTTATATGCTTCAGGTATTTCCCTTTCAAGTTCCTTTACGGGTTTAGGTGTTCTTATGCCAGCTACAACATCCTCACCCTGTGCATTTGGCAGATATTCACCAAATAGTTCCTTTTCTCCTGTACTTGGATTGCGTGTGAATGCTACACCCGTTGCTGAATCAAACCCAATATTCCCAAAAACCATCATTACAACACTAACCGCAGTGCCTAGGTCCTCTGGAATATTGTTAATTTTTCTGTATACCTTTGCCCTTTCATTATTCCAGGATTCAAAAACAGCCCTTATGGAAAGTTCAAGCTGTTTATATGGATCCTGTGGAAACTCTTTCCCCTGAGATTTAATAATTTGTTTAAAATCTTCAACAAGTTCTTTTAAGGCCTTATCATTTAAATCTACATCATTTTTTGCATTGTATTTAATTTTTTTATTTTCCATTGTTTCATCAAAAAGATTACCAGGAATGCCTAAAACGATCTTGCCAAACATCTGTATTAATCTTCTGTAAGCATCATATGCAAATCTTTCATTATTTGTTTTTTCTTTTAGCCCTAAAACTGTTTTATCGTTCAATCCTACATTTAGAACAGTATCCATCATTCCAGGCATAGAAACAGGTGCACCTGATCTGACCGAAACAAGTAAAGGATTATTTTGATCACCAAATTTTTTGCCTGATTTTTTTTCGAGCTTTATCATGGAAGATATTACCTGATCCCATAGTCCATCCGGAAAAGTACCTTTTTTTATGTACTCCTTGCATGCATCTGTTGTAATTGTAAACCCAGGCGGGACTGGCAATCCGATATTTGTCATTTCAGAAAGGCCTGCACCTTTTCCGCCCAGTAAATCCTTCATATCTTTATTACCTTCTTCGAAGAAATATATATACTTCATTTGATACCACCTTTTATTATTGATATGAAACACATGAATATATTTTTTTACTTTATTGATATGCATTAATTATGGATATTAAGCTCATATGTTCTGACTCTATGGGTGTAAGATCGATGGCTATGTTTGTTCAAACAAACATTAAAATAATGATTGATCCATCTGCATCCTTGGGGCCTTACAGGTACGGATTGAAACCAACAGTAACCGAATATAAAAAATTGATGGAGTTTAAAAGAAAAATAAAAGAATTTGCAAATACAACAGATATAATTATAATCACACATTATCATTATGATCATTACGATCCTGAAGAGGATTTTTATCACGGGAAAAAACTTTTAATAAAAGATGGTGATAAAAACATAAACAGAAGCCAGAAAATTAGATTCAATTTTTTTAAAGATAAAATCAAAGATTATGAATTTGCAGACGGTAAGGAGTTTATTTTTGGGCATACAAAAATTAAATTTTCAAAACCTTTTCATCATGGTAATGAAAAATCAGTACTGGGTTATGTTATTAGTGTAGTAATTGAAAGCACAAAAAAAATAATATTCACATCAGATGTTGAAGGCCCAGTTGTAGAATCTGTTGCTGATTTTATAATTAGTGAGAATCCTGAGCTAGTTATAATAGATGGACCACCTACATATTTTTTGGGCTATAAGTTTTCACAAAATGATTTGGAGAGAAGTTATAACAATTTGAAAAGAATAGTAAAAGAAATAGATAATGTAATCATAGATCATCATCTTTTAAGGGATTTAAAATACAGAGAAAGACTCCTTGATGTTTATTCAACTGGAAATGCAATCACATATGCTGAATACAACAATCAGGAAATAAATATGCTCGAGGCACATAGAAGGGATCTTTACAAAAATGGTGATAAGGAATATTCTGGCTTAGAATTTCTTGAATGACGAATCTTTTAAATATTGTTTTTCCTTTATGGTAATATCTTTAAAAGAAGGTTGATATGAATGGAAATTCATAAGGCAGATATAATAATTCTTGGTGCAGGGTTGGCAGGTTTGAGGGCTGCTATATCTGCGGCAGAAACTGACAAAAACGTCAAAATTGCTGTGGTTTCCAAAGTTTTTTTTCTGAGGTCACACTCCACTGCAGCAGAGGGTGGAACGGCAGCTGTTCTTTATGAAGGGGACAGCTATGACCTCCATGCGTATGATACAATAAAAGGTAGTGACTACCTTGCAGACCAGGATGCCGTAGAAACTTTTGTTAGAACCATGCCAAAAGAGATTCTTGACCTTGATCACTGGGGATGCCCTTGGAGCAGGTTGCCAGACGGTAGAATCGCTCAGAGACCGTTTGGAGGACATAGTTTTCCCAGGGCAACATATGCAGCAGATAGAACGGGTTTTCATGCACTCCATACACTTTATGAAAGAATGCTTACCTATGATAACATAGAACGCTTCCAGGAATATTTCGTTACATCCATACTAGTGGATAACGGCACTTTCAATGGTCTTACTGCTATGAACATGAAAAATGGTGAATACGTTATATTCCAGGGAAAGGCATTAATTATAGCTTCAGGAGGCCTAGGGAGGTTATATTCATTTACAACATATTCTCACACTGTTACTGGTGATGGTGCAGCAATGGCATTAAGAGCAGGTTTGCCTCTTGAGGATATGGAATTCATACAGTTCCATCCTACGGGACTAGTTCCTTCAGGTATTCTTATTACTGAAGGTGCAAGAGGTGAAGGGGGATACCTTCTTAACAAGGATGGGGAAAGGTTTATGAAAAAATATGCACCCCAAAAAATCGAGCTTGCACCTAGGGATGTTGTTTCAAGATCCATAATGTGGGAAATACAGGATGGAAAAGGATACAGTGGTCCTTGGGGACCTTACGTTTACCTGGATTTAAGACATTTAGGAGATGAGAAAATTAAGGAAAGGTTACCAGCTATAAGGGATATTGCTATAAAATTTAACAATATAGATCCAAAGGATGAGCCAATTCCTGTAAGACCTGCGGCACATTATACCATGGGTGGCATACAGGTCGGTAACGATACGATGAGTCCTATAAAGGGTATATTTGCAGCTGGTGAGGCATCTTGCGTTAGCATTCATGGTGCAAACAGACTTGGTTCCAACTCTACTGCTGAATGTCTTGTATTTGGTGATATATCCGGAAGGAATGCTGCTCTTTATGTTCAAAAAGTTTCGAATATACCAGAGTTGAACAATGAAAAGGTAAAGGAAGAGGAAAACTGGCTTTACAAAGAACCATTCAAGGAAAGGGGAAGTGAAAGTGTTGCATCTCTTAGAAGGGAATTGCAAAATACCATGCAGGAAAAAGTAGGAATATTCAGAAACGAAAAGGATTTAATGGATGCATTGAAAGTGATAAAAAATCTTCAAGATAGGTTTAACAACGTTTATGTAGAAGATAAAAATATGTATTATAATACAAATCTCATGACATATTTTGAACTTAGGAACCTTCTAGAGGTGGCTGAGGTTGTAGTATTAGGCGCCATAGCAAGGAAGGAAAGCAGGGGTGCACATTACAGGACGGACTATCCAAAAAGGGATGACGTTAATTGGATGAAACATACAATTGCTGTAAAAAGGAATGGAAAAATTGAGCTCAGTTACATTCCAGTCAGGGTAACAAAGTGGCAGCCAGAGGAGAGAAAATACTGAGGTGATAAAATGGATAAGGTAATATTCAGGATAAAAAGGGGAAATGCAGAAAAATGGGAATATAGGGATTATGAGGTACCTATCGAAAAGGGAACAACGATCCTGGATGGTCTTTATTATATAAGAGACAATATTGATCACACACTTTCTTTTAGAGCATCATGCAGGATGGAGGTTTGTGGATCTTGTGCAATGATGGTTAATAATTTTCCTCGAACAACATGTTCTACTCAGATAGCAAATGTAAAGTCTGATGGTACAAAAAACGGATTGAAGGTTATAAAACTGGAACCACTTTCTGGATACCCATGGATAAGAGACCTGGTTGTTGATTTTGATGACTTTTTCAAAAAGCATGAGAGCATTAAACCTTACATAATCAGGAAAGAAACACCAGAAGGACAGCTTCTTCAGAGCCCTGAACAGCTTGCAAAATACAAGCAATTAACATTGTGCATTAAATGTGGTGCATGCGTTGCAGCCTGCCCCATATCCAATAGTGATCCACTATACCTTGGTCCAGCAGCACTAGCTGCTGCCTACAGGTTTAATGCTGATAGTAGGGATGAGGGCAAAAATAAAAGGCTTGCAATCGTTAGCGATCCTGAAGGTTGCTGGAGATGCCACTTTTCTGCAGAGTGCAGTGAGGCATGTCCAAAGGATGTGGATCCTGCAAGTGCAATTCAAAAGCTCAAGGTTCAGGCAGCGGTATTTGAGTTTAAGAGGATTTTTACAGGTAGAAAGGATGGTGAAAAATAATGGGATTAAAGGAAGCTTTTAAAAATTGGCTGGATTACAGGGGAAGGCATATTCATGGTGGTATTGCATACCTCTTTCACAGGTTAACTGGACTGATTATTTTGCTTTACCTTTACGTTCATTTTGGTGCACTTTCACAGCTTTTAAATGGAGGAGAATCTTACAAAAATTTCCTCGCTACAGTTGAATCCCCCCCATTTGTTGCCCTGGATATATTGCTCTTTTTCGTTATATTTTATCATGGCGCCAACGGTATAAGGCTTGTATTCAACGAGTTTGGCATCGGGACAAAGAAAAATAAGTTATTCTTCTGGATAATGATGGTACTTGGATTAATTGGATGGCTATTGCTTACATATCTTGTAGCAACTAAATTTATTGGAGGTGGATGAAAATGGCATACAATCAAAGTCTTAAAGAGACAATGGAACCAATTGCATGGCTATTTCAGCTCATAACTGCACTGTTCATGGTGTTTTTCCTTGGTGTACATCTAGTGCTTATGCATGCATATGGCATAAGTAACATACTCATTCAGGCCATTCTTTCAAGGTTACAAGATCCTTGGTGGAAGGCATTTTACATAGCATTTGTTGTATCCATAACCTACCATGGCTTAAATGGTCTAAGGGGTATAATTATGGATCTTGGCGTAAAAAAGGTAAAGGCAATAAATGCCGTGTTCTGGATAGTTGCGATTATAACTATTGCATATGGTATATGGCTCCTCTTTAACATATGAAAAGAGAATTACTTGAAATACTCAGATGTCCGGTTTGTTTGGGTGAGTTGGACCTTAGTGTTGAAAAAGAAGATGAAGAAATAATCAAGGGAACATTAAAATGCAAAAAATGTGGTAGGATTTATAGCATAGAGGAAGGAATTCCAATGATGTTGCCTGAGTTTGCAAAGGTGGATAAAAATGATAACAGATGATGTTGAAAAATTAAAAAATGAAATGATAGAAGCAATGAAAAAGATGATACCCATTATTGCAATCAGCCCTGAAACAGGTGGAAGGGGCGAAGAGGAAAGGGCTATATTTATAGAATCGTTGCTTAAAGAAATAGGCTTTGATGAAATAAAAAGGATAGATGCCATAGATCAATTGGGTTATAAGAGACCAAACATAGTTGCATTGATTTACGGTGAGTCCAGAGAAAAAACATTATGGATTGTTGCGCATATGGATACCGTTCCTGAGGGGGATAGAAACCTTTGGAAAACAGATCCTTTTCAGGCAGTTGTAATTGATGACAAAATATATGGGCGTGGTACGGAAGACAATGGCCAAGCACTTATCGGAGCCATTTTTGCAATAAAGGCAATAAAAAATTCCGGTTTAAGGCCAAAACATAATATTGGTTTAATTGCAGTTTCTGACGAAGAGGTTGGTAGCAAATACGGCATGGAATTTCTTGTTGAGAATTATATTTTCGGAGAAAATGATTCATTTTTAATTCCGGATTCTGGGAATGATAATGGTTCAGAAATAGAAATAGCTGAAAAAGGTATTCTATGGTTTTCAATAGTTACCCATGGTATACAGGGTCACGGTTCCAGGCCAGATCTGAGTAAAAATGCCCATAGAATAGGTATGAAAGTTGCGCTTGAAATTGACGATCTTTTACATAAAAAATATAATGCAAGGGATGATATTTTTATACCTCCGTATTCAACATTTGAACCAACAAAAAAGGAAAAGAATGTTTCTAATATAAATACGATTCCTGGAACTGATGTAATTTACTTTGATACTAGGATACTTCCTATATATAGCATTGATGATATTATAAAATCAATAAAGGAAATAATAAAAAATAATAGTGAGGCATTTAATGCTGAAATAGAGTTCAATATAATTCAGAGGGCAGATCCTACTAAACCGACAGATGCAAAAGCTAAGGTTGTTCAAGATTTAATAAAAATACTTAAGGAAACAAGGGGAATAAATACTGTTCTAATAGGAATAGGCGGTGGCACTGTAGCAGCCATTCTAAGGAAAAAGGGATATCCTGCCGTTGTATGGTCAACTCTTGAGCCTGTTGAGCACAGCCCAAACGAATACTGTAAGATATCTAACCTTATAAATGATGCAAAGGTATTTGCATTGATGTACCTTAACTTTTGATATAATTTTTTATTTTTTCAAAATCGAACTTTCTGAACTTTTTATTCTGCATTATTAAATTTCCATCGATAATAGATGTATCAACGTTTAGGCCTTCAATGGCATAGATTATGTTTGGAAGTACATTTTCCTTGAACAGGGGTAATCCATTGGGTTCAGGATCTATAATAATAATATCTGCTGCCTTACCTTCTTCAATTGAACCCAAAAGTGACCTCATCTTCAATGCCTTTGCTCCGTTCAAAGTGGCAAGATCTATTAATTCTTGGGAAGTTAATACAGAAGCATCCCATTTTTCATTTTTGTGCATTAGCCCTGCTACTTCCATCACAGTGAACATGTCATAATTGTTGTTTGTAACATTACTATCCGTACCAAGCGTAACGTTGATGTCATTTTCTATCATTTCTGGCACAGGTGCTGCGCCACCTGTACCAAGTTTCATGTTACTCACAGGGTTATGTGAGACATTCACATTTTTCTCCGCCAGCTGTTTAATTTCTCTCATTGTTAACCATACCGTATGTGCAGCTACGAGATTTTCATTTAAAAATCCAATATCGTAGAGATGTTCCACGGGTCTTTTTCCCTTCTGCTTCAGGTAATCATATACTTCTTTTCTTGTTTCACTCAGGTGCATATGCTGCAATGTATTATGTTTTTCAGATATTTCTTTTCCCTTTAAAAGTGTTTCATCAGAACAAACATAAACTCCCTGAAATCCTATTGATGGGTAGATCCTTTCCCTGTTTTTATGTGAAATGATAAAATTTTCGGCATTTTTTAATGGATTGCCTTTCTGAGTTGTAAATTGCTCGTCCAGAGTTACCCAAGAAAGAAATGCTCTGATGCCTATTTCTTCTGCAGCTTTTGCAATGATGTCTTCAGAGTAATAAAGATCTAGGAATGATGTTGTTCCCATTCTTACCATTTCATACATT
The DNA here is from genome assembly GCA_049967255.1 of Thermoplasmata archaeon. Lineage (GTDB taxonomy): Archaea > Thermoplasmatota > Thermoplasmata > Thermoplasmatales > ARK-15 > ARK-15. The sequence goes on from JBMFTB010000020.1 coordinate 19,627, forward strand.
GAGAGCAGTGAAGAATAAAATATATGATCATCAGTCCTTTTTGAATCAAGGTCAAATGTTTTTTTGAGAAAATCATCAAGTTTTAGATCTTCAATCAAACCTCTAAAAAGGCCCATGCCAACGTGAGCATGTGTATTTATCAGTCCTGGCATAACTATCTTTCCTGATGCATCTATTTTATGATCTGCTTCAGTTGAAATGTTCTTTCCTATTTCAATTATGAAATTTTTTTCAATGTAAACATCACCATAAAATATCTCCCTTTTCATATTTTGTGAAACTATTAATCCATTTTTTATAAGAATGCTCATAATTTTTCTTAATAAAAATCAAATATATTTACTTTTTTTAATGTGTTAATTTTTTTATATTCATAATCAATTACCATTATTCTCAGGATGTGTTATCATGGAAAAGATTGTTATTGCTGTAGGTGGTAATGCCCTTCAAAGGCCAGGGGACAAGGGTACGGCAGAAGAACAGATGAAAAGGGCACAGGAAACTGCTGAAAGCATATCTTGGATATTTGAAGATTATGAAGTTGCCCTAACACACGGTAACGGCCCACAAGTAGGTGCAATTTTACTCCAAAATGAACAAGCTAAAGACATTGTTCCACAAATGCCCCTTGATGTTTGCGGTGCTGAATCCCAGGGAATGATAGGATATATGCTTGAGCAGGGATTCAACAATGCAATAAAATCCAAGAAGATAAACAGGGACATTATTACAATGCTAACAAGGGTTGAGGTTGATGAGAACGATCCGGCTTTTAGAAATCCATCAAAACCAATAGGCCCATTCTACACCAGGTTCCAGGCTCAGGAAATAATAAGGGAAAAAGGATGGAGGATGGTTGAGGATTCTGGGAGGGGATGGAGAAGGGTTGTACCATCTCCAGAACCATTGAAAATAATCGAAAAGGATGCAATTCTAGAATTAATGGAAGCAGGTTTCATAGTGATAGCTGTAGGTGGTGGTGGAATACCTGTTATAAAGAAGAATGGAAACATAATCGGCGTTGAAGGTGTAATTGATAAAGATCTAGGTGCTGCGACACTTGGTAAAGATATAAATGCAAAAGAACTTATAATTCTTACAGCTGTTGATAGAGTTTTCTTGAACTATGGAAAGGAAAACCAGAAGCCAATAGATAGAATAGACGTAAAGAAACTTACGGAATATTACAATCAGGGACATTTTAAGCCTGGAAGTATGGGACCTAAAATACTTGCAGCTCTGAAATTCATTTCTTATGGAGGAAGGAGAGTCCTCATAACAAGCCCAGAAGCAATGAAAGATGCATTTGAAGAAAAAACTGGGACCTGGATTTACCCTTGAATCATTTTTTTCAAATCTTTTATTATCTTAAGCGCATCTTCAGGTGATATGTTTTCATCAATGGATTTGATATAATCACTCAAGATAATGTCATAGAGGCTTAACTGCTTTTCTTTAGTTGCTTTTTTCACCTCTAAAACATTTTCCGTTTCTATTTTTTTAAGAATTTCTTTTGCCCTTTCTATTACTGTTTTTGGCAAACCTGCCATAGATGCTACCTCTATGCCATAGCTCTCTGAAATGCCCCCTCTTTTAAGTTTCCTTGTAAAAATAATGCCATTTTCATTCTGTAAAACTGGAATGTGATAGTTTTTTACACCATCTAAATAATTTTCAAGGTCGATCAATTGATGGTAGTGGGTGGCGAAAACAGTTCTTGCCATTATTTTATTGTGTATGTACTCAACAGTTGCCCAAGCTATGCTAAGGCCATCAAAAGTGCTTGTTCCCCGTCCTATTTCATCAAGTATAATCAAGCTTCTCATTGACGCACCTGTTAATATATTTGCAAGTTCAGTCATTTCAGTCATAAATGTACTTTGTCCTCTTAATATATCATCAGTGGCACCTATTCTAGTAAAAATTCTATCAACAACACCTATCCTTGCCTGTGAAGCTGGAACAAAGCTTCCTATTTGCGCCAGTATTGTAATAAGCGCAATCTGTCTCATATATGTGCTTTTTCCTGCCATGTTCGGTCCAGTAATTATTAAAAATCTATTTTTCTCAGTATCCATATAAGTATCATTAGGAACGAATGAATCAACAAAATTTTCAACAACAGGATGTCTCCCTTCTTTTATATCAATAATTGTTGATTCATCGATGACAGGTCTTGTATATTTTCTCTTTACAGAAATATCAGCAAAGGTCAAAATAATGTCTAGGTCTCCTATGGCAATTCCTAGTTCCTTTACCCCTGGGGTTTTAGATAGATCATCAAGCAAGGTATTGTATACTTCTTGTTCCCTCGCTTGTATGTTTTCCTTTGCTTCCTGTACGCTATACTGTAATGTCTCGAGTTCCTGTGTTGTGAAGCGTTCAACATTTTTAAGCGTCTGTTTTCTTATAAAATATGAAGGTATTTTTGATATCTGGGACTTTGGCATCTCTATATAATAGCCAAAAACATCGTTGTATCCAATCCTCAAATTCCTTATGCCTGTATTTTTTATTTCCTTCTCTTCAATACTGGATATGTTTTTTTCAGCGTCAAGTATTGCTTTCCTATATTCATCAAGGATTTTATCAAAACCATCCTTAATCCTGTAACCTTCATTACTTTTTTCATCTATGGCATTTTCAATTTTGTTTATAATATCATCTAAATTTATTATTCTATTTTTTAATTCAATAAGGTACCTGGATTTCTTATTTTCGAAAAAATTTTTTATTGCTGGAATTTTTTTAATTGCATTTTTCAAGGATATGAGATCATTTGGCGATGCTTTTCCAATTAATATCCTTGACCATATTCGCTCAAGGTCAGGAAAATTTTTTATATATTCTCTCGTGACCATCCTTCCAATTGTATCATGAATCGTTTCCTGAACTGCATCCAATCTATCATTTATTAATACTGGATCAATGAACGGATAGTTCAAGTAATGCCTTAACAATCTTGATCCCATTTTCGTCGTGCATTGATCCATTATGCCTAGTAGAGAATTTTTTTCCTCATTCCTCACATCCCTGAAAACCTCCAAATTTTTTAAAGTTGTTTCATCAAGGATGAGGTAATCACTGTTCTCTAAAAGCCTGAAATTTTTCAAGACCTTTAACACATCCCTGTCAGTCTTTTCCAAATAATCAATTATTGATCCAAGTGCTATAATAAGAGCATCCTTATCATGAATTCCAATCGATTTTAAATCCTGAATGTTGAAATGATCTCTTATCAAAGCTTCTGCTTCAAACCTGTTCATTTGTACAATATTATAGGAAATTCCTTTTTCCTTAACATAATTTTTTACGTTATCTTTCATACTGTTCGAGATAACAATTTCCCTTGGATTTATTTTATAGAGTTCGGAAAATAGAGAATCTGAATCATCAGGTTTGAACCATGAACCTCTGAATTCACCTGTTGAAACATCAGCAAATACTATTCCTGCATCATTGTCATTGCTTATAGAGCAGAGATAGTTCGTCACGGTGGTTAACAATTCCTCCTCAAAAATAGTCCCTGGCGTAAATATACGAATTACATCCCTTTTTACTATACCCTTTGCCAGCTTTGGGTCCTCTAGTTGCTCGCAAAGTGCTACCTTATAGCCTTTGTTAACAAGTTTTCCAATATAAGAATACAAAGCATGGTATGGAATACCGGCCATCGGTATGTTATCTTTTTCTCTGTTCCTGGATGTTAAAACTAAATCAAGCTCTTTGGAAACTATCCTTGCATCATCTCCGAATGTTTCATAAAAATCACCTACCCTGTAAAATAATATCATATCATGGTATTTCTTCTTAATCTCATAGTACTGTTTCATTAGAGGAGTTTCCATTTGTTCGAATAAATCCTTTTTGAATTAAAAATCTTTTCATTGGAATTTGGAAAGGTTTATTAGAACTTTGTTGATATTATATAATGGTGGTGTCGTTGAACAAAATTAAAGTGGGAGAAGTAATGTCCAGGAATCCACTGATATTGGATCATAAAACAATTTTAATAGATGGCGTAAAAAATATGGTTTCTAGGGGGATAAGCACTATTATTGTTAGCAAAGATTCAAAACCGATTGGTATAGTAACTGATAGGGATATAGTTGTAAAGGTGGTTTCAAGAAGCCTAGATCCAAATAAAGTGGAACTCGGAGAAATAATGTCTATACCACTCATGGTAATTGATAAAAATGAAACGCTTGATAAAGCTGCCTACATAATGTCCAAAAAGAAAATAAGAAAACTGCCTGTTATAGAAAAGGGGAAAATCGTAGGTATATTATCAGAAAATGATATTGTAAAAATTGCTCCAGATCTACTTGCCATTGCAGAAGAAAAATCAGTACAGGAGGTTGGGGAAAAATATTATGAAGAGGAACGTTTTGCAGGTATTTGTGAAGTATGCGGTCAATTTTCAACAGAATTGACCTATTATAAAGGGCAAATTGTTTGCCCCGAATGTAAAAGATCCATGTGAGGTGGTAAAATGAAAATAACATGGTATGGACATTCGGCAGTGATGGTTGAGGATAAAAAGAAAATTCTCATTGATCCATTCATAGAAGGCAATCCCATTGCAACTGTAAGAAAAGAAGAACTTCATCCTGATCTAATACTTGTTACACACGGTCATGGTGACCATCTGGGCAATGCTATAGAAATTGCAAAGAAAAATGACATTAAGGTAGTGGCGATCTATGAACTCGCAGAATATCTATCATCTAAGGGTGTTGATGCAATAGGAATGAATTACTCAGGAACCTTTCATTTCAATGGTATTGAAATATCTATGGTTTATGCTCTACATACCGCAGGCATAAGCGAGGATAATTTCCAGCATTCGGGTGGACTCCCATGTGGTTTTATAATCAAGGGGAGTAAAATAGTTTATCATGCTGGCGATACAGGTATCTTTGGTGACATGGAATTAATAGGCAAACTTTACAAGCCTGAAATTTCTATGCTACCCATAGGTGGTTTTTTTACCATGGGAATAAGTGAAGCAGTTCTTGCTGCAAAAATGCTTAATACAAAATACGTAATTCCAATACACTATAACACTTTTGATCTAATAAGGCAAAATCCTGAGGATTTAAAAAAGAAACTTGAAGGTATAGCAAATGTCATTATTCTCAAACCAGGAGAATCAAAGGAATTTTAAAAATAAAAATAATGATGACAATATAAAAAGCCGTTTCCATAATACCAATAATTTTTATTTTCTTTATGTAAACATAAGAAATTCTTGTAAGTGCTATAACAAATATTGGCAATCCAAGCAATAATCCAGCCAAAAAAGGAATAAAATTATAAAATGAATAGAGTAGATTTTTTCTAATTAGCGATTTAATCCCAAATTCTGCTCCATAAAGGTATATAAATAATAGAAAGGATAAATAGACTAAGTGAAAATGGATGAAATTCAAGGAAAAATAAAACATAGTTGATTGTCCAATCAGACCAAAAAATGTTATAAAAGCATTGTCTACTTTTTTCTGCCTTAGGAAATATGAAATAATGTAAAACAAATATGGAATAATCAAGAAGATATTTTCAATAATAGAGATAGAACCAGAAATCAATGCAAAAACTAAAAGTAAAACTTCAAATTTATTTAAATTTTTAATTTTTGAATCAAATAACATCAGTCCTAAAAAGACAGGTAACCAGAAAATGATGAACATAAAAATTAATTTATCATAAATTAAATAATACCCTAAAGACAATAAAAAGGTGAGGAATGTAGTTATCCAGCCACCAAATTCCTTTGGGATGTGAAATTTTTGCATTTATCTTTAATATATCCCATTGATTTAAAATTTTTTGCACTATTGGCTCAGTAGAAATTCGTTAAAAAATTATGAAGAACTAATTTTTTTAATTTTTCATAGAGCTTTTTAGAAAACTTACATATATTGATTGGATATTTATTTCAGTGCATGCTATAAAAAGTATAGCATAGCCCTATACCCCCTCAACAATATTTTAAATTTAATGCATAAATTTGTTGATGGTTTAATTTATATTAATATTGCCTTAAAAAATTATTTAACATCCAGATTTTCTCTTTCAAGGGAAGCTTATTCTCTGCTCATTAAATATGGTATTCCTTCTTATTACTATCCTGAAATAATTATAGTTAAACGCATAATTTTTTATACTTATTATCTAAAAATTTTATTATCCAATTTTTTGCAAAACTTATAGATTTGGAGAAATCGTAAAATGCTTTTGCTACTATGTATCTCATATGTTCTAGTGATCCTATAAATGATGTTGAT
>JBMFTB010000021.1:0-22925 GCA_049967255.1 Thermoplasmata archaeon
AAATAGTTGTATACGAATCGACAGCTACCAAAGTGCTTTTCCAACAAGATCTTCTGTTTCTCATTGGGATACAGCTTCACTTTGGTAGCGACTATCATCGCTTATAGAAATATAAAAATATATATAAATGTTTGTTGGGGGAAGTCCGTGTATCTCATCGCTAAAGCAACTGAGATTTACAGCTTCCCCCAAACCCCTAACTTCGCTTTTTAAATTTTTCCCATGAAAATGCGGAGGGCCGGATTTGAACCGGCGAATCCCTACAGAAGCAGATCTTGAGTCTGCCGCCTTTAGCCTGGCTCGGCAACCTCCGCTTAAAAAGTGAATATTAATCCTTATTTTATTTTTTTCTCTTCTGCAAAGTTTCTAAATTCTGTTTATTTTCTTCTAATTTTTCATTAATTTCACTCAATATAGATTCAAGATTATCCTTGATTTCAGATAAAAAAGCCTTCAACTTATCATCAATATCATATGTAATATGGTAATAAGTTGTGTTGATCTTTGCAGATAAAACATTCAGAAATGATATCTTTGCTTCAAGTTCCTCCAGAATTTTTGAAATATCATTTTGCTTTTCCTCTATCTGAGCCATTTCTTTCTTAAGTTTTTCAATATCATCCTGTATTTTTTGCATGTTTTCTGTAACCGATTTCTTTGATAACATAGATAAATGTTTATAGTTATTGTACTTAATAAATTTTCTTTCTATGAATAAAAATTCATTTTGAATAAGATTTATATTCAGAATGAGATTATGGTAGAAGGCTTATTAAAAAATTTGGGCCCGTAGCTCAGCTCGGTAGAGCATCTGGCTTTTAACCAGGTGGCCGGGGGTTCGAATCCCCTCGGGCCCGTAAAAGGTGATAAAAATGAAAAAGGTGAACGTAATGGAGCATGAACTGGTTCCAGAACATTATCTATTAACAGAAGAGGAGGAAAGAGATATACTTCAAAAATTACAGGTCACGAAAGATTCTTTGCCAAAGATAAAAAGAAGCGATCCTATTATAAAGGTGTTGGAAAAGATATATGGACCTATAAAGCCAGGAAGCATGATTAAAATTGTGAGGAGGAGCCAGACATCAGGAAAGTTCATTGCCTATAGGGTTGTAACTGAAGAATGAAAAAGTTTTTATAAAGAAATGTTTAAGGAGATGGCAGAATGAATGAAATTATTGATGCATTTTTCAAACAAAAAAGTATAGTAGGTCATCATATCGCAAGTTATAATGCCTTCATACCAACGATTGATAACCCAAACAGTATTTTACAGCGGATTGTTGATTCAACAAGGGTAACAGAAGAGGATGAGCCGGGCGAATTAACGCTTGACAAATCAAAGACAGGCGGAAAAGTAATAAAGATAAGATATGGAAGAAAAAAGGAAAATGGTGAAATGGGGCCACCTACGGTATATGTTTCAGTAGCAAGAGGTAGAGGGGGTAGTGATGCAAACAAGATAAATACACCTATGGAGGCAAGGCTAAAGGATTTTACCTATTCAGCTGAGCTTGGTTTAAGATTTACAGTTATAGAATGTGATGAAAATGGTGAAAGGTGCGTAGAAAGTGAACCTGAAGAGGTAAAGATAGGGGATATACCAATAATGGTAAAAAGCAAGATATGCGTTCTTCATCCAGACAACATTGAACAGTATATTTCAGAAAATCTGAGCAGGAATCTGAGGGTTCCTGGAAAGAACGATGGTTATGATAAAAAATTGAGATTCCTGGGTGAAGATCCAAAGGATCCAGGTGGATATTTCATTGTTTCTGGAACAGAAAGGGTACTTATTACGCTTGAAGATTTATCACCGAACAGGATACTTGTAGAATACGAGGAAAAGTATGATACAAAGGTAGAGACTGCAAAGGTATTTTCTGAAAGAGAAGGTTACAGGGCATTAACAAGTGTTGAGAAAAAGGTTGATGGCATTCTTGTTGTTTCTATTCCTGTGATAAACGGAACAATTGCATTAACAATCCTTTTAAAAGCTCTCGGCCTTGAAAAGGATGAGGACATTTACAAGCTGATAGTGAATGATAGAAGGATGGAACCAATAGTACTTGCAAACATTGAAGATTGTGAGAAGGAGAAAAATTACAGCGATGAGGGAATAAGAACAAGGGATGATGCAATAGAGTATCTTGAGAAAAGGTTCGCAGCCGGTCAGGCAAAGGAATACAGGGAGAGAAGAATTTCACAGATTCTAGATAAGAATTTACTTCCTCATCTTGGTGATAAACCTGAGGATAGGATGAAAAAGGCGCTCTATCTTACAAGGATGGCTAAGGCTGTTCTCGAACTGCATTTTGATTTAAGGAAGGAGGATGATAAGGACCATCTCGCAAATAAAAGAATGAAACTTTCAGGAGATCTTCTTGAAGAACTTTTCAGACAATCATTTGAAGCATTGTTGAAGGATTTAAAGTACCACCTTGAAAGGACGTACAATAGAAAGAAGGGTATTAAATTAAAGGCAGCTGTAAGGCAGGATGTTCTTACACAAAAGATCCTTCATGCAATGTCAACAGGAAACTGGGTAGGTGGAAGAACTGGTGTTTCGCAGCTTCTAGACAGAATATCACACATGAGCATGCTTAGTCATTTAAGGAGAATTTCTTCACCTTTAACAAGATCACAGCCTCACTTTGAGGCAAGGGATCTGCATCCTACCCAATGGGGAAGGATGTGCCCAAACGAGACGCCGGAAGGCCAAAACTGCGGTCTTGTTAAGAATGCAGCACTTATTATAGATGTGTCAGAGGATGTGCCATCAGAAGAAGTGATGAAGGACCTTATAAGATTTAATGTAAAGCATTTTGATTTTGATCCTGGGAACATGAGCAGGGTTTACCTTAATGGTGATCTTGTTGGATTTCATCCAAAGGGCTTAGAGCTCACAAAGATTATAAGGGAAAAAAGAAGGAAGGGGGAGATAAACCATAATGTGAACATAAGGTATGATGATACAACTAATGAGGTAATAATAAACTCGGACAGGGGCAGGTTAAGGAGACCTTTGCTTGTGGTGGAAAAAGGTAATATAAAATACACGAACAAGCAAAGGGAAGGTATTTTGAATGGTAATTTGACCGTGGACAATCTCGTTTCATCAGGAGTCATAGAATGGCTTGATGCTGATGAGGAAGAAAATGCATACATTGCCATTTATGCATATGATGTCCCGGAAAGATGTCCTGTCTGCAATTCCATTCTAGGAAGAAATGATGTTATATGGACAAGCCTTGACAAGAGTGATTCAAATGTTGAATTAAGGTGCAAGTACTGCAATAATACATTTAAGGTACCTAAGCTCATCACGCATGAGCATACGCACCTTGAAATTGATCCGAGCGTTATACTAGGACCAATTTCCGGCTCAATTCCATTCCCGGACCACAATTCATCAAGCAGGATAACAATGGGTGCTGCAATGATGAAGCAGTCGCTTGGCCTTCCCACTTCAAATTACAGGCGGAGACCGGATACAAGGCAGCACCTTCTCCATTATCCACAAATACCTATTGTTAAAACAAGAAGCATTGATTTTGCGGGTTACAATGTAAGACCCGCAGGCCAGAATATGGTTGTGGCAATACTTTCCTATCAGGGCTATAACATAGAAGATGCTCTTGTAATGAACAAGGCATCCATTGAGAGGGGGCTTGGTAGATCAACATTTTTCCGAACTTACCAGACAGAGGAAAGAAGATACCCTGGAGGAGAAGAAGATAAGATAGAAATACCAACACCTGATGTAAGGGGTGCAAGAAGTGAAGAATCATATAAATTCCTTGAAGATGATGGTCTTATTCCGCCTGAAACATACGTTAAAGGCGGGGATGTCTTAATTGGTAAAACATCACCACCAAGGTTTCTTGAGGAACAACCGGGTTTGCTTGGCCCGCAGAAAAGGAGAGAATCAAGCATTAGTATGAGACCGGAAGAAACAGGCATTGTTGATAGTGTCATGTTGACCACATCTGAAAACAATAACAGGCTTGTAAAGATAAAGGTGAGGGACCAGAGAATTCCTGAACTAGGTGATAAGTTTGCATCAAGGCATGGGCAGAAAGGGGTTTTGGGTGCGATAGTTCCACAGGAAGATATGCCTTTTACGGAGGATGGTGTAATCCCTGACCTCGTTATAAATCCACATGCAATACCATCAAGGCTTACCATTGGCCACCTTCTTGAAATGATCGGTGGTAAGGTCGGTTCCCTTGAAGGTAGATTTATAGATTCTACAGTTTTCTCAGGTGAGCCTGAAGAATTGCTCAGGGAATCTCTTGAAAAGCACGGTTTCAAGTACAATGGAAGGGAAACCATGTACGATGGTATCACAGGTAAAAAATTCCAGGCAGACATATTCATAGGTGTTATTTATTATCAAAAGTTACACCACATGGTGGGCGGTAAATTCCATGCAAGATCAAGAGGACCTGTTCAGATACTTACAAGACAGCCCACGGAAGGAAGGTCAAGGCTTGGTGGCCTGAGGTTCGGTGAGATGGAAAGGGACACATTGATAGGCCATGGTGCAGCACTTGTCATTAAGGACAGGCTGCTTGACCAATCCGATGGCACTGTCCTTTACGTTTGTGGTAATCCAGATTGTGGCCATGTTGCTATATATGACTGGAAAAAGGGTACGTACAGGTGCCCCGTTTGTGGTAATACCACAAATATTTATCCAATTGAAACGAGCTATGCATTCAAACTGATGAGGGATGAGCTCATCAGCCTTGGTGTGATAATGAGGATTCAGCTAGGTGATCTAAAATGATTAGCCCTGAAGTTCAAAAAAGGATTAATGCTTTAAAATTTTCTCTTCTTTCCCCCGATGAAATAAGAAGGATGAGTGCAGTAAAGGTAACTACTGCTGATACATATGATGAGGATGGCTTTCCCCTGGATCGAGGTCTCATGGACCTACATATGGGTGTTATAGAACCCGGTTTAAGGTGTAAAACATGCAATGGTAAAGTGGATGAATGCCCAGGCCATTTCGGGCACATTGAACTTGCAATGCCAGTTATACATGTTGGCTTTGTGAAGGAGATTAAAGATATTCTTGAATCGACATGCAACAGCTGTGGAAGGATTAAATTAAAGGAAGAGGAACTTGAAATCTACAAACCAGTCCTTGAAAAAACTGTAATGAACGGTGAAGAAAGCCTAGAGGCTCAGGCAACGGCAAAAAAAATCATGAATGAAGCAGCGCAGAGAACTGTTTGTCCTCACTGTGGCGCTGAGCAGTACAAAATAACACTGGATAAACCAACCACCTTTAGAGAGAATGGTAGAAAGCTGTCGCCTAAAGAGATTAGGGAAAGGTTTGAAAGAATTCCTGACAAGGATCTGATTTTTCTTGGTCTTAATCCACAGGCAGCAAGACCTGAATGGATGATACTTACTGTTTTGCCTGTTCCACCTGTAAACGTCAGGCCAACAATAACGCTCGAAACGGGAGAGAGGAGTGAAGATGATCTGACGCACAAGCTGGTCGATATTATAAGGATTAACCAGAGATTGAGGGATAGCAAGGATAGTGGTGCACCACAGCTGATTATAGAAGATCTATGGGAACTTTTGCAGTACCATGTTACTACCTATTTTGATAACCAGACCTCCGGCCTTCCACCTGCAAGGCACAGGTCTGGAAGACCTTTGAAAACCATTGTACAGAGACTGAAGGGAAAAGAAGGAAGGTTCAGATCTAACCTCTCTGGCAAAAGGGTAAATTTCTCTGCTAGAACCGTGATTTCACCAGAACCATTCCTTTCAATAAATGAGGTTGGCATTCCTGAAGAGGCTGCGAGGGAGCTGACAGTACCCATACCTGTTACACCGTACAACATTGAAAGGCTTAGGGAAATAGTGAGAAGGGGGCCAAATCCAAAGGGTGAAAAATATCTTCCTGGGGCAAATTATGTGATAAAGGTGACAGAGAAGGGTTTGAGGCAGAGGATAATGATCATGGATAAAAATGCAGAGGATGTGGCTAGCAAGCTTGAGGTTGGATGGATAGTTGAGAGGCAAATGATGGATGGTGATGTTGTTCTTTTCAACAGGCAACCAAGCCTGCACAGGATGTCCATGATGGCGCACAGGGTAAGGGTAATGAAAAACAGGACATTCAGGTTTAACCTTGCAGTCTGCCCGCCTTACAACGCTGATTTTGATGGTGATGAAATGAACCTTCATGTTTTGCAGAGCGAGGAGGCAAAGGCAGAGGCAAGAATTTTAATGGCTGTACAAGAGCATATAAGGTCACCCAGATTTGGTGGACCTATAATTGGTGGTGTCCATGATCATATTACAGGCCTTTTCCTATTAACATATAAGAATCCTAAATTTACGAAAGAACAGGCATTGCATATCTTATCATATGTAAATTATGATTCTCTTCCTGAACCCGTTTTTGAGAATGGTAAAGAATATTACAGGGGTAAAGATCTTTTTAGTTTAATTCTTCCAAAGGACCTAAATATGGAGTACAAGGCAAAGATATGTGATGGAACAGGTTGCAAAGAATGTGTTTTTGATAAATGTCCGTATGATGCATATGTTGTAATAAAAAATGGTAAACTTTTAACTGGTACAATTGATGAAAAATCAATAGGTGCATTCAAGGGTGTTCTGCTGGATAAAATTTCAAGGGACTATGATGCTACCACTGCAGCAAAGTTCATTGATAGCTTTACAAGGCTGAGCGTTGGTGTAATTTCTAACATTGGTTTTACAACAGGAATTGATGATACAGATATTCCTGAGGAAACAAAGATACAGGTTGATGAAATCCTAAACGATGCAATTGAGAGTACAAAAACATACATTGAAGCATATCAGAAAGGTATACTTCAATCCTCACCAGGAAAATCACCTGAAGAAACACTTGAAGACAACATAATGAGAGTACTTTCAGATGCACAGAAAAAGGCTGGAGAAATTGCAAGCAAGCACCTTGGTATGGAAAATTCTTCTGTGATAATGGCTAGGTCGGGCGCAAGGGCGTCTATGCTCAATCTATCGCAGGTAGCAGCAAACATAGGTCAGCAGGCAGTGAGGGGAAGGAGGATAAACAGAGGGTACATTGGAAGAACACTTCCACATTTCAAGAAAGGTGAGCTAGGTGCTTATGCTCATGGTTATGTTAGAAGTTCCTATAAGAAGGGCTTAACACCCCTTGAATATTTCTTCCATGCTATGGGTGGAAGGGAAGGACTTGTTGATACTGCTGTCAGAACGTCAAGGAGCGGTTATATGCAAAGAAGACTTATTAATGCACTGGAGGATCTTAAGGTCACGGAAAATGATGGCCTTGTGGTTGATACCACAGACAACATAATTCAATTCGTTTACGGTGAAGATCTCATAGATCCAACAAGATCAAAACAGGGAAAAGCTATAGATTACGATTCTGTTTTTACCAAGGCTCTGGGGGATAAATATCATATTGCAAACAGGGGGGATAAGTAATGCTAACAATTGTCTGGAAAGAAAATGACAAAAAATGGAAACAGATCATTGAAGAACTACCTGTTTCATACGGTATTGATTTTCAGATACCTGAAGAAATAAAACCGCCATTTAAGGCATATGTAACGCTTGATGGTTCAAACATTGAATATGCAGTATATGTGAAAGATATTCTTCCAAGAACAGAAAAGCCTAAATTTTCAAGAACAACGAAAGGCATAATGCACGTACTCCAGATTGAAAAGGTTGAAAATGTTAAATTGAACGTTAAAGAAATTGAACCTGTTGGCAAAAAGCCCGGAACAAAAGTACAAAAAATATTGCTCATCAACATTGAGGAAGAAACACCAAAAATACCTGTCAAATTCAGGGAAATGGATGAGATTGAAAAGAGTATATTGGAAATACTTAAGGATAAAAACACGACACTACCGGATCTTATGGTTCAGGAACTTGCATCAAGGTCAAAAAAATTTAAACTGAGCAGGGAAGATCTTGAAAAGGTTATTGATATTGCAGTCATGGAATATAAAAAGGCATCAGTTGATCCGCACGAAGCAGTTGGCATTATTGCTGCACAATCTATAGGAGAGCCTGGTACCCAGCTTACATTAAGGACGTTTCACTATGCAGGTGTTGCAGAAGTTAATATAACAAAGGGTTTGCCAAGATTAATAGAGATTGTGGATGCAAGGACGAAGCCAAGTACTCCAACAATGACTATTTTTCTTGAGGATAACATAAAGAAGGACCAGGAAAAGGTCGAAATACTGGCAAAGAAGATAGAAAGTACGAAGATTATAGACATAGCCGATGTTGAAATAAATGTCTCTGAAATGACCGTTACCATAGTAATGGACAAGGAAAAAATGGCAAAAAGAAGGATAACAAAAGCACAGATCCTTGAAGCAATAAAGAAGATCAAGCACCAGGGTACATCACTGGTTGAAGAGGGGGATAGAATCATTATTTCCCTTCAGGAGCCATCCTACAAAAAGATCTATCTTATTTCTGAAGACATAAAAAATTTGCTAGTGTCGGGAATAAAAGGCATTGAAAGGGCAATAGTGAAGTATGAGGAAAGTTATGGAGAATACAGAATTTATACCCAGGGATCAAATCTAAAATCCGTTCTAGAGCTTGAGGGTGTGGATCACAGAAAAACAAGCACAAACGACATTATGGAAATTTATGAGGTCCTAGGTGTTGAAGCTGCGAGAAATTCCATAATAGATGAAAGTATAAAAACGCTTGAGGAACAGGGTCTCAGCGTTGACATCAGGCACTTGATGCTGGTTGCGGACATGATGACCTTTGAGGGGAATGTTGAAGCCATAGGCAGGCATGGTATAGCTGGCAAAAAGTCAAGCGTTCTTGCCAGAGCTGCTTTTGAAATAACTTCAAAGCACCTTCTCCAGGCAGGACTTTTGGGTGAAAGCGATGAACTCAGGGGTGTTGCCGAAAACATCATCGTTGGCCAGCCCATTACCCTCGGTACAGGTGCGGTAAACCTGATATACAAATACCCTGAAAAAAAGAGGTGATATGAGTGGATGTGGTAAAAGAACTTAAAAAGGCGATTGAAACTGGAAAAGTATACTACGGTCTGGATCAGGCAAAAAAGGCAATAAGGAAGAACGAGGCAAAGGTGTTCATAGTTGCAAAGAACTGCCCTGATGAATCCTTCAGGGGCTCAAAGATAGAGAATGTAAAAATCATTCCATTCCAGGGAAATTCGAATGAGCTTGGATCCATATGCGGAAAAATGTTTGATATTTCGGTTGTAACAATAGTCGATCCTGGTGAATCAGCATTCCAGAAAGAACAGTGAATATATATGGGAACAATAAAAATTGATGAAAATATGCTCAGGTATATTTCCACATTCTATCAATCAACTGGTGTGGATGTAATGGATATTGCAGAAGATGACGAGAACATATTCTTCATCATATATCCTGGATCACTCAGAAAAGCCATAGCAAATAATGGCGAGAATATAAAAAAGCTCAAGGAAAAGTTGGGAAAGAATATAATTCTTGTTGAATACAGTGATGATCCTCAAAGGTTTATTTACAATTTGTTTTACAGATTTAATGTCAAGGAAATAAACATTGACAAGGTAAACGATGATATGAGGGTCTCTGTAAAGGTTGATCCTGGGCAGAAGGCAAGGGCAATAGGTAAAAACGGCAGGAATTTAAGGGTGACAAAGGACATACTATCCAGGCACTTTAAAGTTTCAAGCCTGCTCATCAAATAATTTTTTATACGCTTTAATGGCATCATGAAGTATTAAGCCATGGTCAAATGCAAGGTTTGGCAATTTTTTTAAATCAAAGAACTTTACCTCTGCAGCGTCATCTCCCGGGCTAGGGACTCCATCTATTCTTTCAATCAAGTACGCTATAGAAATTGTGTGACCCCTTGGATCCCTGTCCGGAGAGGAATATATTCCAACAATTGATAAAATTTTCACTTCTACTGATAATTCTTCCAGCATTTCCCTTTCAAGTGCATGTTCCACAGTTTCACCATATTCAACAAAACCGCCCGGAAGAGCGTAAAAATCCTTGAATGGATCATTTCTTCTTTTTATTAAAAGAACGCTACCATTCTCTATGAGAATGCCATCCACCGTTAATGAAGGAACCTTAAATGGCCTGCTTATGTAATAGCCAAGCACATCATCATACCTCTTATATGAATTCAATAATTCCTCACCAAATTCAGTAAGCTTTGTCTCACCCTTTAGCTTTCCACCCCTTGTAGATTCAATTATTTTTTTTCCTGTCCTTTCTTCCACATCCCTTATCTTCCCCCATCCATTCCTGTAGGACATATTCATCAATTTCACAGCTTTGCTCAGGTTCCCGTATTCCTTTATGTTTTTTAGTAGTAGGTATAAACCTTCACCCATGAGATAATTGCCATTCTCATCCTCAAACCATAACCTGTACTTAGGTATCATTAATCACATATACATTTTCACATTAAAAAAAGTTTGCAGAGCAAAAATATTAAACTCCCTTTATATCAGGTATCAAAAATGCCCACAATTGATGAACAGATAAGGGAAATAGAAGACGAGATAAGAAAGACGCAGTACAACAAGGCAACTGAACACCATATTGGAAGGTTGAAGGCAAAGCTTGCAAAATTAAAGGAACTGAAAGAGACTGCTAGAAAGTCTGGTGTTTCCGTTCCGGGTGTAAAAAAGACTGGTAATGCTATGGTTTCTCTTGTTGGTTTTCCAAGCGTTGGTAAGAGTACTTTATTCAACGAGCTTACAAATGCAGAGAGTGAAGTTGGAGAATATGATTTCACAACAATAAACATAATACCGGGCATTATGGATTATAGGGGTGCGAAAATCCAGATTTTGGACCTTCCGGGCCTGATTGAAGGAGCAGCTAGGGGTAGAGGAAAAGGCAGAGAGGTACTGAGTATTGTAAGGAATTCTGACCTTATAATGGTTATAACGGACATAAACAATCCTGATCCTGAACCCCTTGTAAGGATGCTTCACGAGTCAGGTGTTAGGCTGAACAAGAGAAGACCAAGGCTCTTCCTCGTTAAAAAGGATAGGGGTGGATTAAACATCCAGAAAACTGTATCCGTAGACATTGATGATTCTCTCATAGAAGCAATTATGAGAGAATTTAGAATAGTTAATGCAGATCTCATAATCAGGGACAAGATTGATATGGATGATCTAATAGATTTTCTCTCTGGGAATAGGGTTTACATACCAGGCATTTTTATCTTAAACAAGATTGATGAGAATATAAGTTTCATAGATTCAAAAGAATTCAAGAATTTGAACGAGGAATATTCATTCATACCCATTTCAGCCAGGGAAAAAATAAATATAGAATCATTAAAAAATAGCATTTATGATGCACTTGATTTCATTACCATTTATTTAAAGCCCCCGGACAAGGATATTGAAACAATGGTGATAAAAAGATATTCAACAGTTGAAATGGTTTGCAGAGCAATACACAAGGATTTTGTTAAAAATTTCAAGTATGCAGTAGTTAATGGGCCAAGTTCCAAATACCCCAATCAAAGGGTTGGTCTGGATCATGTGCTTGAGGATGGGGATACGCTTTCCATTTATATAAGAAAAATTTGAATACAATTTTTGCAGGGGCTATAAAAAACATAATAAACAGGTTTGGTAAAAATAGATGTAATGCAACATAAATCCATTTGTGGCAATTCAGCGTGAGATACTCCATAGGCGTAGATTCGGCTGTACCAGCCCTACTTTTATCAACATCATTTTCCTTATGTTCTTGAATGCATTATCAAGAAAGCGTAATGACATCTGTAGTGATTGGGAATTCACCTCATATAACCATGGATATTGCTTCTTGAGTTCAATGAGCATACCCTGGGTGTTCAGATAGTTCAATGAAGATTTCTCCGCATCCTTATGCGTTATGTAGTATTCATCCCTCTTCGCCAAGAAATAATTGTAAACGAACCTACAGCTACCAAAGTGCTTCTCCAGTAAAATTTTCATTTTTTGTGGGGTATAACTTCACTTTGGTAGCAACTATCATTATTTATAAGAATAATAAAATAAATATAAACTTTTTTATTGAGGCAAATCCGTGAATCCAATCGCTGAAGCAATTGAGATTTACAGCCTCCCCCAAACCCCTAACATTCCTTTAAATTTTTGCATGATATTCGCACAGGCAAATGTAATCCTTTAAGGCGTAATGCTTGATGCTTCAGTAGCTGTCAGTTCAACGGATTATCCTAAAGCCAAATATTCCCTCAGGCTTTTCCCATTTTATTTGAACATTTGTAACATTTGCTATTGGATGGCCTGTTCTGCATATTTCTATCAATTTTTCTATGTCTTTCTCATCTCCTTCAAAAACAGCTTCCACATCTCCGTTTAAAAGATTTTTTACCCATCCGTTTATGCCTAATTTTTCTGCATTTTCCTTTACAAACGCTCTGAAATATACACCCTGTACATGTCCTTCAAATATGATATGAGCCCTTTCCATAATTTTGAGAATGTGAAAAACAATAAAAATTTATAGATTATTAAAATTACCCTTTATATGGCAAAATATCTGGTAACTGGAGGAGCAGGATTTATTGGATCTAACCTAGTCCATAAGCTTGTAGAACTGGGTAATGAAGTTATTGTTGTGGACAGCCTTCACACAGGTTCTAAAAATTTGATTTCTGATGTAGATGTTGAATTTTACCCAATGAAGGTGGATGAATTTTATAAAGATGGGGAATGGAAAAATATTGATGGAATTTTCCATCTTGGAAAACCCTCATCATCACCTATGTACAGGAAGGACAGATCAAAAATAAACGAGAGCGTTAATGGTACTGTTGCAGTTCTGGAAATTGCCAAAGAAACAAATGCAAAACTTGTTACTGCATCATCCAGTTCTCTTTACAACGGTCTTGAGCCACCCCATAACGAAAATATGATCATAAAACCAACTGACTTTTATACAGAAGCAAGACTTATAGAAGAAAGGCTTGCAAAGGTTTACGAGGATCTATACGGCATAAGGTGGAATGCAATGAGGTTTTTCTCCGTTTATGGACCAAGAGAAGAGTACAAAAAAACATTTGCAAACCTCATATCACAATTCATATGGGCATATATGAAAAATGAAAGACCTGTAATTTATGGGGATGGATCACAGAAAAGGGATTTCATATTCGTGGATGATGTTTTAAATGCGCTTATAAGTGCAATGAAGTCTAACACGAATGGTATATTCAATGTCGGAACAGGAAAATCTTATTCTTTAAACGATGTTATAAATATAATAAAAAAGAAAACTGGGAAATCCATAGATCCAGAATATATTGAAAATCCTATTAAGAATTATGTAATGGTAACACTGGCGGAAACTGGAAAAGCAAAAAAATATCTAGGATTTGAGGCAAAGGAAGATATTGAAAAGGGAATTGAGAAAACACTAAATTATTACAAAGGATTGAATTTTTAAACAAGTAAAACATTAACCCTATCATGGAAACAAGAACCGTCTGCCCATACTGTGGCGTGGGATGTAATGCTATTGTCATCTCTGACGGTAAAAAAATCTTGAACATAATACCCTCAAAGAGGGAAGATATAAACTATGGAACATTATGCATAAAGGGCTGGAAAGGTTTTTATTACGCCTCAAGCAGGAGAAGATTAAAAAAGCCTCTAAAAAATGTAAATGGAGAATTCAAGGAAATTTCCTGGGAAGAGGCAATTGACACTACTGTAAAAAATCTGAAAAACATTATGGAAGAATATGGACCTGAAGCTCTTGCATTTCAGTCAAGTGCAAAATGCACGAACGAGGACAATTATTTAATGCAAAAGCTCGCAAGACAGGTATTTCATACTAACAACATAGACCATTGTGCAAGAAGCTGTCATGCAAGCACGATTGAAGGTCTCATTTCCACCTTTGGAAGTGGTGCCATGACCACATCTATAAAAGATATAAACAATGCTGACCTTTACTTCATAATTGGATCAAACACTACTGAGCAGCATCCAATAATAGGGTCAAGAATAATAAATAATGTGAGGATGGGTAAAAAACTAATTGTTGCAGACCCGAGAAAAATTCAGATTACAAACTTCTCTAACATTCACTTGAGGCATTTGCCTGGAACGGATCTTGCACTTTTAAATTCTATGGCATATGTTATACTTGATAAGGGTCTTTATGATAAAAAATTCATTGAGGAAAGGACTGAAAACTTTGATGAATTCAAGGAGGTTATGGAATTTTATGACCCGGATAGGGCATCAAGGATCACGGGTGTTGATCCTGAGCTTATAGAAAAAGCTGCTGTTTTATATGCTTCATCAAAATCGATAATATTTTATGCAATGGGCATAACCCAGCATACACAGGGGACTGAAAATGTTCAAGCAATAGCAAACCTGGCTTTACTTACTGGAAATGTAGGAAGACCAGGAACGGGTGTTGCACCATTAAGGGGGCATAACAATGTACAGGGTTCAAGCGATATGGGTGCACTTTGTGATTTCTTACCCGGATACAGGAGGGTTTATGATGATCAGGGAAGAAAATTGTTTGAAGATGCTTGGAATTGCAAATTACCCTCAGTTCCCGGTGCATCTCTTACAGAAATGTTTGAATTGGCATTTGAGGGAAAGATAAGAGCGATGTACATTATGGGAGAGAACCCTGTTCTTTCTGAGCCTGAGAGTGAGAAAATAAAAAAATCGCTTGAAAAACTGGAATTTCTCGTTGTTCAGGATATTTTTATGACAGAAACAGCGAATTATGCGGATATAATCCTTCCCGCATATAGCTTTGCTGAAAAGCTGGGAACTTTTACAAACACTGAAAGGAGGATACAGTTGATAACGCCATTTCTTGAACCAATAGTGGAAGCTAAAAATGACTGGGAGATATTCCAGACCATTGCAAACAAGATGGGATATGATTGGCATTATAAAAACTCTGAAGAAATAATGTATGAGATCTCAAAGCTTGTCCCTCAATACGGCGGGATTAATTATGAATGTATCAAAAATAATGGTATTCAATGGCCGGTTGTGAATTGCAATGGAACTGAGATCATGCACAGGGAGAAATTTACAAGGGGCAAGGGAAGATTTATGCCAGCATACTGGAAGAAACCATCTGAATTTTCAAATGATGAATATCCTTTTATACTAACAACAGGCAGAATCTATTACCAATTCCACACAGGTACGATGACAAGAAAGATCAACATACTAGAAAGGGAAGCGCCTGAACCTTTTGTTGAAATAAATCCTGAGGACGCTAGGTCACTAAACATAAGGGATGGTGCTTGTATAAGATTAATTTCAAAATATGGTGAGTTAGAAACAAGGGCAAGGTTGACAAATATTGTTCCAAAAGGCATAGTTTTTATGCCATTTCATTATTATGAAGCATCGGTAAACAAAATTACGAACCCGAATCTGGATCCAAAGGCAAAGATACCTGAACTGAAGGTAACTGCTGTAAAGCTGGTGAGGTGCTAATAATGCTCTACAAAATAAGCAAAAACAATCTAAAGGATTACATTAATTACTTATTGGAAAGATATGAGGTATGGGGGCCTAAGAAAATAAATAACGATTATGTATTTTCAAGAATTAAAAATGGTAATGAATTCAGTGATGTAAGAACCCTCCTCGGACCTAAAGATCTTATCTATCCACCCCAGGAAAAATTGTTTGAAGATGATTTCCATGAAATCATTGTTCTAGGTGTCAAATCCTGTGATTTTAGGGCATTTAAGATGTTGGATGATGTTCTCGGTATAGATAATAATTATTCTGCTAGAAGAAAACTTGTTCATATGTTCAATTTTGTTTGTACAGAACCATGCGAATTCGGCTTCTGCACAACCTTTTATGGCCCAAGATTGGATGATTTTGAAATGCAGTTCACAGATATTGGTGAATATTACTTGGTTGAAACGAATACAAAAAAATTCATAAATAATTTTTTTGAAAATGCGGACAAAAATGATCTGAATATTGCAATTGAAAAATCTAAAAATGTATACAAAAAAATGAAAAAGTTGAACATTAAAAAATTGAATGAAAGGATCAGCTGGGATAATCCACTCTGGAAGGAATTTTCACAGAGGTGCATTTCATGCGGTGCATGCAATTTTGCATGCCCAACATGCTTCTGCTTTGACGTTTACGATGACAGTGAAAGGTACAGGGAGTGGGATTCTTGCATTTTAGCGGGATTTACAAAGCTTGCAGGAAATGCAAATCCCAGGCCAACACTTGATTTAAGACTGAGGCAAAGGTTCATGCACAAATTAAAATTCCATTATGAGAATTTTGATTACCATCTTTGTACAGGCTGTGGAAGATGCATAGAAGTATGCCCGGTTAAAATTGATATCAGGGATGTTATAAGGAGCGTGAACCCATGAATCAAATGTTACCTATAAGATCCAGGATCATTGATATCTGGGACGAAACGGAGGATATAAAATCGTTCCTTATAGAGGATGTGATCGGGGAAAAACCTTTGCCTGGGCAATTCTATGAACTTTCTATAAATGGTTTGGGAGAAGTACCTATATCGGTAGCGAGCTGGGATAATGGCCTTCTATTCAGCATAAAGAGGGCAGGAAAAATCACAGAACACATGCACAAAATGAAGAAAGGTGATGAAATAGGATTACGTGGGCCCTATGGCAAGGGTTTCCCTGTCACGCGTAAATTCAAGGTTCTGATTGCTGGGGGTATAGGCTTGCCCCCAGCAAGGTCCGTAATAGAATATTCTCTTTTAATAGGGGATAACAACATACAGCTATTATACGGCGCAAGATCACCCAGAGATCTAGTTTACAAAAGCTTGTTAAATGAATGGAAAAATAAATTTGATGTTGATATAACAGTAGATGTGGGCGATGAAAACTGGAAAGGAAATGTTGGAGTGGTTACAACAATATTCAACAGGATCAGGGACGTTGATTCATTCTTCTACATTATAGGTCCTACAATCATGATGAAATTTGCAGTTTTAGAACTAAAAAAAATGAATGTTCCGGATGAGAACATATTTCTCTCCATTGAAAGAAGAATGAAATGCGGCATAGGCATCTGTGGCCATTGCAACATTGGAAGATTTTACGTTTGCAAGGACGGTCCAGTGTTCAAATATTCATCTATAAAGGATATACCAGAAATATTTTTCTAATTAATCATTCAGATAAGTATCGTGTTACAAAATTTTAAAATATACTTATTTTTTATGTTTTTCCGATATGTATGGACATTTTAAACAATTTAAGGGAAATTGTTGGGGAGAAACACGTCTTGAATAAAAAGGAGGATTTAATTCCCTATGAAAGGGATGCATCATTTTTTATTGGTGCTGAACCCATAGCAGTAGTGCTTCCAGGAAACGTGGAAGAGGTATCGAGGATATTGAAATTATGCAATGAAAATTTAATACCTGTTGTGGTTCGAGGTGGTGGATCATCCCTCACTGGTGCTTCCATTTTAAAAGAACCTGGCATTGTTCTCAGCATGGCAAGGTTCGACAAGATCCTCGAAATAAGCATTCAGGACAGGTATGTTTTGGCTGAGGCAGGGGTTAAACTTGATGTACTGAATGCATATCTTTCAAAGTACAGACATTTTTATCCTCCGGACCCCGCAAGCTCAATTGCTGCCACGGTGGGAGGATCCATAAACACGAATGCAGGTGGGTTAAGGGCTGCAATGTACGGTGCAACCAAGGAATGGGTTCTTGGCCTCGAGGTTGTACTTCCGGATGGTACAATAATCCAGACAGGAGGAAAAGTTCTAAAGAGATCTGTAGGATATGACTTGACCGCACTGATGATAGGGAGTGAAGGTACCCTGGGCATCATAACAAAAGCGATATTGAAAATTACGCCTCTGCCTGAAAAATATGGAAGGATCATGGTATATTACAGGTCCATTTCAGAAGCCGGAAGAGCTGTAGCAAACCTTAAGAATAGGGGCATTACACCACTCATAGCAGAGTTCATGGACAGGATTTCTATGGATTCCATTACCCATGTTCGTGGCATAAAATTTCCAGAAGAGGCAGAATATCTACTCCTAATAGACATTTCATCTACTGAAGAATCATTGAATAAAAAAATGAATGATGCTGTTGAAATTTTAAAAGATACAGAGAATATTGGAATTAACACCACAACCGACCAAAACGAAATGGATGCGATGTACCAGGCAAGGAAAGGTCTTTATTCATCTCAACTGAACGAGAGATCATCACCGAACGAGTATATTGTAATAGGTGATATTGTTGTTCCCACTTCTAAATTACCAGATGCCCTGGAAAAGATTAAAAATAAGATTAATGATTATAAGCTCAAGGTCTCTTTATTCGGGCATATAGGTGATGGCAATATTCATGCAAATATATTTGCGGACATTAACAACAGTGAACAGATGGAAAAGGTAAATTCGTTCATGATGGATCTTGGAAGGATTGCACT
The DNA here is from genome assembly GCA_049967255.1 of Thermoplasmata archaeon. Classification (GTDB taxonomy): domain Archaea; phylum Thermoplasmatota; class Thermoplasmata; order Thermoplasmatales; family ARK-15; genus ARK-15. The sequence goes on from JBMFTB010000021.1 coordinate 18,514, forward strand.
GGAGCACGATGGATCCGTATCATCTGAACATGGCATTGGCATGGAAAAAATAGAACTTCTCAAGGAGGAATTCAGATACAAGAGATCTGGGAGAAATCTTGACCTTATGATTCAGATTAAGAGACTGTTTGATCCGAACAATATACTGAACAGGGGGAAACTGTTTTAATGTCCCTCCTTGACGATTTGGATCTAGAAACATCAAAATGCATCAGCTGCACTTTCTGCGAGAGCGTTTGCCCTACATTGCAGGCATTGGATTACAGGGCAATATTCGGTGCAAGAGGCAGGGTACTTCTCGCAAAAGAATTGGTAAAAGAAATAAAAATGAATGGGAAAAGTGATCTTGAGATATCAGACCCATTCTATTCCTGCCTCGACTGTTATGCATGTTTTAATGTATGCCCTGCAGGTGTCAATGCTGGCCACGTAAGCGAAATAGCAAAATCTTTGATCACTTCAGGAAAATACTTAGAAAGAAAACAGGAAAAGAATGTGGCAAAGATGATCATCATATCCATAATGAAATTCAATTCACCCCTTGGCTTAAAAAATGAAACAACATCATGGGCATATGGCCTTGATTTTGACGAAAATTCTGAAACTCTCCTCTACACAGGAGGAATGTACCAGCTTATGGCCTACAGCAGTGTTCTCTCCAATCTTGAAAGGAAATTTAAAACATATACTGTTGAAAAAATTGCAGGATTGATTTCCAAATACCCTAACTTAATAAAAATAACGCATCCAATGTACAATGAAAATTTTAAAAAGAGAATGGACAACATTCTAAAAAGCATTTACAGCCTTTTGAAAAGTGCAGGAATAAAGTTTAAGTATATTGGTGAGGAAGAGCCTTATCCTGGATCCTTCCTCTTTGAACTCGGATATTTGGATGAGTTCATTGAATACGGAAAAAGGCTTCGAGATCTTTTCAATAAAAATAAAATTAGGAATATTATAACGATAGATCCACATACCTACGAGATACTCAAATTGATTTATCCTAAATACATAGAAGGTTTCAATTTTAATGTAACTCACTATATGGATTACCTGGAAAAATTAAATTTCAATAAAACAAATGAAAAGATAGTTTACCATGAGCCATGCCATTTTTCAATGCATCAGGAGAAATATAATGAGCCATTGAAATTAATAGCCAAGGTTGGTGAGCCCGTCCTTCCTGAAAGGCATGGATCAACAAGTTACTGCTGTGGTGGTCCAGCTGAATTACTTTACCCCAATTTATCAGATTCTATCTCACTGAGAAGGTTTAAAGAATTGAAAGAAACAGGAGCAGAAAAGATAGTTACGGCATGTCCTATTTGCTTTGCCAATCTGCATAAGGATGAAACTGTTTTTGATCTTGCTGAACTTTTGGAAAAAAGATTAAATAAAAAATAATCCTATGGTTTAACGTGGATCATTTCAAACGAGGAACGCTCAAGAATTTAATATTAATGATTTTAAATACGGGCCCAAAGGGCATTTACGATATAAAGAAGTACATAAAGGAAGTTAGCTTTGGTTTTTACAATCCAAGCACGGGTGTTATTTATCCCAACATCAGAAATATGCTTAAGGAAGGGTTAATAAAAGAAAAGCACATTAAAGGTAAGAGAAAATATTCACTAACGGATCAGGGTAAGAAAACCGTTGATGAAAACATAAAAAGGTGGAAATCTGTTTTTGAGAACAAGTCCAAAAAATTTGAAAAGATGGATTTGGTTAGAGATAAGGTTCAGGAGATCATGGAAGACATTATTTTAATGGACGACATTGATTTTGAAAATAAGTTTGAAATGATTATTGGTATTATAAATGATGCACACAGAAAAATAAAAGAATTATAGTTTATTCCTCAAACCCGTACTTTGAAACAATGAACACTATGATTATCATAATAATGTCAAAGGCTAAAAGATAAAGAAGATCGTTTAATATACCTGACCACTGGAATGAGCCCTGTAGAACAAGTGTTCTCATTGAATTAGCTGCCCATGAAATTGGATTGTAGTTTACAACGTCCTTGAGCCATGAGGGCATTATTGCCGAAGGGAACATAGCAGTACTTGCAAACATCAATGGGAGATTGAGCAGGTTTGTAATTGCCATTAGCGTTTCCATCTTTTTTACCCTTATAACAATGATTGAAAAAAGACTTGAAAATCCCATGATGAGCATTATAAGTATTAGATAAAGAACAAGAAGATCAACTATGTTAAATGATGTTGAAAGAACAAGACCATTAGGAACAAGAATTGCTATAACAATTAATATGGATGATTGAACAATGGCCTTTACCATGCTTGAGAACACTTTGGAAAGGACTATTGAATCCCTAGGAATAGGTGCAACAATTAACTTGCTTAGGTAGCCGAATCTCCTGTCCCAGATTATTGACATGCCTGAAAACATGGCTGAGAAAAGAGCCATTATTGCAAGCATCCCTGGCGTGAGAAATGATATATAATTTTTTGCGCCCATAAAATAAGCATTCATGACCAGGGCACTGCCACCTGGAATATTTGAGGGGATTAGTTTTGTTAAATCAAATGCGCTACCGAAGAGCAATATCCAGAACAGGGGCTGGATCATTGTAATGAACAATTGCACAGGGTTCCTTACCCATTTCTTTAATTCCCTCACCGTTAATGAGATCCTTGCTCCCATTTACCTCACCCTCCTTATTGCACGCATCGTTCTCATAATGTCCTCCTCACTTTCATGCTCGCGCATTTCCTTTCCAGTGTATTTAAGGAATACTGAATCAAGGCTTGGCTTTTCTATCTTAATCCTCTGTATCTTTAAATTATTCTCATAAATCTTCTGAAATAATTTTGGCAGATATGTCTCACTTTCAGAAACCTTGAATCTTATGGTTCTGTCAGAGAGAATTTCAATGTCATTAACATCTTTCAACACACTTTTGAACTTTTCTGGATCATCCACATTTATTTCTATCACATCAAAACCCACAGTAGCCTTTAGTTCTGATGGCGTACCCTCTATCACAATCTTTCCATGGTCTATAATGCCGATCCTATCACAAAGTGAATCAGCCTCTTCAAGGTAATGGGTTGTAATAAATATTGTAATACCATACTCCTTCCTCAATTTCGAGATGTAATCCCACATTTTTGTTCTTGTTTGCACATCAAGACCAAGGGTCGGCTCATCAAGAAAGAGAATCTCAGGGTTGTGGATCAGGCCCGAAATAAGATCTAGCCTTTTCCTCATACCGCCTGAATATGTAGAAACATAACGGTCCTTTGCATCGTAAAGATCAACAAGTTTGAGCAACTCATTTGCCCTTTCCATTGCCTCTGATTTGCTCATGCCATAGAAGCTTGCCTGAAGTTCAAGGTTTTCGATGCCCTTTAAATCCTCATCCACTGAAAGGTCCTGTGGAACAAGACCTATCATTTTTCTTACTTTTGCTTGATCTTTTACAACGTCAAGGCCATTCACTAACGCTTGACCCGCAGTTGGTTTGATCATGGTGGTGAGCATTTTAACTGTTGTAGTCTTTCCTGCACCATTGGGACCTAAAAAACCGTAAATCTCTCCTTTTTTAATTTTGAGATTGATCGAATCCACAGCTCTTATGCCACCCTTGTAGATTTTCACAAGATTAATTGCTTCTATTATATCCATACGCCAATCACTTTAGTCTTAATCTCGATATATCTATTGTCTATTTAAAATTATTCAAGGTATGCATCCTCATCAAATTCTATCTTATCCTGACCCTGCATCTCTTCCGCATGAGATACCCTGATGACCAAGACATGATCAATAATGTACAATATGATTAACGTTACAACGAAAGCATATAATGATAAGGATATGTCTGCAACAAGCTCCTTTAAGAGAAATATTCCATTTCCAAAAATTGCTCCAGTAGCACCTACTCCAGCAAATAGACCCAGCATGATTATGCCTGTAAAGCCATCCATACCATGGACACCCCACACATCCATCGTATCATCCCATCCCATTCTATTTTTAAACCTGATTGAAAAATATGATACAAAAGAACCAATAATTCCGAAGAGCATCGCTGCCTGTAATGAAACATATCCTGCCGCCGGAGTAATTATTACAAGCCCTGCCAGTGCACCTGTCATGAATCCGACTGAACTTGGCTTTTTCCTGAATGCCAAATCTAGGAAAAGCCAGGTAACGGATGCAAATGCTGCAGAAGTTTGTGTGTTAATCCAAGCGAGGACAGCTGTGCTATTCATGCCCATCGCACTTCCAGCGTTAAAGCCAAACCATCCAAACCAGAGAAGACCCATGCCAAGAATTATCAAAGGAATATTGTGCGGCATCTTTTCCTGGTATTTTCTTTTGCCTATGTATAGTGCTGCGGCAAGGGCTGAAAATCCTGCGCTTGCATGAACAAC
>JBMFTB010000022.1:0-22445 GCA_049967255.1 Thermoplasmata archaeon
GATGCATGTGGATCTCAATGCGGTGTACAACATGATAAGAAAGGCAATCCCTGAAGCATTCGTAGACGGGATAGGGGATATAGGGTTGTACCCAAGAAGTTTAAGCATCCCTGAGTTTACAGGGATGATAACTTCAAAAGATGGATGTTAACATGGTTAACAGAAATCATAACCTAGGTGATTTGATGGAAGAAATTGAATATCTCTATTCTTTATCAAGGTTCGGAGTAAAACTAGGCCTTGATGTAATGATTGATTTTTCAAACAGAATTGGCAATCCACAGAATTGTTTTAAATCCCTGCATATTACCGGAACTAACGGTAAAGGTTCAACAAGTACTATGCTTTATGCAATAATCAAGAAGAAATACAGATCCGGCTTGTACACTAGCCCACACATAGAAAGGTTCAATGAAAGGATCATTGCCCTTGATAGGGAAATAGAAGACATATACATGGCAGAATGGGTAAGGGGAAAAAAACCCATCATAGAAGAGATGGGGAAGGAAGGCAACCAGCCAACATTTTTTGAAGTAACCACTGCTATGGCATTTGATTATTTTAGATCAAAGAATGTTCAGGTAGCTGTCATTGAGGTAGGTTTAGGTGGAAGGCTTGATGCAACAAATATCATAAAATCTTCTGTAAGCGGTATAGTTACAATTTCACTCGAACATACTGACAGGCTGGGTAATACCCTTTCCCAGATAGCATTTGAAAAAGGGGGAATAATAAAAAGGAATACACCTGTAGTTGTTGGAGAGAGCAAGGATGAGCCTTTAAAAGTTTTGGAAAAAATTGCAATGGAAAAGAATGCGCCATTTTACAATATAAATGAAATTTACAAAATAAGCAATGTTGAAATTGATCTGGAAGGAACAAAATTCATTGCAAATAAAGATGATAAAATATATGACGTTAGAATACCCTTGATAGGAAGACATCAGATTAAGAATGCATTGGTCGCTATAACCATGGCTGAAATATTTAATCCAGAACTTGATTACAGGAATATATCCGATGTACATTTTCCTGGCAGGTTTGAAATAAAATCCAGAAAACCTTTAATAATCACGGATGCAGCACACAACCCTGAAGCAGCAGAAAGTTTAGTGAAAACTATAAAAGAGCTTTTCAGGAAAAAGCCTCTCGTTGTTGCCACACAGTTAAGGGACAAAAATTCAATTGAATTTTTTAAAATAATTGGTCAAATAACAGATTACATTATTGTCACAGAAGTGAAAGACGAGCGCAGGAAGGATGCCGAATTGCTAGCGCAGGAGGCAAAAATGTTCATAAAAGATGTTGAAGTCCAGAGGGATTCTTCTAAAGCTTTTGAAATTGCACTTGAAAAATCTGACTTTGTATTGATTACAGGATCCCTCTACCTTTTAGGAGAGTTTGAAGAATGGTTCAAAAAAAGGTAATCCTGATCACACCAGAAGAAGATGATGAATTTGTTCAACTAGCAGAATCATTGAACTATGATATTTTAAAAGTATTCAGGTTCAGGCATTATTCATCAAAGTATTTCATAGGTGAAGGTAAACTGATGGAAATATCCTCGTATTTAGATGAAAATCCTATTGAGAAAATACTTTTTAATGGTGTTCTTAAAAGCACACAATGGTATAATCTTGAAAAAGCATTAAAAACAAGCATTCTTGATAGAATCATGCTCATTTTAGAGGTATTTTCTGACAGGGCAAGGAGTAAAGAAGCAAGGCTTGAGGTAGAGCTTGCAAAGTTGAACTATCAGATACCCCTTTTAAAGGAATGGATACACAGGGCAAGAAAAGGTGAGCATCCGGGGTTTATGGCCGGCGGTGAATATGACATTGACCAATATTATTTGCTTGTTAAACGCAGGATAAAAAATATAAAGATGGATCTAGAGAAAATAAGGATGGAAAGGAATGAGAGAAGGAAAATAAGAACAAAGAGAGGTTTCTATCTTGTGAGCATAGCCGGTTATACAAACAGCGGTAAAAGTCAGCTTATGCAAACTATATCTGGCGAGGATGTTCTGGTTGAGAATAGAATGTTCTCAACACTTGCATCTAAGACATCAAGGATAAAGGGTACAAAGAAAAAAATACTGATTACAGACACAGTTGGTTTTATAAAAAATCTTCCACCTTGGATTATTGAAGCTTTTTATGCAACACTGGAAGATGTTTTTTATTCTGACCTAATAATTTTGCTTATTGATGCAAATGATGATCTAGAAATATTCAAGCAAAAATTCATGACATCTCTAGATATATTAAAAAGGGAATCAAGGTCAAACATACTTCCAGTTCTTAACAAGATGGATCTTAAAATACAAGACCTTGATAAAAAAATTGCATTTGTGAGCGAGGAGCTTACAGAACCTGTGCTTGTATCTGCAAAAACAGGCTTGGGCATAGACAAGCTTGTTGAAAAAATCATAGAATCTCTGAAATATGACAAGGAATACAATGTTTTAATTTCACCAGACAAGGATTATATGCCATTTCTATCTTTTATTTATGAGTACGGTGAAATTGAAAGAATAGAGCACGGAAACAAAATAAATATTGTTTTTAAAATAAACTCAAGATTTTCAGGAGATGTAAAGAAATTTATTCAATTATTGAATAATTGAAATTCATAAACGATCCTTAAAAGATTTTAAACTTTTTGATAAAAAATCAGGTAAAGAAACCTTTTTTTAGAGAAGAGAATATAACCATGCTTGCAGGGACCCTAGATGGAAAATATATTTAAGAAATACATTGATAGGACGGAGTTTAACGCATTTGACATGAAGGTTTTCGAACCTAATTTTATACCTATAAGAATGCCACACAGGGAAAGGGAAATATCATTGATTGCTGAAAATTTAGGAAAAATTTTTATAGGTTCCTCGCCAAAAAATGAAATCATATTTGGGAAATCGGGTACAGGCAAAACAGCCGTTATAAAGTTCATAGGCAGGGAATTAAAATCAATATCTGATGGCAAAAGGAATGTTGAATTCTTATACATCAATTGTCAGGTAAAAGATAATTCATATTCTGTTATTGAAACAATCGGAAATGCTGTAGGGGGAGAACAGATCCCTTTTACAGGCTGGTCAATGGACAGGGTATACAGTACTGCAAAAAATAACGTTGACAAATGGAATGGAAATATTATTGTAGTGCTTGATGAAATAGATAGATTTGTAATAAAAAATGGAGACGACCTTCTTTATCAGCTCTTGCTCATGAATTCAGAGCTTCAAAATTCAAAGATTACAATAGTTGGTATTACAAACGATCTCAGGTTCCCTGAATTTTTAGATCCTAGGGTGAAGAGCAGACTTAATGAAGAAAGAATTGTATTTTCACCATATACTTCAGATGACATATTTGACATTCTTATGGATAGGCTTAATATTTCAAACGTCAAAAATTTCGTAAACGAAGGATCTCTTAAATTGATATCAACAATGGCATCCCAGGAAAATGGAGATGCAAGGAAGGCTATTGAACTTCTGAAGGCATCTATTCAGATTGCTGTTGAAAATGGTGAGAAATATGTAGAAGAAAAACATGTTTTTATTGCAAAAAGTAAGATTGAATATGATGCCGTTGTAGAGACTCTAAAAACTTTACCTTTGCAAACAAAGGTATTATTGCTTGCAATAACACTGCTCAAGGAATCCGGGTCAACCCAGTCAACTACAGGTGATGTATTTGAGGCTTATAAGAACCTAGCTAACAGTGCAAATATTCCTGTATTGACACTTAGGAGGATCACTGATATGCTTTCTGACCTAGATATGCTTGGTATTGTTTCTGCAAAGGTAAAGTCGATGGGCAGGTATGGTAGAACAAAGGTTATAGATCTTTCCATTTCATCTGCTGAGGCAAAAAGGGTAATCTTAGAGGATGAGAATCTTTCAAGGCTCAGGAATTATTCCTTTGTTAAACAATCCAGGCTATTTTTTGATTCTGGTTAGTCATATGCTTGATGTTGCATACCTAAAATTTATAAAACAAATCATCTTTCAGAAGTTATGAATGGCTCTTGGGGAAAAATACTCGAAGTCGATCTTTCGCAAGGAACTCATAAAACAAAGGAAATTGATGAATCTATAATAAGGAAATTTCTCGGTGGTATAGGTCTTGCTGCCTATTTTCTCTATAAAGAAGTGCCAAAGGGAACTGATCCTTTAGATGAAAATAATGTTTTAATAATATCGCCTGGAATGCTTGTATCAAGTGGAATCCCAACAGCTTCAAAAACTACCTTTGTATCCAAATCACCTCAGACAGGTGCATTTGGAAGGGCAGTAGCAGGAGCAACGATCGGTCCTGAAATAAAGAAATCTGGATATGATATGGTTATTATTAAGGGTAAGGCAAAAAATCCTTCTCTTCTTGTCATAGAAGATGATAAAATTATTATTGAACAAACAGACCTATGGGGGCTAGATACAAGGGAAACACAGAAAAGGATAAAGGAAAAATATCCTAATCATGCCACTGCTGCAATAGGTCCTGCGGGTGAAAATTTACTCAAGATATCCATAATAGATTGCGAGGAAAGGCAGGCAGCGAGAACAGGTCTAGGGGCGGTAATGGGTTCAAAGAATCTGAAAGCGATTGCTGTAAAGGGTACAAAAAAGGTTCAGGTGAATGATGACGAGAAAATGAAAGAACTCATAAAGAAATGGGTAAATGTTTTGAAGGATCATCCTGCTACAAGAGATGACATGAATTATGGTACTGGTGAATTCTATGCATGGATGAATACGCAGAAAGGTACTTTTCCATCAAGGAATTGGCAGCAGGGATATTTCCAGAAAATTTTTGATAATCTTAAAGAAGGACAATTATCAGGCATAGATCCTTATAACTGGGCAAAAAAATATGTAAAGGGGTATCATCCCTGCCCTAACTGCACAAAACCATGCGGCCACATTTTTGAGGTGAAAAATGGGAAATATGCTGGTACGTACGTGGATGGCCTGGAATATGAAACCATATACTCTTTAGGCGGAAACCTGGAGATAGATGATCCAGAAGCTGTTGCTTATCTAAGTATGTTGTGTGACCTTTACGGAATGGACACAATTTCCGCAGGCGTAACGATTTCATGGGCTATGGAAGCAATTGAAAAAAATATACTTAAAGGTAATTTAAAATTTGGCGATCCCGATTCCGTTGCAAAAATCCTTTATGATATGGCTTATAGGAAGGGAGAATTGGGTAATCTGCTCGCAGATGGTGTTAAGAATGCATATAAAAAGTTAGGTAAAGGTTCAGAATTTGCACTTGAAATAAAAGGTCTTGAACCACCAGCCTACGATATAAGGGGCATCAAGGGCATGGCTCTTGCGGAAGCTGTGTCCGTAAGAGGTGCCTGCCATCTAACCGCAGGTGTTTATGGTACAGAACTTGTAGGCAAGTGGTGGAAATTTGAGGGTGTTGATAGGTTTAATGCAAAGGGCAAAGGGTTTGAAGTAAAGGTGCATGAGGATTTAATGAGCATTTATGATGCTCTCGGTGTTTGCAAGTTTTCAAGGCATATGTTCTTTCTAGAGGGTTTTGTTGACATAATTAGGGCATTTACGGGGTTTGAAATGTCACTTGGAGAGCTCGCATATATAGGTGAAAGGATATACAATGTTGAAAGATCTTTCAATGCAAGGGAAGGTTTTACCAGAAAGGATGATTATCTCCCAGAGAGGGTGATGAACGATCCTATTCCAAAGGGTGTTTCTAAAGGCTCATATGTTAAAAAAGAGGAACTTGAAAGCATGCTGGATGAGTATTATCAGGCCAGGGGCTGGAGCATGGATGGTATACCAACAAGGGTAAAGCTTTTTGAGCTGGAGCTGGAAGATATTGCCAATGATGTAGGTGCAGGCCATTAATCCCCCAATGTTGAAAATGTGAGTTCCTCAACGTCTAAAATTTTTTCCCAATTGATTTTGCATTCGCATTCTTTTATTGAATTCAAATATTCAATATTCTGTGTGAAAGAAAAATTTTCTATGGCTTTTATAACATCTTCATCGCATTTGCCACAGTTATGAGCACCTCTCTGTGTGCCAGGTGCTGTTGGGAATGAAACAACTTTACCAAGGTGTGATGTTTTTTTCAATACATCAACAACAGACCAAAGCCACGGTGATCTATAATAGCCCTTTCTCCATAAAAATTCTACAAGTGTATTATTCTGTATGTTTACAGGGTTAAGTGAAATCATTTCAGAATACGTACTTGCAAATTCTATGGATTTTATCGCATCATTTATGGCCTTTTTTTCTGTAAGGAATGGTGGCTTAAGCAATATATATGTTTTGATGGAAAAACCATTCTTAAAAAGCAATTTTGCTGCCCTTTCATACGCATCTATTGTGAATCCCTTATTTATAGAATTAATGAGAACATTGTTGTCTGAACTTTCAAGACCAATGGCAATCATCAATTTCTCTTTATATTTATTTATCCTGTTCAGTAAATTTTCGTTTATAAATTCGGGCCTTGTTTCAACAATTATTCTTTCAGCTTCGGGAAAACTTTCAATGATCTTCTCCTGAGCTTCCAAAGGAATTTCATTTTGGTCAAAAAAACTGCCTGAGTTATAGATTTTTACAATTTTTTCACCTTTGTATTTCTGTCTGGATTTTTCAACCTGGTTGATTAAGTTTTTTTCATTTATATCTCCATCGTTTGTATCGTTATAATAGCCACACATTGTGCATCCCGAATGCTTGAACCAGAAACATCCTTTTGTCCTGAGAACAAGAACCATAGATCTTTGCCTCTGACCCCTATACAGTTCATCCTCAAACCAGAGAGAAACATAATCATCAGGCCTGTTTTCCCTTTTTACATTATTCCTAAGCTCAATAATTCTGTTTATCATTTTATCTTTTCACTCAATTCCCTGTATTTTCTTTTGAGATCCTCCACATCCTCTCTCAGGTTCCTCAGTTCCTCGCTCTCCTTCAACCCTTTCTGTAATGAAGATATTGCATCCCTAATAGATCTTTTTATGTGCGCATCGATCTCCTGCTCATAAGCATTCTCAAGCTCGCCTATTGTTTCAGGTTCACCAACATTCTTTATTGCATTTACAGCAGAACTCCTCACCTGATAATATTCATCCCTGAGAGCTTTGTAAAGAATAGGCAATACATTTTTATCATGTTCACCAATCTTTCCAATTGTGTATATGGCTGTTGCCCTCAGTCTTTGATCATACCCCAGTTTAGAAAATTCATAAGCTATATCCAGCCCACGTTTGTCATTAAGGTTGGCAAGTCCTGTAAGCATACCTCTTCTTATTGTTTCTGACCAAGATTTTTTATTTTTTGCACTTAAAAGTAAATCATAACTTTTATCGTGCCTTATCTGTCCAATACTATCCAGCGCTTTTGAAACTGGCATGTGTTTATCCTCTTTTTCAAGCACTTTTTCAAGCATTTTAATTGCATCATCTTCCTTAAAGAATCGTCCAAGGCTGTCAGCATATGCTGTTCTTACCCTTGAATCCACATCCCTGTTACCAACTATTTTCTCACCTATTGTTAACATTGCATCAAGTGCACCTCTTGTGCCAATCTCTTCAAGAGCAGCCATTGCTTCTACTTTAACTCCATAAAAATTATCTTTTAATACTTCATCCTTAAGTGCTTCTACAACGTCATTACCTGATTGTTTTTTAAGTGATCTTATTGCATCTATCTTTTCCATGATCTCCTTTCCTAAAACAAGCTGTTTCATTAGCATTTTTTTAGTTCTTTCAAATTCTATTTCCTTGAGTATTGTGTTCTCAGGATCAATAGATATGGCATCGGGTTCATCCATCTCAAATGTAAATTGTTCGATCTTATCCTTAATTTGTATTTTTTTCAAAATCCTTTCATCTTTAGCATAAAAGGCAATGTTCATGAAAACTGAAAATGCTTCTGGTGTTTCATTTCCCTTCTGTGTCTGTTCAAATTTAAGGATCACTTTTCCATTTTCGTATTTATATGAAACCTTGAACTCAGGATGACCTGCATGAAAAATCCATTGATCAAAAAACTGTTCCCAGGATTTTCCTGTTAGGTCCTGAAGTACTTTTATTAGATCATATGTGTCAATACTCTTTCCACCGAATGTGTTAAGATAATTGTTAATGAAAGTCCAGAATTCACGATCGCCCAATTCATCCCTGAGCATATGCAGAACCCTTGATGCCTTTTCATAAAGATGTCTGTCAAAAAGCTCGCCCGGGTACCTGTACATGTTCGTTACTATTGGTCTCCTGTAGCTCGATGTGTCCTCTTTCTTGTATGCAATTTCGTCCTGATACAACTGGTAAAGGAAATCATCATGACCAAGGTACTGGTCTATGTACACGGCTGTCATGTATGTTGCAAATCCTTCATTGAGCCAGGCATGTGACCAGTCCCTGCAGGTAATGAAATCGCCGAACCACTGGTGTGAAAGCTCATGAGCAACAAGTCCTTCACTTGTATAATCATTATGTGCTTTATCATCATGAAGTGTATATTCCGTAAGTGTTGTTGCATTTATATTTTCCATACCTCCAAAAATAAAATCATTGACCACTACCTGCGAGTATTTTGAATACGGATACCTAAAATTAAATGTCCTAGAAAAATATCTTATCATATCAGGAGTATTAACAAAGCTTCTCTGCACCAGATCCTTCATTTCAACTGGTACTACATACTGTAGCTTTTTACCATCTATTTCGTCATCATAAACAAAAAATTTTCCTGCTGCTATTGATGTCAGATATATTGCATGTGGAAATTCCTCAAAATAATGGAAAATTGAACCATTATCATTCTCAACAACTGATAAAAGCTTCCCATTTGAAACCACATAGAATCCCTTTGGAACATGAACAATTAATTCTGTTGTTGTTCTTTCATTAGGATAATCGTAAGATGGTAACCAATATCTAGTATCCTCATCCTCTCCCTGTGTCCAGAGTTGGTATGGCTTATCAGGATAAAATTTGTCGGGGGCTACAAAAAATATACCTCTCCTTGGTTTTGATGAATATATTATGGAAATTTTTAAGCTTTCACCTTTTTTTATTTTTTCATTGAATTTTATCTTTATTTTTTCACCATCATATGCGAATTTAACTTCATTTTGATTAACAATAATTTTTTCAATTGAAATTTCCTTGGCATCAAGTTCAATTTCAACAAGATCACTATAAATGGTTTCAAGGAATATTTCTTCGTTAGCTGAAAATTCCTTTTTCTCAAAATCAGGGAATATTTCTGCTTTAATGTGTAACTGCTTGAACTGCCTGTCCCTTTCATACCTTTTTTTGTAATCAGGAAAAGGAAAAGACCTGTGCTCATCATCAATTTCGTTAATCATATTTACTAATAATCAAACATTTTATTTCTTTTTTTCGGATTGGTTTGTTACATAATTACAGTAATCAATTTATTACAGAAGCTTAAAAATACAATAAAATTTAACTAATTTTGATGAAAGAAATGATCTTTTCTAAAATACGTGTAATAAATGATTAAAAAGAATTACTCAACACAGCATTTTCGGGTGAGGGAAGTCCGTGTATCTCCTCCCTGAAGGTCGGAGTTTTACTGCTTTCCTCAAACTCCTAACTTTTCTATAAAAAATTTAATTATACCTTAAGATATAAACTATTGATACATATGGTAAAGTTTTGTTCAAACTGTGGAGCACAAAATCCTGACGATGCTTATTTTTGCCTTAGGTGCGGTTTCAGATTTTCCCAAAATATTAAAAATAATACCGTTTTTAATGAAATATCAGGTAATTTGGATGAAAATTATAAAAGAATTACCTGTCAAAGATGCGGTAATGATGTTCTTGTCAATCCTACAGATAAAATAGTCGTGTGTAACAATTGTGGAAGTGCATTGATAAATTATAAGGATACATGGCAGAATGCATATAATCATTTTATCCTTGATAACTTAACATCTAAAGCTCAGGCATCGGAAATAATAAAAAATTTTATATCACAGAAATATGGGAATATTCCGTTTGATGATTCTGAAATTATGTTTAAATATGTTCCATTCTGGCTTTTAAAATTCACGCATAATTACCCTGGAAAAACTGAGAATAATAGCATAGAATTTTATGTGCCAATAATAGGAATAGGTGAATTTTACCCATACCAATCCCCACTTTACCAATTTAATCTTTCTAAGGCAAGGGTAATTAATTCTTCCGATAATGCAATTTCCTTTGAAAATGGTAATCTTGATTATAAAGATGCTTTAAGGTTAGCCATTTATATAGATACCGGTCAGAAAATAAAACTCAATCTTTCACAGAGGAAAAATGCACGATCAACAGTTGTTTCAAAACCTGACGTACTTTACGTGCCAGTATGGTTTTTGAGACTCAATAATATCGGTAAGCAAAATTATATACTGCTAGACGGGCATAACGGAAAAATATTTTCAAAATACTAAAAACTTAAAAAAGATTATTAAAAAGAACATCATTTCACATATCCATGGAAATTTCTGAATCTATAGTCCCAGGCATTGGCTTAAAATACGCCTTCCAAGGATTAAGAGGTCAATTTTCTGTGGTAATAAAGCACGATGGTTCAAAAGAAATTTATTATTCTGAAAATGGAAATTTTCAGGTTATGCAATTATCGGATGAGGAGGCAAGAGCAATAGCAATGCTTCTTCTCGAATCACCTGTAAAAATTGTGAAAGGGGAAAGTGAAGTTTCTTTTGGCAAATCAATACTGAGATGGATAAATGTTAATGAAGAAAAAAATGAAAAAATAATAGAAATTGATAAAAATGCTATCGCATTCATCAGAGACGGCAGAATTGAAAGGGATCTGAACCAGAAGGCAAAAATAGGAGATATAATATTATCAGGGGAATAAAAGAATGGATTTCCTATTCCTGGATCTTGGCATACTATTTTTCATCGCCCTTCTGGGTGGAATTCTTGCAACAAAGGTCAAACAAACAACAATGATAGGCTATTTAATCCTGGGCCTTATACTAAGTCCATCAATCACCTTTACTATTTTCGGTTTTCATTATACAGGAATAATGCAGAACAGCCAGATACCTTCAATATTTTCTCAGCTTGGCTTGGTAATGATTCTTTTCTTCATAGGTTTGAATATTGCACCACAGAAATTTAAAAAGACAACATTAATTGCAACTGTATTAGGAATTATTGATATTTCCGTTCTTTTCATAGTTGGTTTCCTTATTGGGGTGCTATTTCACTGGGATATTTACGATTCAATATTTCTTGCATTTGTAATTTCAGCCAGCAGTGTTGTTGTGACTGCAAAAAGTGTTGATGACCTTAGAAGACTTTCTGCTGAGGAAGCGGAAGCGCTTCTAAACATGCTCATCATGGAGGATATAATATCCATATTTTTAATAGTAATTTTTTCAGGTATTCTTGTAACAAAGGTCGTTATACCTGAAATGATAAACGTTGAATACTTAGGCGTTGGTTCTTTCCTTATATTTATCATTATTATTTCAAGGTTATTTCTTCCTATGATAAAGAAAAAGGTGTTCGCAAAAAGGAACGAGGAACTGTTCGTTCTTTTCGTTTTGATGATAATATTCTTTGTCAGTGCACTGCTTGAAATTTTTAATATAACACCAGCTATAGGTGCATTCTTTGCAGGTATGCTTTTTTCAGAAACAGATATTTCCAAGGAAATAGAAGCAAAACTCGGTGCTTTTAAATATGCTTTCGCAGCTATTTTTTTCGTTACTTACGGTATTAGCGTAAATCTTTATGCTTTTATTGAGTATGGCGAAATCATAATTGTTTCCGTTGTTCTAATAATTATTGGTGAATTATTTATTATGTCAACAATAACCTATCTACTTGGTTTTTCAAGCAAAAGTGCAGTTTTCATAGGTTCCGGTCTAGTCCCAAGAAATGAAGATTCCCTTATATTTGCAAATATTGCTAATGGCATTTCTGAAGAAACAAACCATAGTGTCCTGCCATATTCTGGAATTCTTTTTAGCATCACAGGTGCAATCGTAATAATTACAACAATAATCACACCCGCATTACTAAAACTGTCAACAAGATTTTCAAGGTATTTGTCTAAAATTTTGCCAGAATTTTTAAAAATTTCAGGAAGCATCATTTCCAGGACATTAAGGTCTGTATTCTTTTACAGGAGCATACCACTGAGTGAAAACCATTACACATCTGGAATAGTAGCTTCAATTTACGCAGCTTCCCTGATTATAGATATATTCTATTTTAATATTTATTATATAATAATCTCATTTGTATTTCTTATAATATTATTTTTACTTTTAAGGAATCTTTTCTCGTACAAGGTAAACAGTATACCATTTGTTATCACAGCTTCTAATAATAAAAATAAAATTGTTAACCACGTTAATTTTACAGTCTTCGGTTCATTCGCATTTCTTTTTATAATGGTAATTGAGTTAAATATTCTCCAGTTCTTAATGCTCTATACATTGCTTTTATTTTTTATAGTTTTGATCCTTGAATATTATATATTTTTCAAAACTTACTATTTTCAGAAATTCTAGATATTCGTATCTTGATCACATCGTGAAGCATTGAAACCTCACGATTCATTGGTCGGCATACGCTCATATGAATATATTCCGTACAAGAACGATGTAATGATTTTTAGATGCGAAGGTTTTGCCTCATGAGTACTACTTTTATCAATTTTATTTTTCTTAAGTTTTAGGTGCATCAAAAACTTTGTAAACTCTTTGAAAGCATAAATTTTAATTGTTCAATAATCTGAAAGCTTTAGATCATGTTTTATCTTACTCATTTAGAACTAATTTGAATAATTGGCAGAATCCATAATCTCTAAGATATTTTTAGTTTCTCTACAATTTTATCACATTATCATTAACAGAGAATATGTGAAATTTTTTATAACCCATCAATTTACACTAGTTGTGATTGATGATAATATTTTATCTATGTTAAGGGATGCTGGGATTAATGAGCTGACAAAGGATCAGGCAGATGTTTATGATTCCATTTATAAAGGAGAAAATGTACTTTTAATCGCACCAACAGGAAGTGGAAAAACAGAGGCTGCAATAATACCGATACTTGCAAGGATAGCAAATCAAAATCCAAGAAAAATACATGCCATATATATCACACCTCTTAGGGCTCTGAACAGGGATCTTTTTGAAAGAATAAACAGGTATGCAGAATCACTGGGCGTTACAGTAAACATAAGACATGGCGATTCTTCAGAATCCGAAAGACGTTTTGTAAGCGAAACCCCTCCAGATCTTTTGATTACAACCCCAGAAACACTTCAAATTCTCTTTTCAGGAAAGAAGTTAAAAGAACATTTGAAAAATATTTCTACGGTTATCATAGATGAAATTCATGAGCTTGTTCAGGATGAGAGGGGCTGGCAGCTTTCTCTTGCAATAGAAAGGCTTGCTAATCTTTCAGGAAAGGTCCAAAGGATTGGTCTTTCAGCAACAGTTGGAAATGATGATGAAATATCAAGGTTTCTTTCACCTAACGATGTTGTCAGGGTTATTAAGAGTTCAATTTTAAAAGAAATGGATGTGACAGTAGAAGCACCAGATAAAATATACGAAAAAGAAAGTGAAGAAATGATGTGTGATCCGGAATACGGGTCTGCAATAATGCATACCGTTAACCTGGTGAACAGATACAATATTTCGTTAATATTTGTGAATACAAGGTTCACAGCAGAGGACATTGCAATGCGTTTAAACAAAATAAAAATGGATTCTTATATAGGCGTTCACCATGGTTCACTTTCAAAGGAAATAAGAACGCAGAATGAGCAGTTGTTAAAGGATGGTAAATTGAAAGCATTAATATGTACATCATCCCTTGAACTTGGCATAGATATAGGTGGTGCTGATTTCGTAGCACAGTTTAATTCTCCAAGACAGGTTTATAGGTTAATCCAGCGTATTGGAAGGGCCGGGCATAAGCTCGGGCATGTTTCCAGGGGTGCAATCATTTCCGCAGATCCTGTTGAGATTGAAGAGGCTGTCAGCATTATCGATCTTTCAAGGAAGGGATGGATAGAAAAACTAGGTGTAAGAAATAAGCCATATGTGGTCCTGGCCAATCAAATCACATCTTGGGTATATACTGATGGTTCAATACAATTTGATTTAGCATATAACACTGTAAAGAGAACATATGCTTTTAAGGACCTGACATTGGATGAATTTAAAAATTTCCTTGAATTCATGACTGGCATAAGAATGGTGAGGTTTGATGGTGATTATATCCATAGGGGATCAAAATCACTCGAATACTTTTATGATAATCCATCGATGATTCCTGATGAGAAAATTTATCGTGTTATTGATTTTTCAACAAAAAGATTCATAGGTACATTGGATGAAAGCTTTGTTTCACAGGAAATTTCTGAAGGACAGACTTTTGTAATGAAAGGTATAACGTGGAGAGTAATAGATATCAAGGAAGACCAGATTTTAGTGGATTTTGTTGAGGAAATCGCAACACCCCCGAAATGGGTGGGAGAGGACATTCCAGTACCGTATGATGTTGCAAAGAACGCTATAATTGTTAGGGAAAGTAAGCATTTGCCAGAATATCTAAATGATGCTGCAAAGAAAAAGCTTCAGGCATGGTGGAATCAGGATCATTCATCACTGAGAAGGATCAGAATATCAAGAAAAGGGCAGGATACCATTATTGAAGACTGGTTTGGCACAAAGGTCAACGAAACAATTGCTCTTCTTATTTCTACAGTTCTAAAGGAAAGGGGTTATAATGTGAGTGTAAGCATTACACCTTATACAATATTATTTTCAACCTCAGGCATACCTGTAGATGAAAAAATGGTAAGAGAAATTCTATTATCAGAAATAAATTTTGAGCAGGACATAAAATATGGAATTCCTGGTTCAAGGTTTTTTCCAAGGGTTTTTATTTACGTATCAAAAAAATTTGGCATAATAGCCAAAGGTGCGGACTTTGCATCTTTGAAAATTGAAAAGCTCATTGATCTTTACAGGGATACAATAATTTATGAAGAGGCTGTTAAAAAAGCAGAATGGGATTATCTTGATCTTGAAAATACAAAGGAAATAATAGATGCAATAAAGAAGGGTCTTATTTCCATTGATGTTGTAAATTTTGATAGAACAATGGATTCATTCCTCACTTATATAGAAAACAAGTCTGGGAGAACAAGGCTCACACCAACTGTACTGAATGCAATCAGGAATAGGCTTCTAAACCAGGAAATGATCTTTGTATGCATGGATTGCAGAAGCTCATGGACAAAGAAGATAAGTGAAGTTACAGATGCAAGATGTATTTATTGTGGCTCTGTCAGGATTACTGCATTGAGAAAATACGAAAGGGAAAAGGTAAGTATAATAAAAAATGGCCCAAAAACAAGGGAGGAGAATGAATTTTTCAAAAAGGCACAGGACATATCCAATTTAATAAGAATCTATAAAAAAGAAGCATTAATGGCACTTGCTGGTAGGGGCGTAGGCTATGAAACAGCATTAAGAATACTGAAGACACCGCACTCAGATGAACTTTATCTTGTAAAGGACATTGCAGAGGCAGAACTTAATTTTGCAAAAAACAAGAAATTCTGGAAATCATAACCTGAATTTTTTACCGTCACATTCAACAATATTTCCCTTTTTCTTATAATTTTTACATGATTCCTTAAGAAATTCTTCAATCAATATTTTTTTCACCACTTCAATCTTCTCGCTTTTGATTTTTTGAAGCAAATCCTTTGACTTCTCGTTTGTAGCAATTGTTTCAAGGTCTGAAATGGAAAATTCCTTTACCCTTGATTTTAAAAATAATGGGGCAATTAAAAGACCAATAACGAATGCAGAGATATGAACAAGGTGTGCAACATTATCTTCATATGATAAAAACATTGCAAGAAATTCAATAATTGCTGCAAAAAACACAGCATATTTCACCTTTATTTTCGGAAAGAAAATAAAACCAAGGAACATGGATATTTCATCATCAGGGTAAAGCCTGAGATAAGAACCCATTATCCCAAAAATTGAACCTGACGCACCAAGTAAAATATAATTCATATTAAAATGGAATAGGGCATAGATTAATTCTGCTATTATTCCTGTAACAAGATAAATGATTATGAATTTCCTTGTACCTATCCTCATCTCAAATGGAAAACCTATGAAGAGCAAAACGACCATATTTGAAAGTATGTGAATGAAATCATAATGGGTAAATATTCCCGTAATAAGCTGTATGGATATAATGTTCATTGTGCTATATCCTAAAATTTCATATATGTTAAAACCTGAATATATGTAATACAGCTCTATTGCAAAAATAATAATGTTAGTTATAACTATAAAAAATACAGCATGCTTATTTTTATAGTAGGAATAAAAAATAATAAAAATAATTAAGGCTAAAATTAAATATTCAATCATGCACCGAATTTCTCCGCCCTGTCACTGTAATTCAGAAGAACGTTTATCACATCTCTGCCAGTAATTCTCAATGACCCTCTGGATGCAGAAATTTCGTTCCATTCTTCAATACCATCAGATCTGATTCCATTTGTTGAAATGAGCACTGGCAATGGGTCGCCAGTATGATCCTTTACAGTGCAGGGTGTTGAATGATCGCCTGTTATCATTACAGTTATTTCATCAAGAAGGTCTAGAATGGGTTCTAGGGCAATGTCCGCCTTTTCTATCATCTGTTTCTTTAGCATGGCATTGCCATCATGACCTGCCACATCAGTTGCCTTAATGTTCATGAGCAAAAAGTCGTATGTTTTGAAAGCGTCTATTGCATATTTGACTTTATTCTGCATGTTTGTATTTGTGGTCCCAGTTGCACCCGGAACCATTATTGGGGTAATTCCAGCTAACTTACAAATACCTGAAATTAAAGGAACGCCTACCACACATGCGCTTTTTAATCTATATTTTTCATTGAAATTATCAAGCTCGGGTACAATTCCAGCACCCCTGGTAAGAAGTATATTTGCTGGATTCTTACCCTGTTTTTTTCTTTCAACATTTACAGGATGCTGGTCAAGTATTTCATAGCTCTTTCTTGTGAATTTATTCAGAACTTCTGCTGTCTTTTTAGCTCCATTCTCAAGAGGTTTTGATGCCTGGACAAAAACATTTTCCTGATGTGGATCCACATCTGAAACATTAGGTGACAATCCATCGCCCCTGAAAACTACTCCTGCCCTGTGTTCTACTCCCTCTTTTACCATTATATTAATGCCATCTATTTCTATGTTAAGCGAAGAAGCAAGCTTATCCGTGCCAGCATCTATTCTTCCTGCTCTTCTATCTATTACCTTAAGGTTTTTGTCAACAGTTGCAAAATTTCCTCTGAATGCTATGTCTCCAGGTTTCAAATCCATACCAAGGCCAAGGGCTTCAAAAGGCCCCCTTCCTGTATAAACCTTATAAGGATCATATCCCAGAATGGATAAATGGGCGGTGTCACTACCGGGTCTTATGCCCGGGGATATTGGTTCAAAAAGGCCAACCATTCCCCTAGATGCAAGTGCATTTATATTCTTCTTATTTGCTGCTTGCAAAGGTGTTCTGTTTCCTAGTTCAGGGGAGGGTCTGTCCCCCAGTCCATCCAGAATTATGAGCAATATCTTTTTCATAACATTATTAGATATGCTAAAATTATACTTATACCTATTGCAAGAATATTTACAGTATACTTCTTAATTTTACCCCTGTTTTCAAATATGTAACCAAATATGCTGTCAAATTGACTACCGAGAAAGCCGAATATTATTATAAAAACGAACTGAATTATATCAATGCTGAAAAAAGCAAGAGCAAAAATGGCAATGATAAATGAACCAAAAAATGCCCAGAATTCGCCTAACAATGAGACTGCACCATTTTCACCAGGTTTTGCTTTTTTAAGGTTTGTGATGTAAAATGCATTGTCTGATAGAATCCCAATTTCACCTGAAATAGTATCAGAAGTTGCAGCTGCAACTGCAACGGAAAAAAGTATTGCTTTTTCCGTAAAATTAAAGGGTATGAGCACAACAATAAGTGGAATAATGCCTTTTGAAACAACACTTATCCAGGATCTTGTATTTTCAAAGCCAACAAATTTCTCCTTTCTTGAATGCTTGTACTTTGTTGCCAGAAAAGAAACTGAAACAAATACTATAAGAAGTATTAAAAAGTAAAATGAACCAAAATATGTAACAAAGAATCCTAGAACGAATGCAAAAATAGAACCTATTAAATCAAGTATTTTTAGAAAATATGATAAAAGAAATAAAATAACTAGAAAAAAAAGAATATAAAAAATTAACATAATTAATGGAAGTTCAGTTCTTTAAGAGATGTTTTATCATTGTATACCCTTTGCATGGGGAATCCTGTATCCAGAATGGTCAATTCGACCATAGGGTCTGCCTTTCCGCTTATTAAATGCCCTCCGGTAAGCATATGATCAGGCCCGGCAAGGCCTACATGTATGTGTATTTTAGGATCTGTTTCTGCAATGCTTCCATGCATTGCAACAAGCTCATGATTCTTTTCTATGAACTTTTTCTCATATTCCTTTCCGTTCCAGTAGCCGATTTCAAAGTTTTTCAGCATTCCCACACCTGACACGATTATGCCACCTGCAATACTGTACTTGCTTATCAATTTATCAATGCTTTCAAAAACATCATCATCCTTCTCTAACTTGGCTATTATTATATTTCCATTTTTTCTGCTTATCATATTCACCATCCCCATAGAATGTATATTTTCTCGGTATTCTTTTTTTTGGTCCAGTCCAGTAAGGACATTTTGTACATTTTTTTCCTGCAAACACCTTTTCTCCATCAAGTGTTGAGTTTTTTATGTCTTTTAGCTTACTACCACATACCGGGCATGTTTTTAAATATTTTGATTCCTCATTACTTTCTCTGTATTCAATCTCCAACTTTATTTTTAACTTATTGATAGCAATTTTTCTAAGTCTTTTTCCATCCACCCTATAATTTATACCTGAGCTTTTTAATTCATCTATTACAAATTCAAGGAATTTTTTCTGTGATTTTATAACCTTTTTTTCATTAATTACTTTTTTAATAATGAACAAAAGTAATTTATTATCAGGAATTTTATAGCTCATCAATTAATCAATGCTTAAATACTATAAAAAGATTTCATAGATGTGTACTTGATAAAATTTGCATATGATGGAACAAAATTCAATGGTTTTTCTATGGAAAAGGACTCTATTACGGTAGAAGGTGAAATAAATTCAGTGATTAAAAAATTTGGTATTGCAGAAAGAATATATCCATCAAGTAGAACAGACAGAAATGTAAGCGCTCTTGGAAATGTATTTGGAATAAAATCGGATGAAAATATTGAAAAAATATTTGGTATATTGAATTCTCATATCAGAAATATGGTTTTTTATGCATATGCAAAAATTGATGATAATTTCAACCCCAGGCATGCAAGGGAAAGGTGGTACAGGTATTATCTCTTGGATAAAAATTTTGATTTAGAGGAATTGAACAATAAAGCAAAGGAATTCATAGGTGAACATGATTTTTCAGGTTTTTCAAGGAATGATGGAAGAAATCCAATAAGGAAAATTCAAGGAATTAATATCTTTAAAGAAAATGATTTTATCATTATAGATATAAGGGGTGAAAGTTTTCTCTGGAATATGGTGAGGAGGATAATAGGTTTCCTCGC
This sequence comes from Thermoplasmata archaeon, assembly GCA_049967255.1. Taxonomy (GTDB): domain Archaea; phylum Thermoplasmatota; class Thermoplasmata; order Thermoplasmatales; family ARK-15; genus ARK-15. Next base: position 19,760 of record JBMFTB010000022.1, read on the forward strand.
TTATGGAACAGGTGATCCTTTCAAGAAAGGAAGTAGATATAAAGTTCCGGCTGAAAATCTAATATTGATGGATGTTTCCTATGATTATAGGTTCAATTATATCAACCCAGGTAAAAATTTTTCAAGGCAGTATCAGGAGATGAAAACAATGCTTTACCTGTACGCTCAAATGTCAAAAATAGGAGAGGGTAGGTGGGGAATCGAACCCCAATAAACGAGATCTGCAGTCTCGCGCATCACCACTCTGCCACCTACCCTCTTTCTCAAATTAAAAGATATTATTTAAAACTTCTTTTTTACGAGTTTTAATGGTGAACCGCATACTGGGCAGGATTCGTAGTATTTGTCAAAGTACCTCTTGCAACCGGTGCACCTGTAAACCCATTTAAAATTTTCCTTGATCTCCTGCATCATCATCCCCATATATGGAACGTTTAAAAATTTAAGAACATTTTGTATGGCATAATCATCCGTGATTACAGTTGCATCAAATTCCTGTGATAAGGCAATGATGTCCATATCAGTTTTAGAAAGCTTGTTTATATCACCTGTTTTTTTCGCTGCTTCAGTTGCAATCTTAATGCTCAATTCTGAAGGCACTATTATCTTTGACCTTTCTAGCAATAAAGAATAATTTTTATTACATTTTAATTCTTCAAGAACACTTTTAGGTATAATTATTTCAATATCCATTGGAATTGATTTTCCTGACAGGAATGCGGATGTGTCTAAAATGTATTTTTTTCCCATCTGGGGTAATCACCCTCTATGCCTAGCTGGTCAAGAATTCTAAAAACGATAAAATTCACAAGATCGTCAATGCTTTTAGGATTAAAGTAGAAACCAGGGCAGGCTGGCATTACGACAACACCTAGGTCTGATAGCTTTTTCATGTTCTCTAGGTTTATTGAATTCAATGGTGTTTCCCTAGGTACAACAATTATTTTTCTTTTTTCCTTCAATGAAACTGAAAATACCCTTGTTATTAAGGTGTCTGCAATACCATTTGCAAACTTTGCTATTGTATTCATTGATGCAGGAACGACAATAAAAGCATCAAATCTTGTGCTTCCAGAGGATACTGGTGCGAAAAGATCGTTATCATTATAAATCTTTTTAACCTTGTCTTTCAGGTTTAAATAATCTATACCATTCTCGTATAGCATTATCTTTTTTGCATTTTCCGTTATTATTAGGTATTTATCTTCATTAAGATAATCAATCAATCTCAGGGCATAAATAGTGCCAGATGCACCAGTAATCCCTATAATTATTTTCATAAATATTCCTCCTTGAGCTCAATGCCTAGACCCTTTGAGGTATCAATATAATTTTCCCCCATAAGATTTTTTATAGGATTTTTAGCAATGTCATACTGCAAGTTAAAGTGTGAATCAAGATCTATATAATCTGCTTCAATAGCCAGTGCAAAATGCATTCCGGCTGCAATACCCAGTGATGTTTCAGACATACATCCTACCATTATTTTTAAATCAAATGCTCTTGCAAGGTCAGATATTGAAAGTGCATCTGTAATTCCAGATGTTTTCATCAATTTAATATTAATCATATCTGCTGCTTTCATTTTTATAATTTCGTAAAGATCCCTTATACTTTTCAGGCTTTCATCTAACATAATAGGAATATTTGACCAAACTCTCAGTTCTGCTATTTTTTCTAACGCATAATATGGTAATGGTTGTTCTATAAAAGCTATGTCAAATTTTTCTATTGCCTTAATAAATTCCTTTGCCTCCTGGTAGTTGTATCCCTGGTTTGCATCAACCCTCAGCTCAATTTTATTTCCAACAGCATCTCTTATTTTATTTACTCTTTCAATATCTTCCCTTAAATTTGTACCCACTTTTATTTTTAAAGCTTTAAAACCTTCTTTAACATATTCTTTAGCTAGAACTGTGGCTTCGTTATTATCCATTATGCCGATAGTGATATCGGTTTCTTTGCTTATTTGTGAAGTGCCTAATATTTTATTCAGGGGTGTATTAATCTCTTTTCCTAGGAGGTCATAAAGGGCAATATCAATACCCGCCTTAGCACTCTGATTATTAGGAACTTTTTTCAATATTCTGGAAATCTCCCTTATGTTATTTGAATCAAGCCTCTTAATTTTTTCAAATAATACTGGCATTATTGATTGGACAGTACCTGCATTTTCTCCCAGAACATGCAAAGAAGGTGAGGATTCTCCATATCCCACGAATTCTTCTGTAATAACTTTTATTAAAACATTGTTTGAATATTCAGAAGCACCTGAAGCAATGATAAATTTCCTTTTTAGCGGTATTTTTATTTCCTGAACTTTTATTTCTTTAATTTTCATAATATTAAATAATTCATTTTTTTATTTAAAATTATTTGATTTAGGAAAAATAGGATAGTGTCCGTAAATTTTGTGTAAAAGGAAAGGATACCTCCTTGGCAAAGCCACGTTCAAGGAGGCATGAATAATATGGAAGATTTGGATAAAATACTTTCGGAAGTAGTGAGAAAGACAGTGAAAGAAACACTGGAGACAATAATGAACACAGAAAGGGATATATTCATCGAGAATAACAATGGAACTAAAAACGGGACATATACAAGAACATTACATATGTAAATTTTCAAGCTGGCTTTTTTCAATCTACATTATTACCATCTCCCTTATATTTTTATCGGAGATATT
>JBMFTB010000023.1:0-22343 GCA_049967255.1 Thermoplasmata archaeon
AAAAACATGAAAAATAATAAAAAGTAAATGAAAAACATAGTAAAAATTGCGTAAATAACTTGTTTTTTATGATTTAAAAATGTTCAATTGTAAAATAGGGAGGTTATGGTAAAATTTAATAATGTTTTTAGATATTATCAAGTATGAAATGGATAACTAGAGAAAGAGCTATGGTGGATAGGATTGCCTGTCCCTGGCTAATAAAGAGATTTATAGATCCGGATGCTGAATTTATTTATGTTCCATCCCAGGAAGTCTTAAAAAAGGCAAAAGAATTAAATGCAATACCTTTTGATGTGGAGGGTGCTGAATTGACACATTATAGGGAGGGAAACGAGGAACGTGTTAGTTTTGATGCAATAATAAAAAAATATAATTTGAAAGATCCAGCTCTTCTTGAGCTGGCAAAAATAGTCAGGGGTGCAGATGCCAAAATAGATAACCCGCCTCAAGAGAGTGCAGGTCTTAAAGCATTGGCACAGGGTTTCAGAGAAATTTCAAAAAATGATTTTGAAAATATGAAACTTCAATTTCCAGCGTATGATGCTTTTTATGCATATTGTAGGATGAAAGTAAATGCCGGCGCTAAAAATCTATAATGTGAATTTACCTCTGATAACACCCTTTGAAACAAGCTTTGGCATTCAATATTCAAGAAATGCATTGATTATTGAATATGTTAATGGTGTTAATGCTTATGGAGAAAGTGTTACAGAAGAATTTCCAGGTTACAGTTATGAGGATAATGAAACTGCATTGCACATAATTAAAAATTTTTTAATTGATATTTTAAAAGAAACCAGAGAACCAGAGACTTTTATGGAAAAGGCGAAAAAGATAAAGGGACATAATATGGCTAAATCAGCAGTGGAAACAATGCTTTGGGATTTGAAGGCCAAAGAAGAAGGAAAATCTTTAAAAGAAATAATTAATGGAAAAAAGGTAAAAATAGAAAGTGGCATTAGTATAGGAATACTTCCTTTGGAAAAACTTATAGATACAATAGCCAATGCAATTGAACTTGGTTATAAAAGGATAAAATTAAAAATAAAACCCGGATGGGATTCAGATGTGCTGAAAGAAGTAAGGAAAAGGTTTGGAAATATACCTCTTACTGTTGATGCAAACCAGTCCTATGAAGGTAAGGAGGAGAAAATCCTTACACTTGATAAATATGAACTGCTTATGATTGAGCAACCCCTTTCAGAAAACAATTTTTATGGATTGTCAAAATTGCAAAAAAAGCTTGCAACTCCAATATGTTTAGATGAATCCATTCATGGCATTAGAGATGCCGAGATGATGCTTGAAATGGATGCAGGGAAAATAATAAACCTTAAAATAGGAAGAGTAGGTGGACTCACAGAGTCAATGAAAATTGTTGAATTTTGCGGAAAAAATAAGATACCACTCTGGTGTGGAGGCATGCTTGAAACAGGCATAGGCAGGGCTTTGAATGTCATAATTCAAACAAGGGAGGAATTCAATATGCCAGGGGATACAAGTCCAAGCAACAGATATTTTGAAAAAGACATCATAGACAAACCGTTCATTATGAAAAATGGCTATATTGAAGTTCCATCAGGGCCTGGAATTGGAATAAAACCAGAAATGGGATTCATAGAAAAAATAGGAAAAGTGGTTTTAGAAGAAAAAATTTAATTTTTTGTTCATATTTTTGATATTATGAATAAAAATCTCACTGACCTAACCATGGAAATGATCAAGGCAAAGAGTGAAAATCCACCAGGTAATGAAATGGAAATTTCTGAAATCATCAAGTCAAGGTTAAAAAATTACTTGAATTGTAAAGAAATAAAGACAGGGAAAAACAGGATAAATTTAATTTTTGGAAGTGGGAATCAATTGATTTTCAACGGGCATATGGATACTGTTCCCATTGGAAACGGATGGACACATAACCCATTAGGTGAATTTTCAAACAACAGAATTTACGGTCGTGGTTCATCGGATATGAAAGGAGCTCTTGCATCTCTTATCATTGCAATAGAAAATATAGTTGATTCTGGTGATAAGAATCTTTTAAGAAAATGCAAGTTTGCTTTTGTAGCAGATGAAGAAGAGGGGGGGAATTTTGGTACTAAAGCCATATTGGACGAATTAAAAGGCAAATATGGCATAGTTATGGAAGGGTCTGTTTATGACGGAAAGATCTATTATAGACCAGGTGTGAGAGGATCACTATGGATTAAATTAATTTCATATGGCAAGAGCGCACATTCAAGTAATCCTGATTCTGGAATAAATGCAGTTATGAACCTTGCGGAGGTGCTTGTCAATCTTAAAGATTTGAAAATTGATTTTTCTAAACATAAATATCTTCCGGATCCAACAATTTCAATTGGAACAACATTTTATGGTGGCGAAAAAGTAAACGTGATCCCTGATTATGCTGAAGCGTCTTTAGACATAAGAACATTACCATCTATGGACAAAGATAAACTAATTAGATCCATTATGGAAAGAATAACCCTGCTAAAGGAAAAAAATGGATCCATAGATGTGGAAATAAAAATAATAGGTGAAAATCCACCAGCAGAGATTCCCTTAAATTCAAAAATAATTGAAATTGTTAAGAAATCGGTGAAAGAATCTGTCGACTATGAGCCAGAAATAATTGGTGGTAAAGGATCAAATGATGCCCCATATATGATAATTAATGGTGTTAAAACAATTGTAATTGGTCCAGGAGATTTTTTGAATGACCATGCACACGCGAAGGATGAATCAGTTTCTTTAGAAATGCTTGACAATTTTTCAAAAATTTATGAAAGGGTGATAAGAAATGCCTGAAATAATGCCTGCAAAAAACCCCGATGATATCAGGAAGGGGGTTGAAGTAATTAAAGATGCCTGGGGTGCGGACGATTTGTCAACTATTATGAAAGATCTTCTCACCGGTATAAGGTCAAATGGTGGTCTTGTTCTTCTGGCATATGATGCTAATGATGTTGTTGGTATTTCATTTTCATTTGTGGGTTACAGAAAAAATAAAATTTACCTTTATTCTCACATGACCGGTGTTAAAAGGGCATACAAGAACTCTGGTCTTGGTTTTGAACTAAAGAAAAGCCAGAGAGAATGGGCTGTAAGTAATGGATTTGACCTAGTTTCTTGGACATTTGATCCATTGCAGGGTCTTAATTCTAAATTCAATTTGAGAAAGCTTGGTGCGATTGCCAGAAATTACAGAAGAAACCATTATGGAACAATGACTGATTCTATAAATTCAGGACTGAGATCTGATAGAGTTGTTGCAGAATGGTGCATTAAATCTGATGATGTAATAAAAAGATTGAATGGATCTTATAATGAATATTCTGACTTAGAAGATGCTATCATTACAGAAATGAAGGATGATTACCGTATAGTTAAAAAAATAATAAAGAATATTAAATCTGATACGTTTAGAATTGAAATACCTTTTGATATTACATATATAAGAAATAAAAGTATTGAAGATGCTGTATCATGGAGAAATTACACTGCTGAAATTTATGAACATTATTTCAGCAAAGGTTATGCTCTTGTTGATTTTTATTCTATTGATTCAAGGAATTATCAAGTAATATCAAGAAAACTACCAAAAAAATGCATTAAGGAAAATATTTTTCAGGAATAGAAATCTTTCATCATTTTTATTTCTATATCTATTAGCTTTAAAAGATTCAAAACATCACTTCTATTGTATCTTATTAGTGTAATTAAAGAATTGATATCACCTGATTTATATCTATTCCAAAGTTTAACAGCATCGTATCCTGTTAGACCAGAAATTTCATTTTCTCTCTCTATTCCCACCTGTTTTTCAATTAATTTTAGACCACCTTTAAACCCTATCCTGTGACCAAGAAAGCAAAGATCTACGTGAACCATTTTACTCAATTTTTTACCTAGTTTAGGATATTTTTTCTTGATAAAAGGTATATCGAACCTTGATCCATAAAATGTTATTAAAATATGAAAATTCTTTAAATATTTCATTAAATTTTTTTCATTTAAATTTATACCATTAACATATACCCTGTATTTTCCAATGGAATCAGCAATTCCTATGATAGTTATATCACTTTCATCTCCTAGTCCCGTTGTTTCAATATCTAAAAAGCAAGCCTTATCTTTAAAATCATAATATAGGAGATAATAATCCTCTGAATCTAACTTTTTCTGAAAATATTTAATATCTTTTCTATACAAATGCTTTTTAGCGTGATTTATTTCTTTTTTTAACTTCTTAAAATCATTTTTATTAAAAAAATTTTCACCATTTTTTAGAATATCATCCCATATTTTTATATTGTTTCTCTTAAGCCATTTTTCTTTTTTTTCTGAAATTCCACTAAATAGTTTTAAAGATTCTTCAAGCACAAACATTTATTAGTTCATTTCATTTTAACCTTTTGCCTGAAATAATGAAATCATTAAAGATAGATAGGGTACTTGTAGATACAACAATAGCTCATTTCGTTAACGATGGCCTTTCATACTTACCATATTATTTAATGGTTCTAATAAGAGAAGGATACAAATTATCTTTCTTTCAAAATTCAATGATACTGATGGTTTATTATCTTGGTGGAGCAGTAATTTCACCTTTAATGGGTAGATATATTGACAACATAAGAAAAAAGGGTTTTATGATGGGTATAGGTTTAGCATTATTCAGTTTATCTTTTATTTTTCTTGCAATACCATATCCAAAAAGTTTGGATATTTATGGCTTTATGATTGGAATGTTCATAATTAGTGTTTTTTCAACAATATACCATCCAATTGGATCGATGATACTTAATAAAAAATACAGAGAAAATGCAGGTACTGCATTGGGCATAAATGGAATAGGTGGAGGAATAGGGAGAGCGGTATTCCCTGGGATTTTTCTTATAATTAATGAATTTTTCAAGGACTTTTCAATTTCTCTCATTGTTTTAACATTAGTAATGGCATTTCTAGGTCTTTATGTAGCATTAGATCTAAGAAAAGAGGAATTTTTTGTTGAGCAACAAAAAAAGGATGCACTTTTTAAATTTTCACTTCCAATTACAATATTATTAATTGCTACAATTTTAAGAACAATGGCAATATCTGGTGGAAGTGCAATGCTACCTAGTTATATGAACATTACTCTAGGCTTTAATTCAACGTTGGTTGGAATAATAATGGTATTGGCTTACTCATCTGCTATTTTCGGTCAGCCTTTCTTGGGTTATCTTTCAGATAAATTTAGTAGAACATTAACACTTGTTTTAACATCGGTTCTATACGGTGTATTAATAATAATTTTAATGTTTCTTGAAAATGTTTTCACGGTTTCTATCGTCTTCATATTATCATATTTTGTAGGTCTTTCGAATTTTCCTCTTCTTATGGCATTGGTAGGCAGAGTTTCTAAAGATTCAGATCTTGCTGAGAATTCAGCAATTATTTTTGGTCTGGGTGGTGGATTGGGTGGAGCTCTTGGAACAATAATAATAGGTTTTATAGGCCAAATTATTAATACTCACATTTCTTTTATTATCATGGGTATTGTTTCAATATTATCTGCAATAATTATATTGTTCATTCCATTAAATAAAAAATAATATATCTTAATTTACATTTCCAATTATGAAAATTGAAATAGCCGTAATCGGAGGTTCTGGAATAGTATCCATTTTTAATGAGAGGGAGAAGATTGATATGCATACACCCTATGGAAGTCCATCAGATTCAATTTCAATAGGCGAAATATCTGGTGTAGAAATAGCATTTCTCCAAAGACATGGAAAAGGGCATAAAATACCGCCACATAAAGTAAACTATAGAGCAAATATATATGCACTCCATGAAATAGGTGTAAAAAAAATTGTTAGTGTGAGTGCAGTTGGTTCACTTCAGGAAAAAATAAAACCGGGTGATCTTGCAGTAGTATCACAATTTATAGATTTTACAAAAACAAGAAATTACACATTTTACGATGGCCCTAAAGTAGTGCACATTTCAATGGCCGACCCTTTTTCAGAGGATATTAATGATATATTGTACAAAAATGCTATTGAATTAAAATACAATATTCATAAAAATGTTACATATATCTGTATAGAAGGACCAAGATTTTCTACAAGAGCAGAATCAAAGATGTTCAGAAATTTTGCAGACGTAATTGGTATGACACTTGTACCTGAAATTAATCTTGCAAGAGAAATGGGTATGTGCTATAGTACTATAGCTACAATCACTGATTATGATGTTTGGGCAGAAAAACCAGTTACATCAGAAGAAGTTATCAGAGTTATGGCTGAAAATGAATTCAAGGTTAAGGAACTTTTAAAGGTTTCAATGAAAGAAATTGAAGGTGTAAATAGTGATAAATGTAAAAAAGTATTAGAAGAAGCAGGATTATAGATAACGAATTTCGAAATATTTTTAAATTTTTTTTACATTTTAAGATCAATTGTGTAAATATTAAAAATTAATTTGTAATAATATGATCAAATTAAATCAAAAAATGTTTTTATAAACGTTTTTATTATACCTATTTGGAGTGATTTTGATGAAAAAGGTATTGGTAATAGGTGCTGGTGGCGGTGGTTTGATACTTGCAAATTCACTGAACACAGATACATATGATGTAACATTGCTGGATAGGGACATTTATCACTATTATCAGCCATGGTACCTTTATATAGCATTTAATGGCTCAAAAAGAAAAATATGGAGAAGGATAGATTCTTTAATAAAACCTGGGATTAAATTCAAAAATGAAGAAGTAACAGAGATAGATCTTGACAACAGATCTGTGAAAACTTCTAATAATAAATACAGTTATGATTATCTTGTAATAGGCACAGGTACGAATCCGGACCCAGAAGTTGTGCCAGGTTTGACAGATATAAATAATGAATATGGAAATTATCATAGTACTGTTGAAAATGCCAATAAATTATGGAATAAAATAAAAGACTTTAAGGAAGGTATTGCTGTACTTGTTCAGGCATCACCAACTTGCAAATGTCCCCCTTCACCTGTTGAAGGTATGCTTCTTCTAGAGGAATTACTGAATAAAAACAAGCTAAAAGATAAAACAAAACTTGTTTTTGCAACCCCATTTCCAAGACCCTATCCCGCAGAGCCAATGAACAGAATCGTTGAACCTATAATGAGGGAAAGGGGTATTGACATAATCACCTTTTTCAATGTTGAAAGTGTTGATCCAAAAAATAAAACAATAAATTCCATGGAAGGAGATTCATTAAAATATGATCTGCCAATAATTATACCCCCCTGCCGTGGTGCAAAGATTAATTATATACAGGATAAAATTCTTGATGAAGATAGATTTATAAAAGCTGATAAGTACACGATGAAAATTACAGGATACGATGATGCCTTTGCCATAGGAGATTGCAATAATCTTCCAACATCAAAAAGTGGAGTGACAGCACATCTTCAGGCAAAAGCCGTTTCAGAAATAATAGACGGTAAGGATTCAAAATTTGATGGTAGGATTAATTGCCCTTTTGACATGGCATATGGAAAGGGAACATTTGTTATTGCAGATTATCAGCATCCTGTGGTACCGTATCCACCAACAGAATTCAAGCATTTCATGAAAATATCAATGGCAGACATTTATTGGTGGACATTAAAAGGATACGTTGATTTTGTTTTCGATATATTCTTTGATTATACAAAACCTGAAAAATTAATTAAAATGTATCAGGCCTCTGAGGCCTGATTTTTCATAATTTGCTTGGTTCAACAAGTTCTAGAACCTTTCCAAGTTTTTCTGCAACACTCTTTATCATTTCATCATTCAATGCATCTAGCAAAGCAGATAGGAGTACTAATACCTCAAGAAGCTTGTCCACAGTACCATCGGATATCAGCTGTGCTAACTTTTCAACCAAACTACCTATCTTGTTAAAATCTAGCAATCCCTTCTGATCCAATTCTGCAACCTTCTGCAAAAGTTCCAAAACTTTAGGAATATTGTTTACAAGAAGCTTCCTAACTGGTTCAGAATTTATTGCACTCAGGGCTATAGGTACTATATCAATCATATCCATTAGTGTGTCCAGTGTACCGCTTGAAATCATTTCACCGAACTTGTCTATTAGTTTGTTAATGTCATCAATCTTTATTACTCCTTTTTTCTCAAGATCCATTATTTTCTCAATGATTACCATAATTTTTGGTACGTAGTTCATAAGTTCATCTATGAGACCTTTCTTCTGCAAATCCATCACCAGATCTAACAGTCTCATCAATGAACCATCCTGTAAAAGCTTTATAAGTGAATCTAATTGCCTATCAAGAACGTTCCCTTCTAAAAGTTTTGTAAGTGTTCCCTTTTTAGAAAGGTCATTGACTTTAAAGTATAATTTATCTACTGTCTTATCCTTGTCAAGAATCTCAACAACAGAAAGTAATTTATCAAGCGTACCATCTTTCTGAAGATCAATCACTTTTTTTATCAATCTAACAAGTTCATCCCTTTTCACAAGATCCAATAGTTCCAAAACTGAATGTGTATTTTTGTTTGCTACATCTGTTTTTTTTGCCATATTAATCACCTCATATCTCCGCCTTTGCGGACATTGTCCAATACATTTCATTATATGCAATTTTTAACCATTTTGCATACTTAGAAGGTAAAGAAATTGTCGGTGGTCTTGTATAAGTCATATAAAGATATCCTGCCTTCTCCATGCTATGCATTATGAAACAATATGCTGCACCATCATATTTATAATAATTGCCTGTTTTCTTCAAATCTGAAATAATGTTCTTTGCAACTACGGCTGCTTGGTATTCTGCCACTGACCCAGCCTTTGCAACATTCGGTATGTCTGTTGTATCACCTAAAACATACATATTTTCATATTGCTTAGATTTAAGTGTATAAGGATCTGTTGGTATCCACATATCCGCAAGACCAGAATTCTTTATTACATCCGCGCTTTTATGCGGTGCTATAGATATGAAAAGATCATATTTTACTTCAATACCTTCTTTTGAATATATTATCCTGTTTTCTGGATCAACCTTTGTCATTGTAAATGGAGAAGTGATTTTAATGCCTTTCTCTTTCATCCATGCTTCACCAATAGGGCTAACTACAGGATGCTGGTGCGTTCCCTTAATTGGGAACAAATATTCAAACTCAACATTTTTGTTCTCTTTTTTAAACCTGTCATGTAAAGCAAACAGTATTTCGTATTGAGCAACAGGACATTTATATGGCAATGAAGTTACACCAACTACAACTTTGCCACCCTTAAAATTATTAATTGCATCTCTGAGCTTTACCGAATCCTCTAAAGTATAGAAGAAATATGCACCTTCTTTATACCCTGGAATACCATTCGGATCTGGATAAGAGCCAAGAGCTATTACTACATAATCATAGTCCCAGACCTTTCCATCCTTTGTTTGAACCTTGTTTTCATTAGCCATTATTTTTACTACTTCACCTTGATCTCCGTAGTAAAATTTTACCCTTTCATCAAGTAATTCCTTTTCTTTCCTCACAAAGTGTTCAGGTTCTTCCTCACCAAGGGCTACAAAAAGATAACCCGGCTGATAGTAATGGTATTCACTTTTATCCAAAACCACTACTTCTGCTTCACCTCTATCTACCTGATCAGAAAGTGCACGTGCTACCTTATTGGCCACTATTGTTCCAGCGGCACCTCCACCAACTACAAGAATTCTCATGCAAGATCACTCATAACTGTAATGGAAAAAACATATATTAATTTATTTTTAGTAAAGTTGAAAATGTATGTTTAAAAATGTAGAAAAAAATATTATAAACGTGAAACATTCATCCCAATTATGCTAAAAATATCTGAAATTATGAAAGATTCATTGGTGGATAAAGAGGTAGAAACAAGAGGTTGGATTTATAGATGGAGGGAAAGTGGTAAAATAATATTCATAGTACTCAGGGATTCAACAGATATAATTCAAGTAATTATTTCGGCCGACAATGTTCCACCTGAAGATTTCAAGGCAGCAAAAGAATCAGGCATAGAAAGTTCAGTTATTATGAAAGGAATAGTAAGGAAAGATCCTAGAGCACCCAATGGTTATGAGATTCTCGCTAAAAATTTTAAAATTGTTGGCCCTAGCATAAACTTCCCTATTTCAAAGGATAAGAGTGATGAATTTCTTCTAGACAATAGACATTTATGGCTGAGATCGAGAGAAATGACAGCAACTCTAAAAATAAGATCAACGGTTTTTGAAAGTTTGCACGAGTTTTTCAAAAATGAATCATATTATGAAGTTCAGGCTCCAATGTTTGTAAGTTCTGCTGTAGAAGGTGGATCTACACTCTTTGAGGTACCCTATTTTGGGAAAAAAGCATATCTAACCCAAAGTTCACAATTTTATCTAGAAACATTCATTTTTACGCTTGAAAATGTTTATACTATTGCACCCTCTTTCAGGGCAGAAAAATCAAGAACAAGAAGGCATCTAACAGAATTCTGGCATTGTGAAGCGGAGGCAGCTTGGCTTTCAAATGAAGATATGATGGCATTTGAGGAAAAAATGATATATCATGTTATACAGAGTGTTCTTGAAAATAATAAAAAAGAATTGCTGTTTCTTAAAAGAGATGTGGAAAAACTTGAAAGTATAAAATTGCCTTTTAAAAGAATGGAATATGCAGATGTTATAAAGCTTGGACAAAATGTTGGTCTTAATATAGATTATGGTACTGACCTTGGAGCTGATGAAGAACATGAAATAACAAAGAACTTCGATGGACCTACTTTTATTGTACATTTCCCAAAGGAAATAAAAGCATTTTATCACAGACAAGACCCTCAAAATCCAGCACTTGTATTAAATCATGATCTTCTTGCACCCGAAGGATATGGAGAAATCATAGGTGGAGGTGAAAGGATTTACGATCTAAATGAATTGCTTCAAAGAATAGAAGAAGACCATTTGAATCTTGAAGAATATTACTGGTATATAGATTTAAGAAAATATGGATCTGTTCCACATTCAGGTTTTGGTCTAGGTATAGATAGGTTTATTTGGTGGATTGCAGGTCTTGAACATATAAAATATGCAGTGCCATATCCAAGGAATATGAGGAGGTTGATACCATGAGGGAATATCCTGTTAAGAAAAAACATGAAATAAATGAAGAGAAGGTTGAATCTTTAATGAAAGATATCTTTGGTAATGTAAAAAAAGATGGTCAATTTTTCATTTCAAGTTATGGGTCTCTGGATTACATAAAAGTAAAGCTTGAAGGAAAAAAATTTTATGCTGAAACAAAATCCAACAATAACAAAGAAAAATATCAGGATACGATTTCAAAATATAACGATTTCATTGAAAAAGTAACAGGATATACTGTGGCGGAAAGAAAGAAACTATTAACAAAAACTTGAAGATTTAACTTTTAATTATTTTATATTATAAAATTTAAAATAGTTCTGAATTTTACTTTAATTCAGATAAATTTGCCCGAGTGGGGTAGCGGAATATCCTGAAGGCCTGCGGAGCCTTTGACCCGGGTTCAAATCCCGGCTCGGGCGCTGATATAAAAGTTACGGCTTAAATTAGTAATTCTTTTTTAAGAAATTTTTCTAATAAATCAAATCCGACTTCCAGATCATCAATTTTTCTTGAAAAGGATATTCTTATTCTTCCTTCTCCTGAAGGCCCGAAAGATATACCTGGAAGAGTTGCTACTTTATATTTTTCAAGAAGTCTTTCAGAAATGGTTAATGAATCCATATTGAAATTAAGTTTAGGAAAAGCATAAAATGTTCCTTCTATTTCATTTGCAGTTAAGGCATCAATTTCTTTAATTCTTTTTAATGCGAAATCCCTATTTGTTTTCATTTCTAACCTTATTTTTTTTATAAAATTTCCACAGTTTTGAATTGCAAAAGAAGATGCTTCTTGAATAAAAGGTGGATACGAAGTTATTGTATGCTCAATTATTTTTGATATTTTATTAATTATTTCTTTGGGAGCCACGGTATAGCCAGCCCGCCATCCTGTCATTGAGTAACTTTTAGATAAACTGAATATTGAAATAACATACTCAGGTTCTCTTTCAAGCGATCCGATTGATAATGATTCCTTTTCATAAATTATATCTTCATATGCCTCATCACTTATTACATAAATTTGATTATTTTTGCTTATTTCATAAATTTTTTTCAATATATTTTCATCAATTATTTTTCCTGTGGGATTTGAAGGGGAATTAAGTATTATGGCAACAGTATTTTCATTTATTTTGGATTCTAGGTCATTTAAATCTGGGTTAAAAACATCGTTATGTTTATAATATACGGTTTTCATTCCTGCCATAATTATAGGTTCTGAATAAAAATATCCTGGATCTGGGATTAGTATTTCCTTCCCCCTTTTTTGAATACTCATTATAGCTGAAAAAATAGAATGTTTAGCGGAAATGAAGATAATATTATCTATTGATCCATTTATTTTATTTTTATTCTTAACTTTATGTAATGCAACGTTCCTGAAGTTTGTTAAGCCTTTTGGGGAAGCGTAATGTGTCTGACCATTTTTCATGCTTTCATATGCTATATCAATTATTTCCTTAGGAGTGGGAATTTCTAACTCACCTACAGCTAAGGATATTATTTCTTTACCTTCTTCTTTCATCTTATAAATCTTATTTATTATTTCCGATTTGGCTAAATTGGTTAATTCCATAATAACACCTCTTAATAAGATATAGGAATAATATTATATTGATCTTGAAATTTCCAATATTTTATCATATTCAGACTGTCCAACAAAAGGGTTGCAGTATTATAATCTATTTGACCTGGTGCAGTTGGTTTCTTATAATATGTATATAAAAAAATACCTCCTATAAATGAAAGTATTATTCTGTACATTATATTTCCACTTAAATCTATAAACATTATCCTACCTCTAAATTTTTTTGCAAGCTTTATATTATGATTAATATTTTTAATATTCATTGCTATTTTTATTATTTTTTTGTCGGCTTTTTCTTCCATTTTAAAGATTTCTTGTTCAGAGAATTCACCTCTAAAATTATGTGCAGAGAGAATTATTCTTTTATTCTTTATTATATCCTTTGGTATTTTATCATAATGCTTAAATTCAATATCAATGATAGAATTTTTTATAATTTTTAAAAGATCTAATTTATCTTCAAAGCTTCCATCAAAGTATCCACCTTCGTCTCGATCACGTATTGTAATAATGGTATTTTCTATTTTATCTATTTTTTGAATAAAATCTTTTATCCTATTTTTTTCAGCGTAATCTAGACGGAATTCTTTAACATAATTTCCTTCAGGGTATATTATTCTATTTTTTACGGGAATTGAAACAACTATTTTAATCACCATAAATAACACCACCCAATAATTTAAAGTCTCTCAGGAAGTTTGGATAACTTTTCTTTAAACACTCATCATTTGTTGTTTCACCTCCAGATATGGCTTGTAAACTTATGGATAACATAGCCATTCTATGATCACTTGGGCAATTATAAATGAACTTTTTCAATTTACCTCCATTAATTGTAAGTGTTCCATCCTTGTAATATGCAATTATACCAGCATAGTTTAGAATTTTTACAATTTCATTAATCCTGTTACTTTCCTTATATGTTAAGTGTTCTATTTTTCTTATATTAGATATCCCTGAAGCTGTGGACAGTACAGATGAAACAGGAGGTACAAGATCCGGAAAATCTTTCATCTCTAGATCTAAATTTTTTATTATCGAAGGTCCCTTAATTACCCAATCATTGCCTATTATTTTATTTTCTATCCCACAATCATTGAATATGTCTACAATTTTTGAATCCCCATTACCTGAAACATCAAGATTTTTTATTACTATTTCTTTTCCATTTCTCGATGTTATAGAACCAAAATATGCACTCAGTGTAAAATCTCCTGGTATGGTTATGGAAATATTTTTTGGAACCTTTGGTATTATTATTATTTTATTATTGTTTTCTATAATTTTAGAGCCTAATTTTTCCATTATTTCTTTTGTAATGTTGAAATATGTTTTTGAAACTAATTCATCTGATATATTTATTTCTACTTTTTCATTCTTAGCAATAGATATAAACATCAAAGCAGTAATAAATTGACTTGAAACTTTTCCACTAATAAAAAAATTGTTTCTAGATACTTTTTTGCTAATTATTATTTTATTTCCTTCCTGAACTACTTTTGCCCCTGCACTATTTAATGCGTTAATCAAATCGTTCACCGGTCGTTTTAAAAGAGATTCACTAATGTTAATTATTTTTTTACCTTCATAAGAAGCACCAATAGCTATTGCTATTCTATAAACAGTCGCAGAACTTTCAAGTGTTAGATTTTTAAAATTTAATGAAGAAGAAGGATATGTTACCAGATTTTTATTATCCAAATTCACCTTTGTGTCAGAGGATCTTAATAGATTTATTGCATCACTTATATCTTCATTGATCTCTGTATTTTTTATGATACTTTTGCCTGATCCTAACCCTGAAAGAATTAAGTATCTAATGGCATGACTCTTTGATGATGGTGCATTTATTTCTCCCTCTAGTACAGATTTTTCTATTTTAACCATTTTTATTCACCTCGTTTCTGTAAGGATGATTTTACCTGTTTTTTTCATATATTCAATTATTTTTTCAATGTTATTGTTATTTACAACGGCATATATTGCAGGGCCATTCCCTGAATAACTGACCATTTTTGACCCTAAATTTAATAAATCATCTATATACTGGACAGGATATCCTAATGCTTTACCTACAAGATATCCATTTAAAATTGCACCTTTTTCTATATCTCCATTCATTACATAATTTATTGCTTCGCTAAAGTCAAATTTTTTTAATCTCTCTTTAATATTCTCTGGTCTTTTGAATTCTGGAATAGCAATTATTACTTTCATTTTTTTAGTTTTTTTAATTTTTATTATTTTATTTTTAAAATTATTAGTGATTACAAACATTGAAGATATGGATGCTAATGCATCATCAAATGCTCCTGTGATCGATATGCCCATTTTTTTAGATATCTTAGATGATAATTTTGCTATCTCTATATTTGAAAGTTTTAAATTGTAAAATTCTGAAAATGCACCGATGAGTGATACAGTATATGCACTGCTACTTTTTAATCCTACACCCATAGGAATATTTGATTTTTTTCTTATTCCTTTTTCGGTTATTTTTGTTTTGAATACTTTTTCTAGAATAATTTTGTCTATTTCATTAATATTTAAAATATCATTTACAATTTTTGTTTCAAAATATAAATTAATGGGGATTACAGATCCTATTCCCGAAGAAATTGCATTTAAAACAGATATGCCACCATATCCTATCATTTTTTTTCACTTTTATTTAACATGTATTTTTCTTTCCATTCATTTATTTTCATATTGTCTTCATCTGTTAAAGGCTTCCTAAATTCACCCATTTTCATCATATGATCTAAAATGACTATAGCTGCCATAGCCTCTACCACAGGCACAGCCCTTGGTACTATTATAGGATCATGCCTTCCTTTTATTTTTAAATATATATTTTCTCCTGTTCTTATATCAATTGTTTCGTGAATTTTTCCTATTGATGATGTTGGTTTGAAACCTACTTTAAAAAATATTTCATCACCAGTGCTTAATCCTCCAATTATTCCTCCTGAATAATTATTTTTCCACTTGTATTTCTTGTTTTCATATATTATCGAATCATTTACCTCACTTCCAAGTGATCTGCTTTGTAATATGCCTTCCCCTATTTCAAAAAATGTTGAACCTGGGATGCTCATCATAGCTTGTGCAAGACTAGATTTCAGTTTGTCAAAAACAGGTTCTCCTAAGCCTGGAGGTGTATTTCTAATTATTACAGTAACGCAACCACCAATACTATCATTTTCATATGTTATTTTATTTATTATTGAAGATGCCTCAGTTTCATATTTTTCACTTGTTGTTCTTAATTTTCTTTTCCTCGATTTTAAACAATTCCAAAAGTTAATTTCTTCAAATTTTTTATTTCCTATTTGATTTACACAACCAGCAATTAATATTCCTTTAATTAAAAGTATTTTTTTTGCAATTGCTCCTGCTGCAACTCTGGAAACAGTTTCTCTAGCACTAAATCTGCCACTACCTCTATAATCCCAATTTTCAAATCCATATTTTAAAATGGCAGGTAAATCTGAATGGCCAGGTCTTGGAAAATATCTATTTTCTTCGTAATATGTCGAATTAATATCATTATTTTTAATAAGAATTGTTAATGGGGCTCCAGTTGTACGACCATTAAATAATCCAGATATTATTTTTGGTATATCCAACTCTTTTCTTTTGCTTGCAAATATGCCCCCCGGTTTCCTTAATTCCAATTCTTCGTAAATTTCTTTTTCTGTAATAAATAAACCTGATGGCAATCCATCTATTACAACACCCATTGTTATTCCATGACTCTCTCCAAAAGTTGTAATTCTAAACAGATCCCCAAAACTGTTTCCTGCCATTATATCAAATCCTCCAAATAAATATCTTTTAATTTTCTATTGTTCCATATTTCCTGCGATTTTTTTGCCTGCAACAGTAATATTTCTATCCCATCTATACCATTTATATAATTTTCTTCCGCAATTTTTTTTAATGGGCTTTTTTCAAAATAATTAAAATCAACATACATTCTAAAAGAAATATTTTTTAGTATTTTCTCTAAATATTCATCACCTGCTGGAGGAATACCATTTATAACCATTTCATAATTTGAAAAATCACCAATTTCTATTGAAAAATCTTTTATTACGTTATTAATTTTTTTAACAGATCTATTTTTTATATGAATAATTTCTGTTCCAAAATTTTTCAAAGCTGCTATAGCGGCTCTAGCTGCCCCTCCTGCACCTATTACAAGTACGCTTTCCGGAAATAATTTCTTCCTATTAATTAATTCAACAATAGCTAAATAATCAGTATTATATCCATATATTTTATTTTTATTAATAAATAAAGTATTAGAAGCTCCTGTTTTATTAACAGAATAATCTTTCACATCAATATGGACTAAAATTTTCTCTTTTAAAGGAATGGTCACATTCAAACCATTGAAATTATATAAAAATTTTTTTTCTGGAATGGCTGAAATTTTAATTAAACTATAAGTTCCATTTATTCCGTTTTTTTCCATTAATGCCTTATGAATTTTCGGTGAGAGGGATTTACTTATTGGGCTACCTATTAGTCCAAATTTCATCATGATCCAATACCTCCATAAATTTTTTTAAATCAATATATATTAATTCTACCTCACCTATTTTTTTTATAGCTGGAAAAAACAATTTTCCATTAGTAATTTTTTTATCATTTATTATATAGCGCCTAAATTTTTTATTATTAGATATATTGATATTAGGAATATCAAATTCATTCATTATTTTATTAATAATATTGCAAACATCTTTATCTGCAATTCCTAAAATTTTTGATATTTTGCACTCTACCAACATTCCATAAAAGACTGCTATACCATGCTTAACATTAAAGTTTGAATTGGATTCAATGGCATGACCTATGGTATGACCTACATTTAATATTTCTCTTATGCCTTTTATCTCTTTTTCATCTTTTTTTACAATATTCATTTTAATTTTTTGAGATCTTTTTACAATTTCCTTAATAATTTTCAATTCTCTTTTTTTAATCTTATTTTTATTTTTTATAATAAAATCAAACAATTCTTCATTCAAAGATACACCATATTTTATAATTTCCCCTAATCCTGATTGAAATTCATTTTTATCTAATGTTTTAACGAATTTTATATTATTATAAATTAAATCAGGCTGATAGAAAGTTCCAATTTGGTTTTTTGTTTTATGAAAGTTAACTCCATTTTTACCACCTATGGCAGCATCCACCATTGCTAAAAGTGTTGTTGGTATCATTACTAATTTCATCCCTCTTTTGAAAATTGAGGATGCAAAACCAGCGACATCACATACGGATCCACCCCCAAAAGCAATAATAACATCTTCTCTTCCAAAGTTATTATTTATTAAATAACTTAGAATCTCTTCAACAGTTTTCAAAGATTTTCCTGATTCTCCATCTCTTATTTTTAATAACTCTGAATCTATTTCAGCCTGTTTTGTGAAATTTTTTACCAATTCTTCTATATTATTTTGATAGATTAATAATGATTTATTTCTGTCTATAATTCTTTTTAAATCTAAAATATTATCAGTAATCATAGTATACTTTCCATTTATATTCATTTTTTCCATAATCCTCTACCCAATGCTTCCGATAACTTTTCAATTTTATTTACCAAATTTAAAAATTCTGTTAGAGTTAATTGTTGTGCGTTATCACTCAATGCATTTTCAGGATTATTGTGTACTTCGATTTCAAGCATATCAGCTCCAGATGCCACAGCTGCCAAAGCTAAATCCTCAACATATGACCTTTTTCCAGCCGGATGGCTAGGATCAGCAGACAAAGGTAAATGGGATAAATGTTTAACTTGGGATATGGCTCCTACATCCATTGAATATCTTGTTCCATTTTCAAATGACCTAACTCCCCTATAACACAATATAACATTTCCATTTCCATTAGATAAAATATATTCTGAAGCATTTAACCATTCTTCTACGGTGTTTCCCATACCATTTTTTAATAATATAGGTTTTCTTAATTTACCTAAAAATTGTAGAAGAGAAAAATTTTGTCCATTTCTGGATCCAACTTGAATTATATCTATATCATTTTCAAATTTTTTAACAGATTCTATATCTAATATTTCTGTCAAAATTGGCATTCCAGTTTCGTCCTTAATTTCTTTTAAAATATCTATTCCTTTTTTACCTAATCCCTGAAATGAATAGGGAGAAGTTCTTGGTTTGAATGCTCCACCTCTTAGAATACTTGCACCTCCTTTTTTTATAATATTTGCTATTTCATATAACTGATCTTTTGATTCAACAGAACAAGGCCCTGCAGCAATTACAACTTTTTTCCCGCCAATTGGAATTCCATTCACATTTACAATTGTATCTTCATTTTTCCATTTTCTAGAAGATAGTATTATTTTCCCATCTGCTGGTATTTTTATTACATTTTTACTGTCAAAGTTAAGATTATCACCCCATGTTATATATACTGTCCTATCATAAAGATTTATTTTTTTAAATGAAGCAGTAGAATTTGATAATATATCTTTAAATGCACTTGCCATATTTGTTTCAAGAATGAAAATCATCTATTATACCTCCTATTTTATTCAATTCAAAATTTAAATTCCTTATAATTTCAATAGAGTATGGATTGTAAATTATTGTATCAAAAAGTACTTCTTTATTTTCATTTTCAAATATGTAACTTAATTTCCTTGTTATAAATGCAGAATTTGTATAGGCATTATCTAAGTTATATTTATTTGATAATATAGATAGAATATATGGAAAAACTAATTGCTGGGATATAAATTTATCATGTTCAATTGCTGTCATATCCAATATGTGGTAATCTGGAAAAAGGTTAACAATTTTTTCCTTTGTTCCTTCTATTGATATGTCAGTGATGTATATTATATTTTTAAAAGAAATTTTATTATACGAACGAGGCCCGAATAATGGATGAATTGAAATTATTTTGTTTTTGTATTTAAGAAATGGAGTTTTTATAGATGTCACTTCAATCAGATTATTTACATTTTTAAATTCTGTAATGATTTGAATTGTATCTTTAAGTGGAGTACATAAAAATGTTAGATCTGCATTTTCAATAACAGATCTATCACATTCAGGTTTATTACAGGCAATAACCGTATTTTTTCTTTTTAATATTTTTGTTAAAACTTTTCCTAATCTACCAGAGGATCCTATAATTCCAATTTTCATATTATAACCTCTATATTTCTTTTTTCATAATCAATTAATTTATCTAAAGGCACTATCAATGTTGCATAAGTATCATTAAAAATTACATTAGCAATATCTGGCACAAATTTGTTACTTAAATTTAATTTTAAAAATTTTTTATTATTTTCAGAAACTACTAAATGTGAACCTTTCACAATAAAACCAATTTCAAGATTAATTGGTATTTCTTTTGGAATATATACAAGTTTTCCAAATCTTCCAAGTATCAAACCTGTAATCAATTCAATAATTTTTTTATCACCTTCTAAAACCTTGTAATATTTCTCATTAATTTCTTTTATTTCCCAAGGAATTTCTAATTTCTTTAATGTTTGAAAATCCAAAGAAAATTCAAATAAGAAGTTCAATACCCCTAATGTATATTTATCATTAGTTGCTATACTTTTTATTACCTTTAACTCTCTTGTAAAATCTCTTATCTGAAGACCTCTTTCCTTTTTTATTATAGCAATTTGCTCAGATAGCTTTGCCCTTTCTTTAAATAGCTTTAATAATGATAAAGTATTTTTAAAAATTTCCTCTCTTAATATATTCAAATCGTCCTTTTTTATAAAGTAAATCATCCCTTTTATCTAAAGTTACCATTATAAAAGTTATAGAATAATGTTGTATTTAAATATTTCTTTTTTCTTATTATAATTTTGTATAGGTTTTAACAAAAAAATAGTAAAAATTAATAATATCAATAATAAAAAAGTTATTTCTCTTCTATGAAAATTATAAATATGATATCCTGGAATTATTTCCCTCTTATTCTAAACTCTAGTTTTTTTTTAGACACATATTCTAATTCAAGGTTTAATATTTTTATTATTTCCCTCTGCCTTTTCGTTATTTCAAATAACTTTTTTCCATTTGCCAGTATTATTTTCCTAATTTTACCAAGCTCAAGCATGATCTTTTCTAAAAATTATTTTTTAGATCATCCTTTTTCAAGCATTATCCTTAACAACCTGTGCCTCAGAATTAATCCTATGAAAAATAATGCATTCAATGTTTCCATACTCTGCATCCTCAGTGGTCTAGATCTAAAGTAGCTCTTCAATGATAGAAACATCTTTTCAAAGCTATCCCTTTCCCTGTACCACAATAGAACTTCATCAGGCCTGTAATTGCCTCTATAATAAATTATTGTAATGCCACACCTGTTTACTCATTGCGCTATTGCATTCTCCCTCAGCCATACCCTGAATGATCCATCATATTCCCATATTATGAAATTGTAATATTCTCTCATTATACTTTTTGCTATCTCCTTTGGGTCTTCATATCCCATAAACTCTTTTCTCTTAATTTCTGAATCCCTTATTACCGTAAATAAAACCTGCCTTTTTCATCCTTTTCCCTATTAATGTCATAGTACAAATAAAATGACAGATCTTCTCCATCCAAAACCATTTTTGCCTCTCTGTAAAATATGATGTTATCCTCGATCCTGAGCATATGTTCTGCACTCTCAATGTCCCTTTTTGACATCAATGCTATGCACTTTATTTCCTTGAATATGTATGCTGCACCTATTATGAAATTGTAATCGGATTTTAAGAACATGAACAAATTCCTTTTGTTGAAAAATCACCGTCTAGAATGAGCTTTATGTTCTTTATACCCATTGCTTCATACCTCTTCATTGCATTTTCAAGTGTGGTCATATCCACCAAACTTCTAGAGTAAATTGTATAATTTATTGGTATATTTTCCTTTAATTATACACGTGATACATTCACATACGGTAAATAATCATTGTCCCTTGAGTAGCCATATTCAATGAATTCCATATTCCTTGACTGGAATGAGAATAATGTTAAATTTTAGTAAAATGCATTATATGACAACTTCTAAAAACCTAGATGTTTACTAGGTTTTTTACTATACTCAGTAACAGAAATATTTATTCATGAGCTTGTCATATACATAATCATGAACAACTTTGAAGACTTCTTTTTAAAAAGTGAATATGAGAAATTAAAGGCAAAAGATAAACTATTTGAATTTAACCAGATAATAGATTGGGAATCGCTAAGACCTATTGTAAGTGACCTATATCATAATGACACAGAGAAAGGAGGGAGACCCAATATCGATGAGATAGTAATGGTAAAGGTACTATTTTTGCAGGCAGTATATGATAATCCATCAGATGAAAAATTAGAGAAGGAATTGATAGATCGGCTCACATTCAGGAACTTTCTTAATTATCCAGATCAACTACCAGATGCAAAGACGATCTAGCATTTCAGGGAATTGTTGACAAAGACAGGGACAGACAAGACATTATGGAAAGCAATATGGAAACAGTTTATAGTTAAACGCATAATTTTTTATACTTATTATCTAAAAATTTTATTATCCAATTTTTTGCAAAACTTATAGATT
>JBMFTB010000024.1:0-22264 GCA_049967255.1 Thermoplasmata archaeon
ATGGGATATATCCGTACAGGCAGAGGTCGGTCTATGAATCAGGAAGCTCCGATGCTTCAGCTGAGGAGTAGCTCACAGAGTGCATTCATATGTCAAAAATGATGGATTTTCATATTCATTCGAATTTTTCTGATGGTATATTTTCTATTAAGGATATAGTTGATTTTGCAATTGAGAACAAGTTTGATATTATTGGTATATCAGACCATTTTGAAACAATAAAAACATATTCAATAAAAAAGTATAATCTTCCTAATTATTTAAATGCTATAAATAGCTTCAAGAATGAAACAGATGTAAAGGCCGCTCTTGAAATAGACTTTTCAAGTAGAACAGATATAGATAATTTACCATTTGACATATTGAATAAATTTGATTATCTTTTATTTGAATATGTTCAGGATCCCCTGTGGAATGGTTACCCTTTCTGGAAATTAATAGAATTAATTGAAAATATAAAAATACCCGTTGGCCTGGCACATAATCATATAATGAAAAATTTTAAAGATGTGGATATGGAAGAATTTTTGGATGTATTGGAAAGCCACAGAATATTTGTAGAGATTAATACGAACGAAATATATTCATTGCTCGGCGAATATTTTTTTGTTTTATCTGAGGAATTTTTTAATCTGATAAGGGAAACGGACATACCCGTTTCCGTGGGGTCTGATATGCATTCAAACTTAAATGATATGCTTAGTGTTAGAAAAGGACTTGATTTTATAGAGAAAAGTAAGCTTGAAAAAAATTTTAATGTTTTTCTGGATTTGATTTCTTAAAATATTGTCAATTCAGTTATGTAAAAAGAAATTTTTATATAATGTTACGTAATGGCGACCCATGAAAAACATATGAAAACTTACCTAAAAGTAACATTCAGCAGTGAAGGTGCAAAACCATCAGAGGTTGTGTCTGCCTTAGAGGGTTTGGGTTTTAAACCAATCACGGGATGGTATGATTTCGTTTATGATTGGGGTAATAATGCTACAGTGGATGATGCAATCTGGTTTGCGGATAAGATCTATGAAACGCTTCATGGCCTTTCAGTCTATTTTCAGCTTGAAACAATTGGTGAAGAAGAAGAGCATAATATGGAAAGAATAGAAAAGGAAGAGTAATTACTTAATTCTAAATCTTTTAACATTGCCACATCTTAAACATTTTATTACTATTCTGTTTTTTCTTATCCTTACTGTTGCATTTCTTCCTGGAATCATAATTGAATTGCATTTTTTACAAATATATCTTTTGTCAGGTATTCTCACCTTATGATGCTTTGAAATATTAAGAGCTAGGGAAATATATCTTTTTTCAAATTTAACATTATTATTGTATTCCATCATCTTAGCCATATCTACAAGCTCTTTTATCCAAACATTCGCCCTTGATTTTACATATGCCTTAGACAATGCACTTCACTGAAGGATAAATATTTTAATATTTATTATAGTTTACTAAGACCCATGGTATTTAGAGCAGTTGCAACTGACATTGATGGAACCATTACTGATGATTCTAGAAAAATAACAGTCCCTGTAATCTATGCATTTAGGAGGCTTGAAAAAAGGGGAATAAAAATAATACTTGTAAGTGGTAATGTTCTACCTGTAACTATGGGTTTCAGGATCTTTATTGGAATTTCCGGGCCCATTGTTTCTGAAAATGGTGGAATAATCATGCATGAAAATAGGATATACAAGAACTTTGATAAGAATGACATTGAAACAGCCTATTCAGAATTCAAAAAAGTACATCCGGAGGCAGAAAGGATCATTACAGATAGGTGGAGGGAAACGTCCATTGCATTAATACCATCAATGGATATATCAGTGGTTAAGGAATTCTTTGGAAAAAAAGGATATAGGGTAGAGGCTACGGGTTTTGGCATTCATGTTACGCATATGGAACAGAACAAATTTTTTGGTCTTAAAAAGGTAGCAGAATTAATTTCAATAGATACAGATGAAATAGTTGCTTTTGGGGATAGCGAAAACGATGCTGTAATGATTGAAAATGTTGGATATGGAATTGCTGTGGCAAATGCATGGAATATTGTTAAGGAAAAAGCGGATTATGTCACGAAAAGTAATTATGGCCAAGGCGTTATTGAAGGTTTAAAAAAATTAAACTTAATCTAATATTTTTTTATTAAAGAAACTATCTTTTCAACACTTTTTTCAACATCTGGCTTATCCATTACAACAGGATTCAGGTTAAACTTCCTCATTGATTTTGCTGTTTCATCACCAATTGCAACTAAAATTCTTGGAAGTATTTCCAGCGGATTGCCATATTGAGAAAATATTTTAATATACGTATTGAAGATCATTGATGAAGTGAAAATTGCAGCATCAAATTCATTGTTCCTAAGCGCGTTGAAAATTTCTATGAAGTTCTCATTTATAATATTGCTCCTATAAGCATTTATAACAACAAGTTTTTTTGTTTTTTGCTCCAATTTTTTAACAAGATAAGGATTACCATTTTCACTCCTTACGAGTAGAACGCTCGAGTTACCTTTAATAATTCCAACAATTCCATTTGATGATTGTAAATCTGGTACCTTACAATCTAAACCAAGGGCTTCTGCAGTTTTATACCCGATTGCAATTATTTCACTGCTTTTTAAAAAATTTTCATAATCCGGGAACTGAGTTTTAAATGAATTCACAGCAATAGAACTTGTAAATATAACATAATCAAATTTATTTTTTTTAAAATCATCTATTTTTATTTTGTTGAATAGAATCTCAGTAACAGGCACATTTTCTATGTGAACATTTTCAATGTTTAATTGCTGGAATTTTTCCTTAGGTCTGAACATCAATATTCTTATCATAAAGGAGATCAACCACCTTTCCTATTACTATTACAACAGGGGCCTTAATCTTTTTCTTTTTACTTATTTCAGTAATGTTCTCCAATGTTCCCCTGATAATCTTTTCATTTTTTGTAGTACCGTTCTGAATTATGCATACTGGTGTTTTCTCACACTTACCATTCCTAATAAGGTTGTTTGTAATCTCTTCAAGCTTACTTGCTCCCATTAAAATTACAAGTGTACCATCCATGCTTGAAATGTTCTTCCAATCAAGTTTATTTCCTTCTTTCATATGTCCTGGTATTATTAGAACGGATGAAGAATAATCCCTATGAGTTAAGGGTAAGCCTGCATTTGTCGGTACTCCTATGGCGGAAGTTATGCCTGGGATGACCTCAAAATCTATACCTCTTTCTCTCATGAATACAGCTTCTTCACCACCTCTTCCAAAAAGGAATGGATCTCCGCCTTTCAACCTTGCTACTACTTTTCCCTCATTATAAAATTTCTCCAGCAGGTCATTAATCCTTTTTTGCTGTATGTCTGAATCCTCACCCTTTTTCTTGCCCACAGATATCCTTTTAATTTTTTCTGGTAATTTTTTTATCACTGAAGGGTCAACAAGCCTATCATAAAGTATAACATCACATTTTTTTATAATCCTCCAAGCCTTCAGCGTCATAAGATCCGGATCGCCAGGTCCAGCACCAATAAGATATACCTTACCTTTCATCATACCACCTTTTAAATTTTTTAAATGCATCTTTCTTTTCATCCAAACCAAAAACTGACCAGTAATCCATTCTTTCATTTTCAACTATGGCTACGTGGAGAAGTATCTTTTCATTCAAAAATCTTGCAATTACGCCTATAGAAGAATGGCACCCTGCATCCATTTCATCAAGAATTTCCCTTTCGATCATTGCTAATTCATATGTCCCTTGATCATTTATATTTTCTATTTTACTATTTATTTCAGGATCATCCCTTGTTACAATAGCAATTACTCCTTGGTTAGCCTGAGGAACAAAAATATCAGGATCAAGCACATGACCGGGTGGATTAATGCCCAATCTTTTTATACCTGCAAGTGCAAGAATGATACCATCTAAAAGATGATTTTCAAACTTTTCTATTCTTGTTTCAACATTACCCCTTAAATCTACTATCTCAACATCAGGCCTTAAAATTTTAACAAATGCTCTTCTCCTTGGGCTTGATGTACCTATTTTTTTCCCAGATGGTATGGTAAAAAAATTATCATTTGAAATAAAAAAATCTTCAATGTATATTCTTTCCAGAACTGCAGCAATTTTCAAACCATCTTCAATTTTTGTTGGAAGATCTTTCATGCTATGAACGGCAATATCTATCTTTTCATCCAAAAGGGCATTGTTAATCTCCTTTGTAAAGATGCCAAAGTTTTTTGAAAGCCTTAATGGTGTGGCATCTGAATCACCATGGCTTTTTATTGTAATTATTTCTGAATCGATGCCAATACTTTTTAACCTATTTTTAACCTCCATTGCCTGTGCAACTGCAAGTTTACTCCCACGTGTGCCAATCCTTATTTTTCTCTCAAACAGATTCATAGAGGCTCATTCCAAAACCATTTATATCCTCTTTTGTGTGCTTAAAGCTTATAAAAAGTGATTCGAATTGGCTGGGTGGCAGATAATAACCATTTTTTATCATTTTAGCAAAGAATTTATGGAATTTTTCAGTATTTGATCTTAGAGCATCTTTGTAGTTTTTAATTTCATTCGGATTAAAAAATATCTGGAATATGCTGATGAGTGCATTGAACTGTAAATAAGCTTTTTTATCAATTTTTGCATCATTAACGTATTTTTCAATGATTCTAATTTTTTCATTTAATATATCATAATCCATTTTCTTTAATTTATTCAATGTTGCTATCCCAGCGACCATTGAAATGGGATTGCCTGAAAATGTTCCTGCTTGGTAAACCTTTCCAGAGGGCGCTATGTGCTCCATAATTTCCTTTTTTCCGCCAAATATTGCCATAGGAAATCCACCACCAACGATTTTTCCAAAAATGCTTAGATCAGGCTCAACATTATAATATTGACCTGCACTCCCATAGTGAAATCTGAAACCTGTTATTACTTCGTCAAATATGAGAAGCGAATTATTTTCAGTTGCCTTTTCCCTTAAAAATTTCAGGTAATTGTCTTCAGGTAATATAACGCCAACATTTCCAAGCACTGGTTCGACAATTATAGAAGCGATCTCATTTTTATTTTCCTTCAATACTTTTTCCATTTCATTTTTATCGTTGTAATTCACAACGAGTGTATTGGAAGAAATTTCCTGTGGAATACCAGGTGATGATGGAATGCCAATGGCACCGCTTCCGGGTGATACGAGAACAGAGTCATGGGATCCATGAAAGCCTCCAAATACCTTTATAATCTTTTTTCTATTCGTATATGCCCTTGCAAGTCTTATTGCATGCATTGTCGCTTCTGTACCTGAACTTACAAATCTCATCATTTCAATATATGGTACCGCATTCTTTATTAATTTTCCCAGAGAAATTTCCTGTTCCGTGGGTGTTCCAAATATCCAGCCATTCTCGAGTTGCTTTTTTACAGCATATTTGACATTTGCATCCCCATGGCCAAGTATTAATGGCCCATAAGCAAGACAGAAATCTACATAAGAATTTCCATCAACATCAAATATTCTTGATCCTTTCCCTTTTTTCATAAATATGGGATAAGGTTCAAAGAACCTTACCGGAGAATTTACACCACCCGGAAACATTTCCCTTGATATTTTAAAATATTTTTCAGATCTCATGAATTGCGAATAAAAATAACCACTATTTATTTTTTGACCAAATGTTTCAAAGAATTTTTATACTTAATATAATCATCATAGCTTTGATGATCGCATTTAATCAATTACTTTTTAAATCAGGAAGTGTTAGCAAGGCAATAGACGAAGAAAGATTCAAATATGAAACAAATCCAGAGTTGCTCAGGTACACAAAAAAGGATCTTTCTGTTCTCTTCTGGAATTTAACATTGCAGTGCAATTTAAAATGTGTACATTGTTATGCAAATGCAAATGATAAAAAATCGCCAGATGAGCTTAGCACAGAAAAAATATTTGATGTCTCTGATGATCTTGCTGAAATGGGTTTGCCTGTAGTAATATTGTCAGGTGGAGAGCCAACGCTGCATAATGATATATACGATATTGCATCTTACATAAATGGAAAAGGAATCAGGGTTACGCTTTCATCGAATGGAACAACAATAAATGAAAAAATGGCTGGCATGCTTGCCGATTCTGGTGTTAAATATGTTGGTATAAGCCTGGACGGTTATGGCCATAAAAATGATGAGTTCAGGGGTGTAAAAGGCGCATTTGAAAAGGCATTGAATGGGCTTAGGCTTGTAAAAGATGCTGGAATGATGAATGGCATACGTTTTACAGTTACTAAGTACAATGTTCAAGGTTTAAACAGCGTTTTTTCACTTGCAGAGCAACTCCAGGTCGACCGATTTTGCCTTTATCATCTTGTTCCAGCAGGCAGGGGATCCATGAACCAAGACATTTCAAACATTGAAAGAAGAAAAGTTATAGATTTTCTCGTTGAAAAAACATATGAAATCCATGACAAGGGAATCGAGATGGAAATCCTGAGCGTGGATAATCCTGTTGATGGTATTTATCTATTTTTGAAACTTCTTAAGCAAAATGATCCCAGGGCCAAAGAAGTTTACAAGTTATTAAGAAGGAGAGGAGGTGATAATTCAGGAATCAAAGCAGGAAATATTGATCCATGGGGCAATGTACACCCCAACCAGTTCTGGTGGGATTATTCCCAGGGAAATGTAAAGGATAATAAATTTTCTGAAATTTGGAGGAATGAAAATGGAATAATTTATGATCTGAGGCACAGAAAGGTGGAATTGCTCAAGGGGAAATGTGCTATGTGCAATTTTAAGAACATATGTGGTGGATTCAGGCTAAGGGCTTTAAGATACAATGGTGATTTATGGGCTGAAGAACCAGATTGCTATCTAACAGAAAAAGAAATAAAAACGGAAATACCGGAGGATTTCAAATGAACTTTTTAAAATCACCTATAATAATTTTTTATGAAGCAACGCGTGCGTGTCTTCTTTCATGTAAACATTGCCGTGCAAATGCCCAGAAAAACAGGAATCCGTTGGAATTGGATTTGAACGAGATTGAAAAACTAGCAAAGGATATTTCCAAATTTGGGAATCCAAAGCCTATGATCATAATCACAGGCGGTGACCCATTAATGCGAAATGATATTTTTGATATTATTGACATATTCAACAGGGAGAATTTCAATGTTTCAATCTCATTTAGCGGTACGAAGCTTGCAACAGAAGAAAAACTTGATTTAATTTCAAAAAATGTAAAGAATGTTGCAATCAGTTTAGATGGAAGCAATGAAGAAATACATGATGGTTTTAGGAATGTTCCTGGAACATTTAAAACATCTATGAACATATTAAACTATTTGGAAAACAGGGTGAACCTTCAGGTAAATACGACTGTGGGAAAGCATAACCTGAAAGATTTACCAAATATTTTCAAGCTTGTAAAATCTTTGAATATAAAAACGTGGGATCTATTTTTTATAGTTCCAACAGGTAGGGCAACATCTGAACTTTCACTAAATTCAAATGAAATTATGGACGTGATGTCATGGCTTTATTTTATTCAAACAACGAGCAAATTCAGAATAAAGGTAACAGAGGCACCATTTTATAACAGGATGAAGATTGAAGGCCCAATAGATAATAATAATGAATTATTTTTATACCTTTTAAGAAATTCTGGTATAGATACTGTTAAAAAGACATTGCCTGTAACAAAGGATTCTAATAATCTCGGTGTAACAGATGGAAGGGGGACAATGTTCATATCCCATATTGGAGAAATACAGCCTACTGGATTTTTACCTTTAATAGGGGGAAATGTAAGAAAGGATGATATAGTAGATGTGTACTTACATTCAAAGATATTTATGGATTTGAAGGATCCTGAACTATTAAAAGGTAAATGTTCATCCTGCAAATTTAAGGACATATGTGGCGGATCCAGAGCCAGGGCTTTCGCCGTTTATGGCGATTATTTGCAGGAAGATCCTGCCTGTCCATATGTATGAGGTGCAAAACATGGATAGCATTGACAGAATTATACTTAACTACATCCAGAAACAATTTCCAATTTCAGAAAAACCATATTTTAAAATTGCAAACGATTTACACCTTGATGAAGATGATGTTAAGAATAGAATTAAGAATCTTTATAAAAATGGATATATAATTAAAATTATTCCAAAGTTTTCAATCAGATTTTATGAAAAATATGAAAGGGCCCTTGTAGCAATGAAGATTAAAGAAAATGAAATAGAAAGAGCAGTTCAGGTTATAAATTCATTTGAGAACATTACACACAATTATTTGAGAGAGCATGAATACAATGTATGGTTTACAGTTTCAGGAAAGAACGCTGATGAAATAAAAGAACTTGTTGAAAAAATTTCAAAAGAGCTTAATGTTAAGGATTATATGATTTTGAAATCAGTAAAAACACTTAAATTGGATACTGAATTTGAGGTGAGTGAATGATAGACCCGCAGAAATTAAGGAAAGGCATACCAATTACGGATGATCCATATGGAGATCTGGCCATACAATATTCTATGGATAAGGATGAATTGCTTGAATGTTTGAATAAAATGGTTGAAAAAGGTGAAATAATTAAATTCAGGGCGCTGCTTGATCATAGGAAATTAGGATATAAGGTAAATGCTTTAATTGCAATGAGAATTGAAAATTTTGATGCATCTAACATTCCAGGGTTAGAGAACATATCACATTTTTACATAAGGGAACCAAATGAAAAATTTCCATACAATTATTATGCTATGGCCCATTTCAGGGATGATCATGAGCTAATGGAATTTTCTAAAGCGCTTGAAAGTTTAGGTATAAAACATGAAATTCTGAGAACGCTGAAAAATCTTAAAAGAGGCAGTAAATGAAATATTTACCCTTGATGCTTGATCTAACGAAAACAAGAATTATAATATTTGGTGGTGGAAAGGTAGCCCTAAGGAAGATTGAATATTTGCAGGGTGCAGATGTGACTGTTGTATCTGAAAATTTCGATGATGAAATATTAAGAAAAAATGTAAAGGCCATAAGAAAGAGAATCATAGATGAAAATGATGTAAAGGAATTAATTAGAGCGTCAGATCTTGTTATCATTGCTACAAGCAATAAAATGGTAAATGAAATGATCTTGCATGTTTGTGAGGATGAGAGAAGGTTTTACAACCTTGTTGATGATAGAAAAAGCAAGATAATTTTTCCATCCTTCTATGAGGAAAATGGAATACTCCTGGCTATTTCCACTTCTGGAAGGGCACCATCCCTTTCCACGTTCATTAGAAAAAAGCTATCAATTCAGATAAAAGAATATGCAATGGCTATTGATATTGTAGAAAAAATAAGGAAATCCCTAGATTCACACAACGAAGAAATAAGAAAAAAATTTTTTGAGACTTTATTTAGCAAGGATGAATTCTGGTCCTTGATAAAAAAAGGTAATATGGAAAATGCATATGATTTTGCCATGAGATTATGGAGGAATATGTATGTACCTGATTAATATACAGGCCACATACAAAAATATGGATTTTTCAAGCCTTGAAAAATGGACATCCTTGAATGATGAAAAAGTAATAGATCATTTCAAGGATGTTTCAAATGAAATTTTAATACTTCGAACGTGCAACAGGTTCGAAATCTACATTGTTCCAAAAATAGATCCAGAAAATAAGGTAAATGCATTGATTTCCCAGTATGGTAATGCGAACGTTATTACTGATAGGGATGCGGTCATTCATATCATTGAAGTCGCATCAGGTATGGATTCCATGATTCCAGGTGAACAGGACATTCAGAGGCAGGTAAAGGAAGCATTAAAGAGATCAATGGAAAGAAAAACATCAGGAAAAATGTTAAATTTTATCTTTATGAGAGCATTGAACATATCAAAGGAAGTAAGGTCAAAAACAAGAATAGGGAACGGTATAATATCCATACCCCAGAGTGCCTTCAGAATTCTTGAAAGTATGATAAAGGATGGAAAAATTGCAATTATAGGAACAGGGAAGGTAGCAAATTCACTTTTGAAATATATGAATGAAAACTATAAAATAACTGTGTTTGGAAGAAATAGGGAGAAGTTAAACATTATTAAGGAAAAATATGGTGTAAATATTGACTATATTGAAAACATTGAAAATTCTATGGAAAACTTTGAGGCAATTCTATCAGCAGTAAGTGTCAATGAACCAATACTGAGATCAAACACCTTTAAGGGTAAAAGGCCATTTATTGTTATAGATCTCGGAAATCCAAGGAACATAGAAAAATTGAACGATAGATATTATATTGATCTAGATTATATAAAGGAATATGTGAATAAAAATATAACACAGAGAAAAAGTGAAATGGAAAAGGCAAGAAAAATTATAGAAGAAAAGATTGAAAGGATTGAAGAGAGGATTAAGGGCATTGAAATAGAGGAATTAATTTCAAAAATTTTCATCAGGGCAATGGTGATCAAGGATGATGAGGTGAATGAAGCTGCAAGGATTCTTGGTAACGATTCCAGATACGTATTAGAAAAGTTTGGAAATTCAATGGTTAAAAAAATTTATTCAAATTTAACAGAGAAATTAAGAAATGAAGGAAAAAATCTTGATAGAAATGGTATTGAAATATTGAAAAGGATACTGGGGTGAAAATCTATGTTTCCTAATGTGAGAATGAGAAGATTGAGAGAAAATTCAACGCTTAGAAGAATGGTTGAAGAAACGGAACTTGAGCTTGAAGATCTTGTTTTTCCAGTTTTTATTGATGAAAACATAAATGAAAAAATGGAAATACAATCAATGCCAGGGATATACAGAATACCCTTGAAGAATGTTAGTGAAGAAGGAAAAGAAATTGAAAGCCTGGGCATAAGGGCTGTTCTACTATTTGGTATACCTTCGTGCAAGGATGAGAACGCCTCATCCGCATATGATGAGAATGGCGTAATCCAGAATGCCATAAAAGCTCTAAAAAATGAAACAGATCTCCTTGTTATAGCTGACCTTTGTATGTGTGAATATACGTCTCATGGACATTGTGGTGTTGTAAAAGATGGTAAAATATTGAATGACAAAACGCTTGAAATTTATAAAAAAATTGCACTGAGCTATGCGAAAAGTGGTGTTGATATGGTTGCTCCAAGTGGTATGATGGATGGTCAGGTCAAGGCGATTAGAAGTATACTGGATGATCAGGGGTTTGAGTATCTTCCCGTTATGGCCTACAGTGCAAAATATTCATCATCACTCTATTCGCCCTTCAGGGACGCTGCAGAATCTGCACCAAAGTTCGGGGACAGGAAGACGTACCAGATGAATTATTCAAATTCCAGGGAAGCATTAATGGAAATGGAACTGGATGTTTTAGAAGGGGCTGATATAATAATGGTTAAACCGGCACTATTTTATCTGGATATTCTTAAGCTTGCTAGGGAAGAATTTAAGCTTCCAATTGCTGCCTATAACGTAAGCGGTGAATACAGCATGGTAAAGGCAGCGTCATTGGCAGGATACATAGATGAAAAGTCAGTTGTGAAAGAATTATTAACATCAATAAAAAGAGCCGGGGCAGATATTATTATTACTTACCATGCTAAGGATTATGCCAGATGGTTAAAAAGGTGAAGAAAGTTTAAAAATATAGATTGACATATTACTATTATGGAATTGCTATCATTGCTTGATCATCTGCTTATACCAATAATAGCTACCATTGGCATTGTAGTCATAGCTCTGTACATAATATCCTATTTAAACAGATTTTTCAGTTATCTCAAGATTAAAGAGTCCGTTTTTCTTGGTGAAAACAGCGTTCAAGTGCTTGAGATAATGCTTTTATATTCATTTTTTTCATTTCTTTTTGTTTTTTTAATTTATATTTATTCAGGCATAGGTTTTGGAATAAGAGATTATACTACAAGAATTATTTTTCCATATCTTTATACATTTTTTTCAATAATACTTGTTTTACTTTTTTCAATGCTGTTTCTTTCAATAAACAACAGGGCATTCAAATACTTGAGGGGCGAGCTGCATACCAAGCCGAAAACAATAATCAGTGAAAAGGTAGGTTATTACACCGAATTGATCATTAAGTATTTTATTTATTTTTTGGCCCTTATATTTTCAATAATAATTCTACTTTCAAGCTTTGGTGTTTTGGGAAATACCACCAAAGGGCTTATTATATTCTTTTCAAGAAACGTAGAGGGCCTTTTAATGATATTGTTTCTCATAATTATTGGTATCGTTCTCTATCTTATTTTTGTTGCTTTCATAAACGACATAAAGCTTAGGTCGAAGTCTCAAAAGGAAAAGCTAGGCAAATATCTTACAGGTATATTAAGAAATACCATTATAATATTAGTTCTCCTTGGTATAATTCTTATATTTCTCTCAATGCTTGGATTCAGGTATGCGGATATTTTTGTATTCATATTTTTCATCATAATCATTTTAATAATGGTGTTCTTCGTATTCTATTCACCATTAAAGAATGCCATTTCTGGAATAATAATACTTTCTCTTGAGCCATTTGTTGAGGACGATTATATTTCAATAGAGAATGAAATTGAAGGGACAGTTTTAAATATAAAGCTGCTCTATACTGAAATCAAGGATACAAGGGGAAAAATTAATCTTATACCTAATTCAAAAATTCTTGAAAAAACGGTCAGGGTAATCTCTTCCCCCGGAAAGAATTTTCCCATAAGGTTTGAAATAGAAATTCCTGGAACTATAGGCCCTGAAACATTTGAGAAAATATTTCTAGAGAGTGTTATGGACATACCATACATTGATCAGACAGAGAGGCCATCCATATTTCTTAAGAATATTGGTTCAAATTTCGATAAATACGAAATATGCATCCATGTTGAATCCTCAGAAAAGGGTGATTTTATAAAATCTGAAATTTTGAAAAGATTGAAATCAGCCATGTACAAGCATTGAAAGTTCTGTCATATCTTTATCAACAATTACCTTTCTAACAAGTATTACTGGACCATTCATCCTTCCAATTATTTTAGGATCCGCTGTTTTAGGAATTCTTTCATCAAGATATTCGGAGGGTGGAGCGATTACCAAAAGTTCTGCCTCTCTCGATATGTCAAGTATTTTTCCAAGAATCCTTTCACTTTTGAACGGTGTTACGGTTACATTTATGCCACTTTCAAGTGCTTGATTCTCATATTTTTTGCCTGTTACTGATATTTCACCATTGTAAGTAAATTCAAATATTTTCAGTTTAGATTGAAATTCTCTTGCCAAAATCATCGCAATCCTGAAAGAGAAATCACTGCTTTTTCTCTTGGAAATTACAACACTTATTTCATTAATCTTTTCAGGAAGACCATCTCTGAAAATTATTATATCACATGGTGGATCTTTGTATATCTTCTCGAGCGTTGATCCAAATATGAGTCTTTTGCCCTTTTTCTGTCGCCATGTGAGCAGTATTAAATTTATATTTTTTTCTTTGACCTCGTCTCTGATTGCATTTACTGGATCATGCGAAACTGTTACAATTACATAGGGTGATTTCTTGTGCTTTTTTGCTATCTTTTCCATTTTTTCCATCATTTTTATTTTATCTGAAGATTCCGAATATGTGATGGATTGTGGTGAAATTGTTAATGGCACTTCTAGAGCACTGAAAAGGTAAAGGTTTGAATTTAGGTTTTCAGCAATAATTGCACCAATTTTTACACTGTTGGGAAATTCTTCAGATAATGGTACGAGCATGTTATTTTTTTCTCCAACAATTTTTTCTTCCTTTTGTTTAACTGGCTGAGGTCTTTCAATTTCCCTTTTTCCGGCCCAGAAATAATAAATGAGAAGTCCGGCCTCAATCCATAAAAGTGCTATATACCAGGATTCTGGTGAAAAAATCCATAATGCAAACGCTACCATCAATTTCGTTATAATTGCAAGTATTGGAATTAGAGGAAATAATGGAATTGAATATGCCCTTTTTACATATGGATTTTTGTATCTATTTATGATTACAGCTATATTTACGAGTGTGAAAAGGAGAAGAAACATAATGCTGGCTGCAGCGACTATTGTATCTAGCGGTAGAAAAAGTGCCATACCTCCTATAATAACGCCTGTAATAAGAGTTGCAACATGAGGGGTTCTGTGTTTTTTATGTATTTTTGATAAAGCCTTTGGCAATGATCCGTTTCTACCCATTGCAAATGATACCCTTATTGCTGAATAAACAGTGGCATTCAATGTTGCACCAGAGCCAATCAACATGGCCAGTATTACCAGTGCTGGGCCATAGGCACCAAGGATTACGCTTCCATAATCAATCATTGCAAATTCTCCATGCGCACCTATCCAAGCCGTGCCAGCACCGCCAAGCATTATGAAGAATAGAATTACATAAAGAATAGTTACAATTGCTACAGAAACAAATATTGCCTTTGGAATATTTTTCTCAGGATTATTAATTTCTTCTGCACCTTGTGCAATTATTTCATAACCTTCGAATGCTACGAATAAAAGGCCCATGGCTAGAATAATGCCCATTGGTGTAGTATTAAAAGGCAAAAGATTTGCAGGTATGTTCGGATGCCTTATTATTGCAACTGTTCCAGCTACAATAAAAATTATTAGTAAAAGAATCTGTATATTTGTTATCAATGTCTGTGATTTTCCTGTTGTTGCTGTACCCCAATAATTTATTAAAATAATAATAATCAATATAATAAGGATCATCAATTTTTCAAAAATTATAAAATTAAAAGGTAAAGAGATGCCATATTCCTCGAACAACCAGAGTATTCCTGTGGCAAAAACAACAGTATAAAATGCATCTGCAATGGAATGCGAAAACCATGACATCCATCCACCCATAAAGCCGAATGGTTTTGGTAATGATTCTTCAACGAAGAGATAACCTCCACCTGCTTCAGGATAAACAGTTGAAAGTTCAGCATAGGTCATTCCTGTTAACATTGTTATTATGTAATTGAACACAAGCGCCAGGAGCACACCCGTACCTGCAAGCTGCGTAGCCTGACCTGCCATAACATAAATAGTTGCACCTGTCATTGCCCCTACCCCAATGCTAACTAGATCTCTGAACTTTAAGTCCCTGCGGAATTTTAAGGAAAATGGCTCTTCTTTTTCTTCCATTGTTTTTTATGTTAAAGAAAATCACATATATTATTTTTTCAAAAATTTATTAAAAAAAATATTATTTTTTAATCATTTTCCATGATAGTACAGGGTTTCTTGCTGCTTCAACCTCATCTATTCTCCCCACTGCAGTATTCTGTGGTGCATTTTTTAAAAGATCTGGTGAATCCTTTGCCTCATTTGCAATTTTTATCATGATTTCTGCAAATTTATCGAGTTTTTCCTTTGATTCTGTTTCAGTTGGCTCGATCATTAAAGCCTCTTCAACAATTAAAGGAAAATAGATCGTTGGAGCATGGAGACCATAATCTAGCATTCTTTTTGCAATGTCTAAAGTCTTGATACCATAGGGCTTGAAATTTGTTCCGCTGAAAACAACCTCATGTTTTCTCAATTCCTTAAATGGAAGAACGTAATAACCTTGAAGTTTTTTCCTCAAATAGTTTGTGTTAAGCACAGCCATCTCAGTAACTTCTTTAAGTCCGTTACCTCCCTGCATTTTAATGTAAGCCCATGCCCTGACAAGCACTGCAAAATTACCATAGAACCCAGTTACCTTTCCGATCGTATTTCTTACGTTATAGTCAAAATAATACCTTTTTCCGTCGAAACCTATTATAGGCACGGGCAAAAATTCGGCAAGATGATTTTTCACGCCTACAGGACCTGCCCCTGGACCTCCACCTCCATGTGGTGTTGCGAATGTTTTGTGCAAATTAAAGTGAACAATATCAAATCCCATTTTTCCAGGTGTTGTTTTACCCATAATTCCGTTCAGGTTTGCGCCATCATAATAAAGCAATGCACCTTTCTCATGTACCATTTTTGCAATCTTTATTATATTCTCTTCAAAAATCCCTAGCGTGTTTGGATTCGTGATCATAAATGCTGCAGTTTTATCAGACAATGCTGCTTCAAGAGCATCAAGATCAACCATGCCATTTTCATTAGATTTTATTTCAATTGTTGTAAACCCTGCCATCGTTGAGCTTGCTGGATTCGTTCCATGAGCAGAATCTGGAACAATGATCTCCGTCCTTTTAAAATCTTTTCTGTTTTCATGATAAGCCCTAACGAGAAGCAGTCCGGTAAACTCACCATCTGCTCCAGCAACAGGCTGGAGCGTTACAGCATCCATGCCACCAATTTCTTTCAGATATTCTTGGAGCTCGTACATGATCTGCAAAGATCCCTGAACAGTGGATTCATCCTGTAATGGGTGAACATATTTAATTTGATCCATTGAAACTATCTCCTCTGAAATTTTTGGATTATACTTCATTGTGCAAGAGCCTAATGGGTATGTGTTCAAATCAACGCCATAATTCATTTGAGAAAGTCTCACATAGTGCCTAATTACCTCATATTCCTCGTTATCACTTATGTTTAGATCATTTCTTAAAAGATCATGTGGAATGTTCACATTCAATTTCACATCTTCATGTGGTAATTTCAGCGTTCTCCTTCCAGACTTTTCAAAAATAAGCTTCTCATCCCATACCGCCTGGTGGAACATTTTACTGCACCTCCCTCAATGCACTCAATAATTTTTCTATGTGCTCATCTGTATGAACCTCTGTGACATTGAAAAGCATTGCATCACCCAATTCTGGGAATGCATTTTTGTTCCATGTATTTAATAAATAGCCACCATGTATATTTTTAGAGAGCAAATACTTGTGAATATCCATCTCACTTCTGGGCAGCTTTATAACAAACTCATTGAAGTGTAAAGAATCGTGTGCATTCCTGAATCCATTTATACTTGCTATCTTTTCCCTTACATCATTTGCCCTTTGAACGTTTATTTCTGCAAGTCTTTTCAATCCTGATTTACCCAGGAAGGATAAATAAGATGCAGAAAACACGGCGCAGAGAGCCTCATTAGAACAAATGTTGCTTGTTGCTCTTGCTCTTCTAATGTGTTGTTCTCTTGTTTGAAGAGTCATAACAAAGGCTCTTTTACCATTTCTGTCCTTTGACATGCCAATAATTCTGCCCGGCATTTTTCTTACATATTCCATTTTTGTTGCAAATATACCTAATAATGGCCCTCCAAAATTC
This sequence comes from Thermoplasmata archaeon, assembly GCA_049967255.1. Classification (GTDB taxonomy): domain Archaea; phylum Thermoplasmatota; class Thermoplasmata; order Thermoplasmatales; family ARK-15; genus ARK-15. Next base: position 17,220 of record JBMFTB010000024.1, read on the forward strand.
ATGGGATTTCCTATAATCTGGCCTTCACCAATTGCAATATCTGCACCGTAATCTCCAGGGGGCTTTAAAATTCCAAGTGAAATTGGGTTTATGCCTGCAATAAAAATGAATTTTCCTAGTTCTCTTACTTTTAGTACATGGTCATCTATTATACCGAAAAAGTTTGGATTCTCAGCATAAACGGCAGATGTGTTTTGATTAATTTTATTTTTTAAGTCCTCCAGATCTATTTTGCCCGTGTTTCTTTCGTAACCATATTCTACAATGTTCATTCCAAGACCTTTAATGTAATTCCAGAGCACACTTTTCTTCTGCCATGTCAAATTCTTTGGTATGAGAATTTCATTTTTTTCATTAATACTGTGCGCCATCCTTGCTGCTTCCCCAAGTGCAGATGCATGATCATACATTGACGCATTTGTGGCATCTAGGCCTGTCAACTCTGCAATGTAGCTCTGGTATTCAAATAGTGTTTGTAGTATTCCCTGTGAAATTTCAGGCTGGTAGGGCGTATACGCTGTATAGAATTCTGACCTTGATGCAATTGCATAAACGCCTGCAGGTATGTAATGGTTGTAAACTCCAGCACCAATAAAACTTGGCATGTCAAAAAATGATTTGTTTTTTGAAAGTATATTCTTTGCCTCTATCCTTAAAGTGTGCTCATCAACGCTGTCAGGTATTTTTAGTTTTTCAATTCTCACATCCTCTGGTATATCTCTAAAAAGTTCATCTATGTTACTAATACCAATGAAATCCATCATTTCAATTTTTTCATCCATGAATGTCACCTTTTAAGGGAAGTTAAAAAGAATAAATAAAGGTTGTGAATAGAAATATTTTTTAACATGATACCATGGTATTTTTGTGAAGTTATATTACGAGAAATATGGTTGTTCTTTAAACCAGGGCGAAACAATGGAAATTGTAGAATCCATGCTTGAAAATGGTCACGAATTAGTTAGTACGCCAGAAAATGCTGATATTATCATAATTGGTACATGTGTTGTTATTAAACATACTGAAAATTATATGCTAAGGAGAATAGAAGAACTTTCAAAATTTAATAAAAAAATGGTTGTATATGGTTGTTTACCATCCATAAAAAATTTAACTTTGAATAATAAAAATATTTCAACAATAAAACCTGGAGAAGTACCTTTAATTAATGGTATTGCATATCAGCCTAAGGATGTACCAGCTTTTGAGAATACGCTCACAATACCGATTGCACAGGGATGCACTGGGCATTGCACATATTGCATCTCAAAATTAGCAAGGGGAAGGCTGAGAAGTTACGAACCAGATAAAATACTTGAAAAATTCAAAATGGGGGTTAAGAAAGGATTCAAGGAAATTAGGCTTAGCGCCCTGGATACGGCCTCATATGGTTTAGACATAAGCACGAACTTAGCAGAACTTTTGAATATACTATCAAACGTAGATGGTGATTTTAAGATAAGAGTAGGTATGATGGAACCTAGCAATACATTAAAAATTCTACCTGATTTGATTGAATCCTTTAAAACTGACAAGATTTTTAAATTCTTTCATGTTCCTTTCCAGAGCGCAAATGACAGAATCCTTGGATTAATGGGAAGAGAATATACATCAAAAGAGTTTAAAGGAATTGTTGAAAATATAAGGAAAAATTTTGAACATTACACATTCTCCACAGATGTAATAGTTGGTTTTCCGGGTGAAGATGAAGATAGTTTTTCTGAAACAGTTTCCCTCGTTAAGAATATAAGACCAGATATTTTAAACATTACAAGATACTCACCAAGGGAGGGCACAATGGCATTTAAGCTAAAGCCTGTAAAATCAACAATTTCAAAGGAATGGTCATTAAAACTCACAGAAATGCACAGGAAAATAAGTATAGAAAGGAATATGGAACTTCTTTCATCGATAAAGAGAGTACTTGTTACGGAAAAAGGGAAAATGGATTACCTTGCAAGAACGGATGGTTACAGACCCGTTATTTTAAAAAATGTTTCTATTAACAATTATTATGATGTGAAAATTGTCGGATACAGTGCATTTTATCTTTATGGGGAAATTTTTGAAATAAGATAAAAAAAATTTAAGAAATACAATCACTTTTACCAATTATGCATTATCGTTTTCTCTCTCTTGAAGATTATGGCAAGGTTGTTGAATTATGGAAAAGATCAGGGTTGAAATTCAAGCCAGCGGGTAGGGATAGTGAAAGGGCCATTTCAGAACAGATGATAAAACAGCCAAACATGTTTCTTGGTGCATTTGATGCTGAAAGGCTTGTGGGCATTGCAATGCTGACAGATGATGGAAGAAAGGGGTGGATAAATAGACTAGCAGTGGATCCAGAATATCAGAGGAAGGGCGTGGCTGCAGAAATAGTAAAAAGAGCAGAGGAAACATTTAGAAGCCGTGGAATTTTCCTTTTTGCTGCATTGGTTGAGGATTGGAATATACCATCACAAAATCTTTTCAAAAAACTTGGTTATAAGAAACATGATGATATTTATTATTTTTCAAAGAGGGATTTTGATGACTACTGATGAAATCATGGAATTGAAATTAAAGGCAAATGAAATAAGAACATTATCAATAAAAATGATTTACAATGCGCAGTCTGGCCACCCTGGTGGTTCATTATCATCAGCGGATATCCTCGCTACTCTTTATTTTAAAATAATGAATGTTGATCCAAAAAATCCAGAATGGGAAAAAAGGGACAGATTTGTTTTAAGCAAAGGTCATGCATCCGCAGCCTATTATGCAGTTCTTGCAATGAAAGGATATTTTTCAATGGATGAGCTATATACATTCAGGAAAATGGGGTCCAGATTACAGGGCCACCCAACTATTCATGTCCCAGGCGTTGATATGACCACTGGATCACTAGGTCAGGGATTCAGCACGGCTGTAGGTATGGCAATAGCATCGAAAATAGATAATGCGGATTATTTTATTTATACCTTAATAGGTGATGGTGAATCAGAAGAGGGTATTGTTTGGGAGGCTGCAATGAGCGCAGCTCATAACAAGCTTGACAATCTTATTTCTATACTTGACAGGAACCGCTACCAGCTAGATGGTTCCACCGAATCAATAATTTCCCTGGGAAATATGGAGAATAAATTTAGGGCCTTTAACTGGGATGTTATGACCATTGACGGCCATGATATTTTCCAGATAATTGATGCGCTTGAAAAATCAAAAAAGAGGAATGGAAAACCAAAAATGATAATTGCAAATACTGTAAAGGGAAAGGGTGTATCTTTCATGGAAAACACCCATGAATTTCATGGAAAAGCGCCAAATAAGGACCAGTATGAAACAGCAATTAAAGAGCTTGAGCAAGAAAGGAAAAGAATATTGAAGGAAGGATCTTTATGATGGAAAGTCAGAGAATGGCATACGGCGAAGCAATTTCCGAACTTGGTATGGATAAGAGGATTGTTGTATTAGATGCTGATTTGTCATCTAGTACGCATACAATAATGTTCTCTAAAAAATATCCAGAAAGGTTTTTTAATATGGGCATACAGGAACAAAATGAAGTTGGAGTGGCTGCAGGTCTTGCAAGATCTGGAAAAATAGTGTTCGCAAGCTCATTTGCTGTATTTATTGTTGGAAGAGCATACGATGTGATTAGGCAAAGTATAGCTTACACAGGTTTAAACGTCAAAATAGTAGCAACGCACGCAGGTCTAACAGTTGGTGAGGATGGTGCTACCCATCAGATGCTAGAGGATCTTGGCATAATGTCAGGTCTTCCAAATTTCAGGGTTATTGCACCTGCAGATGCACCTGAAACAAAAAGAGTGATTAAAAAAATTGCATATTCTGATGGACCTTTTTATGTACGTTTATCAAGGGAAAAGGTACCCACGCTTTTGAGTGATTATGATTTTGAAATAGGTAAAGGTATTATAATTAGCGAAGGAGAAGATGTTACAATTATTTCTACAGGTGTAACATTGGGCATTTGCATTGACGCAATGAATCAATTGAAGGAAAAGGGTATTTATGCGTCTATAATACATATGCCCACATTAAAGCCCATAGATAGGGATTTAATAATCAAATTTGCGAGAAAGACCAAAAAGTTAATTACCGTTGAAGAACATTCAATATACAACGGCTTAGGTTCAAGAGTAGCAGAAGTGCTTGCTGAAAGCGAGCAGGCTAGGCTTAGAAGGATAGCTGTAATGGATAAATTTGGTGAAAGTGGCCCAGGATGGGCATTGCTTGAAAAATATGGAGTAAATAGTAAGAGAATTGTTGAGATTACTGAAGAAATGGTAAGGTGAGAAAATGAAAATATTCCTTGATACTGCAAATATTGCTGAAATAAAGAAAGCCCTTGACCTTGGAATACTTGATGGAGTAACAACAAATCCTACACTTATATCAAAAGAGGCAGCCCATGGTACATTCAATGAAATTGTTTCAGAAATACTTAAGACTGTACCGGGCCCTGTGAGCCTGGAGGTAACTTCACTGGAGCACAAGGGCATGGTTGATGAGGCAATGCAACTTGCAAAACTTGGTGATAATGTTGTTATAAAAGTACCAATCACAGCAGAAGGCCTGAAGGCAATGAAGATGCTGAAGGACCATGGTATCAAAACAAATGCAACTCTTATATTTACAAGCAATCAAGGATTGCTTGCTGCCAAAGCAGGTGCATCATATGTCTCTCCATTCGTAGGCAGATTGGACGATATAAGCGAATATGGTATGAAGATCGTTGATGATCTAAAAACAATATTCAGGAATTACAGTTTTTCAACAGAGATCATTGTTGCAAGCGTAAGGCATCCCATGCATGTTTATGAAGCATCACTTATAGGGGCAGATATTGTTACAATGCCCTATTCCGTATTAGAAAAAATAATTACTCACCCTAAAACGGATGAGGGAATTGACAGGTTCCTCGAGGACTGGAAAAAGGTAAAGCATTGAAATCATTTTATAGTCAGCTACTCCTAAGCTAAAGCTTCGGAGCTTGTTGCTGGTCTCCTGCTCCACCCGTGAGCGGAGTTTCATTGAAC
>JBMFTB010000025.1:0-21749 GCA_049967255.1 Thermoplasmata archaeon
GGTGAGGGAAGTCCGTGTATCTCCTCCCTGAAGGTCGGAGTTTTACTGCTTCCCTCAAACTCCTAACTTTTTTATAACACTACATGGATTAAACTATTTTCATTTTAAAAGTTCTGATATAAGAAGTTTATCTGAAAGCGATGCCTTAACAGTAAATTTTCTTGTTATATATGCGCTTAATACATCAAGCTCTTTATTAAGAATGCTGTTAAAAATATCTGTTGATATTAATACTGTTATATCAGGCCTATCAAATTTACCATTAAACCTGGATAACTGCCCGTCTTTTAATATAAAACTGTAATTTCCATCATCTGTAAAATTTATTTCAATTTTCTTTTCTAAACCTTTTAAATCCTGCTTTAATTTTTCATCATCTAAGGCCTTTTTATTGAATTTTTCAACGAGCTCAAAAAGTCTTTCCATCGCTATCACCATCCAAAAAGTTATCCAATGTAATTAATTTTTCCAGTGTCTTCCAGGAATGCCTCACATAAGGTGGAAAATTTCCTGTCTTTTTATAATAAGATTTCAGGAAATCCACCGTTCTCTGGTCAGATGGATATCCCGATCCAAAATCGCCTATTTTGGACCTTATCTTCTCTATTTCTCTGTCTCTGGTCACCTTTGCAATAATTGATGCGGCTGATACCACTGGATAATTACGGTCAGCCTTATGTTTTGAAATTATTTTTACTTCTTTCCCAACGTACTTTAAAATCATTTTTGCAAATCTATCTTCATTCACATCGGCAGCATCAACAATAAATTTATCTCCATTCAATTGATCAATAACCTTTGCAAAATATATCGCTTCTATTTCATTTAAGGTATAAATTTTCATCATTTCATCTATCTTCTCTGCACCTATTACTTCTATACTGTAATCCATAGAAACATCCAGTATCTTGGGATATAGACTCTCTCTTTTATCCGGACTCAGAAGCTTAGAATCTTTTACACCAAGGGGTATAAGATCCTCATCCCTTGCACATAGACCGCAAATTACCAATGGACCGAAGACAGGGCCACGCCCCGCTTCATCTATACCACAGGCAATCATTTAGATGAATTTTCTTTTATTGCATTTTCAAGGTCCTGAAGAACAAAGCTTATTACAATATCTGCCCTTGGGTATATCTCTTCATCCGAAAGCTGATCACTGTAAAATTCCTTTATAGCACTGAATACGGAATCACCAATTATATCCTCGGAATCCATACCACTGTTCAAATTTTGCATGCTATAATCCAATAATTTGTCCATGAACTTGTCCGTGACCATGAATTCATCATCCTTTGAAGTGAATATACCATGCTTTTCCATATCTAGAAGGAATGCAAGTGTAAATTCACTCAATGTTTCTTCTAGAAAATCCACATATTCCGCCTGATCATCCTTTTCATTTTTTTCTTTCGTTTGCTTTTTATTTGTCATAATTACCAAAATCTTTTTCAATATAAAATGTTTATCTATTGATGTAATCCCTTATTTCCATCAAGATATCTATCAAATCTTCACTTTTTATTCTGCCCGTATTCACATTCCTTGGACTTGGATGGTAGGAGCAATAAATTCTGATTGTACCTATATCATAATTTCTGCCATGCTTAAATTCTAGGCCATCCACATCAAATCCTTTATTTCTGTAATATTTTTTTAAAGAATCAAATGCTATCCTTCCAAGGACAAGAATCGCTTTAAGATTTTTCATGGTATCTATTTCAAAATTTAGATATGGACTACAGTTTTCAAGCTCATCCCTGGTGGGTTTATCATTGGGCGGAACGCACTTTAATACGGCTGTGACATATGCATCATAATAAACAAGACCATCGTCTTTTTTTTCCGATCTTTCCATATTTGTGAAACCTGTCTTGTGCAGGCAGGAAACAAGAAACTCTGCACTCTTATCACCTGTAAATATCCTGCCTGTCCTGTTTCCACCAGTAGCAGCAGGTGCTAAGCCAAGTATCAACAGATGCCCATTATGATTGCCGTAACCTGGAACTGGCCTGCTCCAGTACTGTTCTCCAAAAAATCTGTTTTTTCTTTTTGAAACACTTTCCCTGAATTCGACTAATCTTGGGCATTTCTTGCAATTGACAAGAATTTCATTCATCTCATCCAGATTTTTAAAGTTCATAATCAGTAGACCCTTAACCCTTCAAGGTTCTTTGGCGCAACTGCGTCTATGCCATACTTTCTATAAAATGTATCTGCAAGATATAAACAATTCTCGCCATCACCATGACAAGTAATAACCCTGTTTGGTCTTGGATGCATGGATGTTATAAACTGTATCAACTGCTTTCTATCAGCATGACCTGAAAATCCTTCTACCGTTGATATTTCCATATCAATGTTTATTGTATTCATCTTGCCCATGTATGATAGTACTATTGATTTTTCCCCCCTCTGTATACGTCTGCCAAGCGTACCTTCGGCCTGATAACCAACAAAAATTAAAGCATTTTTCGGGTTTTCAGCCATGTTTATAAAATATTCCATTACTGGGCCACCGTTCATCATACCTGATGTTGCAAGTATAACGGAAGGATCAGGGTCATTCACTATTTTTTGCCTTCTTTCAGGTGTATCAACCCTGACAAAAATGTCTGAAAGGAATGGATTGTCTGATTTCTTGAATATCCTTTCCCTGAGCTCCCTGTTAAGGTATTCAGGATATGCAGCATGAATCGCTGTTGCTTCCCATATCATTCCATCTATGTATACTGGTATCTTCTGAAGTTCATTATTCCTGATATATTCTTCAAGAACTAGCATTACCTCCTGACTTCTGCCCACTGCAAATACGGGTATGAGAACTTTTCCATTCCTTTGTATAACATTTGAAACGATATTTTTTAAATTTTCACCAGCTTCTTTCCTTGAGGGCTGGAAATCATTCCTGCCACCATAAGTGGATTCAATTATTACGGTCTCAGCCCTGGGAAATTTATTTGTTGCAGCACTGAATAACCATGTTTTTTCAAATTTTATGTCCCCTGAAACGATAATATTATGCAAACCTTCTCCAATGTGAAAATGTGCAATGGAAGAACCCAGAATATGACCAGCGTTATGGAATGTCAATCTCACATCTTGAGCTATGTCTGTTGTTTCGCCATATTCAATTGTTATAGTTCTCTTAAGCATTTCTTTTATGTCCTTTGAATCATATGGAACCTTTCCACCTTCTGAATGCGCAAGTTTAAGATAATCCATTTGAAGAAGAACAGCAAGATCCCTCGTTGGTGGTGTTGCATATACGGGTCCCTTAAAATTATATTTGTAAAGCATGGGCAAAAGGCCAGAGTGATCAAGATGTGCATGTGTGAGTACGACTGCATCAAGATACTTGAACGGGTTATTTTCATTCTGAAACGAATCTTGGGACCATATCTCAGGGACATAAAGATAAGGTATCCCAGACCATGGTTCATTGCCCTGAACATTCCCGGCGACTACGCCACAATCAACGAGTACTCGACTATTCCGTGTCATAATTAAAGTTGCTGATCTTCCAACTTCCCTGTAACCGCCAAGGGCAATGATCCTTATCCAATTTTCACCGTTTAGGATTGGCCTGTTGAGTTTTCTGCCCACTTCCCTTAAAAATTCTCTCCTTTCGTTCTGATTTTCTTTTAAATATTCTCTTATCTCTGAAACTATCCTTGATGGTAAAGGAGGAGTTCTAACTACCTTTGGAGCCCACTTTATCTGCTTCTTTATTTCATTCAATAACTGGCCCTCTTTACCTATTACAAGACCTGGTGCTTCAGCTGCTATTATAACTTCACAAGTTTCAGGTTCAAAATATATGTCAGTTATACCCGCTTCCTCTGGAGCAATCTTTTTTATTGTTGCCTTTGCCTCTTCTTCATTCATCAATATTGATGGATCCGGTCTTATGGATATTCTTCTCCTAATCTTTTGGGCTATCTGTTTTACAACATTTGGGTTATCTGTAAAGAAATCTATGTCCTTTGTGTAAACTACAATGAGTGAAGCTTCAAAATCTATACTAGTGATTGTAATCGAAGGAGCAAACTCCAAAACTGCCATCTTAGTTTGCTGTAGTATATCCTCCCATACACCCATTGACATTATTTTACGCCTTCCAGAACTTTAAATTGTTTATTGTATAAGTTTTAACTTTTTCATTCTTTTTTTGATTTCATCATCATCCAGTTTAACAAAACCTTCCTTTTCAGTTATTGTCGCTACATCTATGCCATCACCGGATGCTGAATCCCTCTTCATAGCAGCACTTACACCCCTTATTACTATGTTTATTGCTTCATCAATGGTCAAATCATCATGGTATGAATCTTCAAGCACACCATATACAAATAAGGATCCTGAACCCGCACTGATGTATTTATCCTCAATTGATCCACCAGCAGCATCTAGACCAAACACATGGTAACCTTTTGAATCGTATCCACCAACAATTAAACTTACATAATATGGATAAAATTTACTTTGATTAAGTATGTTTGCTAAAAGTGTAGCAGCACCTTGAACGGTAATGGGTTTCTTATTCTTTAACTTGTATAATTCAACCTCAGCCCTCAGATATCTTACAAGAACCTGCAAATCACCAACAAGACCCGCCGTAGTCATTCCTATGTACTTGTCAATTTCATACAATTTCTGAGTGACCTTATGAGCGATAAAATTATCCATTGTGGCCCTCTTTTCAGTGGCCATGACAACCCCTTCCTTTGTAACAATACCAACAGTTGTTGTACCGGTTTTCAATTTTTCTTCCATAAAAATTCACCTAACCTTTTTACCGTATCTCTTTAATAATTATATTGTATTTAAAACTTTTTCAGATTTTTAAATAAATAAAATAAGTATAAAGGATTTAAACCCAACCCCTTACTTTTATTGCATCAGCAACTCTTTTTACTGCAACTATATATGCTCCCATCCTTGGCTCTACCTTGTAATTATCAGCCATCTTAACCGTATCCCAGAATGCCTTTGTCATCCATTGGTCGAGTCTCTGGTACACCTCTTCTTCGGTCCAGTAATATCCGTTAATGTTCTGTACCCATTCAAAATATGATACCGTAACACCACCTGCATTTGCAAGTATGTCCGGGACCTGAAGTATGCCTTTCTTGAATAATATTTCATCAGCCTCTGGTGTGCATGGTCCATTTGCAAGTTCAAGAACAATCTTAGCTTTGATTTTGTCAGCGTTTTCACTGGTAATTTGATTTTCTATGGCGGCAGGAATGAGAACATCAACATCTAATTCAAGCAATTCCTTGTTTGTAATTGCTTTTGCACCTGGAAAGCCTGAAATTGTTCCCTTGTTTTTTGCCTTGTATTCCTGAATAGCATAATAGTCTATGCCATTCTCATTGTAAATACCACCATTTACATCACTAATAGCAACAACTTTAGAACCAAACATTTCTGTAATGACCTTATGTGCATATCCGCCAACATTTCCGTTGCCCTGAATAGCTACCCTTGCCTTAGAAAGGTCAAGATTTATTTTTTTAGCAGCTTCCCTCAAAACGTATGCTCCACCCCTGGCAGTAGCCTCTGTCCTTCCCTGCGATCCTCCAATTTCAAGGGGTTTTCCTGTGATTACACCAAATGCATTATATCCTACTATTTTTGAATATTCATCCACCATCCATGCCATAATCTGTGGGTTTGTGTTTACATCCGGTGCCGGTATATCCTTTTCAGGACCTATGAATCTTGCAATTGCCCTTATGTATTCCCTTGAAAGCCTTTCAAGTTCCCCTTTACTCAATTTTTCTGGATCTACAATAATTCCACCCTTTGCACCACCATATGGAACATTTACCACGGATGTCTTCCATGTCATCCACATTGATAGTGCTTTAACTGTATCAAGTGTTTCATCTGGATGGAATCTTATACCACCCTTTACAGGCCCCCTAGCATCATTATGATGCACTCTGAAGCCTTTGAATATTTTAACCGAACCATCATCCATCTTTACAGGTATGTTTACTTCATAAACCCTCATCGGTTCCCTTAAAATCGCATGTATAGCTGGATCCAGCTTCATTATCTTCGCAGCCTTGTCAAGTTGCCTCTGCGCTATCTTGAAAGGGTTTAATTTATCTAACATCAACCTATCATCTTCCATATTTTTCACCTCAATAAAGGTAAATAGAGAATTACATACAAATTATTAAATATTGTTTGACAAATGATATCTAGGTTCAATGTAGCACGGCTTTTATTATTAATAATATAATTTTTATAACAATCAAAAAATCTTTAAAAATCCTAAATTATTAAAAAATAAATTCTTTATTTAACTAGTTATTTAATTTAAATTTTAAAAAAAATGAAAAAATTAAAATTTTTTATACCCAACCTCTCGTCTTTACAGCATCAGCGACTCTTTTTACTGCAACTATATATGCTCCCATCCTTGGCTCTACCTTATACTTTTCAGCAGTTTCCATTACATCCCAGAATGCCTTTGTCATTTTTTGGTCGAGTCTCTGATACACCTCTTCTTCGGTCCAGTAATATCCGTTAATGTTCTGTACCCATTCAAAATATGATACCGTAACACCACCTGCATTTGCAAGGAAATCTGGTATATCTAGAATTCCTTTCTTGAATAGAATAACATCCGCATCTGGGGTAGTAGGCCCATTTGCAAGTTCAAGAACAATCTTAGCTTTAATCTTATTTGCATTCTTTCCTGTAATCTGGTTTTCTATTGCTGCTGGAATCAATACATCAACATCTAGCTCTAGAAGATCTTCGTTCGTTATATTTTTAGCACCCGGAAAATTGATAACAGAACCTGTTTTCTCTTTGTGATCAAAAACTTTTTTAAAGTCAAGGCCATCCTTAGAATAAATTCCTCCTTTGGTATCGCTAACTGCAACTACCTTAGATCCGAACATTTCAGTAACAAGCTTGTGGGCAAATTGACCAGCATTACCGAAACCCTGAACGGCTACTGTCGCCTTCTTCAGATCGAGATTTATTTTTTTAGCTGCTTCCCTTAATGTGTAAAGACCGCCCCTTGCAGTTGCATCTCCCCTTCCAAGAGAACCACCCACTTCCAATGGTTTACCTGTGATAACGCCTGGTGCATTGTAACCAACAATTTTTGAATATTCATCCATCATCCATGCCATCATTTGTGGTGTAGTATAAACATCAGGTGCCGGTATATCCCTTTCCGGGCCTATGAATCTTCCTATTGCCCTTATATAACCCCTGGACAATCTTTCGAGTTCACCTTCGCTCATTGATTTTGGATCACAGATAATTCCACCCTTTGCACCACCATAGGGTAAATCAACTACAGAAGTCTTCCATGTCATCCATGCAGAAAGTGCTTTTACAGTATCGAGTGTTTCCTGAGGATGATACCTTATTCCACCCTTTGTCGGTCCCCTAGCATCATTGTACTGTACCCTGAACCCTTTAAATATTTTTACTGACCCATCATCCATCTTCACTGGTATTGTTACCTCAAGAATTCTCATGGGCTCCCTCAAAAACTGATGCACTGTAGGATCCAGGTTCATTATCTTTGCAGCCTTGTCCAACTGTTCCTGCGCTATTTTGAACGGATTTAATTCTTCAGCCATTTTCAACAGCCTCCAGCATGATATGTAAATGCAAATCAGTATATTAAGTATTATATGATATTTGTTAGCATATACCTCAGCTACTTCTATCTAAATCTTTTGGATATTTAGCTAATTTAAACGCCCAATCATTAGTGCTATTAATTGAATTTAATAAATTGTTTAAAGACCGAAGTATTCATATCTACCAAAAAATTCGATTTGCCTTTATGTATTCAGATATGCATTTAATTCTAAATATCTGTTCCTGAATTTGAAATTTGATCATTTATGTCCTGCTTAGAAACATACCAAAATTTATTAATAATCATATATTTATCAAAACCATGGATGTTAAAAAACTCGTAGAGGCTGTCCTTTTTTCTGTTGATGAACCCATAAAGATATCGGAAATATCTGAAAAACTCAACATAGGAAGGAAAGATGTCTATAGAGCATTAAAATCTTTAAAAGATGATTATAAAAAAAATGATAGCTCAATAGAAATAACAAAGGTGGGTCAAAAATATGTAATGCAACTCAGGGAGGATTACCTTGAAATAGCGTACAGGTTTAGTAAACCTGAACTGGATAAGGATGTGCTTAAAACGCTTGCGGTAATAGCATTTTATCAACCAATAAAACAGAGCACCTTGAGAGAAATGATAGGGGAAAAAATTTATGAACATGTAAATTTATTGAAATCTAAGAATTTAATTGTCACTAGAACATCTGGAAAAACTATTCTTATTTCTGTAACAAAGAATTTTGGTCCATATTTCGGCATAGATATTTCAGATCCTAAAAACCTTAAAGAATATCTTGCAAAAAAATTAAACCTGAATCTCGAGGATGAGAAAAAATGAATGTATTGCTCGTTGGTGGAGGAGCAAGGGAGCACATAATAGGTGAAAAAGTAAAAGAAAGTGGTGGAAGGTTATTTACAATAATGTCAAACCTTAATCCTGGGTTAAAGAGGATAAGTGAAGATTTTTTAATAGAAAAGGAAACAAATGTAAATAACATTATAAAATGGGGGCCAATAAGAAATGGGGATATTGATATTGCAATTATTGGACCTGAAGCACCACTTGAGAATGGTATAGTAAATGAACTAGAAAAAAATGGTATCAAATGTGCATCACCAACAAAGGAAGCTGCCCAAATAGAAACAAGCAAAAAATTTATGAGAGATCTTATGGAAAAATACAGCATACCCGGCAATGTGAATAATGCATTTTTTGATAATGTTGAAAAATTAAAAAAATATTTGAGTGAATTTGAAGGTGAATTTGTTGTAAAGCCAGTAGGTTTAACAGGTGGTAAAGGAGTCAGGGTACAGGGGGATCATTTTAAAACAAGGGATGAGGGTCTATCTTATGCTATAAGTGTTATAAAAGAAGGCATAGGCGAGGGCAAGGGTGTTCTTATTGAAGAGAAGCTTTTGGGCGAAGAATATACTTTACAAGCATTTTCGGATGGATCAAAAATCATACCCATGCCATTGGTTCAGGACTTTAAAAGGGCATTTGATAATGATGAGGGACCAAATACAGGGGGCATGGGCTCTTATTCTATGGAGGATCATATGCTTCCATTTCTTACAAAAAATGATTATGAAGAATCTGTTAGGATTTTAAATTCCATAGTAAATGCAATGAAAATGGAAGGCATAGTATACAAGGGTGTAATATACGGACAATTCATGATTACGGGAAAAGGACCAAGGGTTATAGAAATAAATGCCAGATTTGGTGATCCTGAAGGAATGAATGTACTCAGTACATTTAAAGGTAATTTCATTGCTGTCATGGAAGACATTATAAATGGTGATATAAAAAATAACTTTAACTTTGATAAAAAGGCAACAGTAGTTAAATACGTAGTTCCTCAGGGTTATGGAACAAAACCAAAAGAGGGCGAAGAAATACATATAGATGAAGAAAAAATAAAAAATCAAGGGGCTAAAATTTATTATGGATCAGTAAATCTTTTAGACGGAAAAATTTTAACCACACACTCCAGAGCTATTGCAATAGTTGGAATTAATGAAAGCTTAGAAAAAGCTGAAAAGACTGTTGAGATTTCTTTGAAATACGTTCAAGGGAATGTTTTTGTAAGACATGACATAGGAAAAATTGATACAATCAAGAAAAAAATTGAAAAGATGAGATTAATTAGAGGATTGAAAATTTAAATTCATAATTTGCAATTACTTCATAAGCAGTAACCCATGCAGTAAGATCAACATCAAATATGGATACCTTTTTAAAATTTTTAATGTCGGAGATAAATGTTCCAGAAGGAAATCCACCGATTATTACAGCCTGATCCTTTTCAATTATTTCATAAATCCTTTTCTTCTCACCTTTTGAGCACAAAACAAGAACATTTTCTTCGCCTATATTCCTTAGAAGATCTTTAATGTTCAACTTTTCTATCCAGAGGAGCGGATCGTTCTTTGATGGAACATATCCATTATGAAAAAGTTCTTCAATTAAGCCAACAAACCTGTTATAACTTTTTGGAATCCTTGTTTCAGGCCTGATAAAAATTACTTCATTGTTTCTTGTATGCACATAAACCCTTAGACCATTCTTTAGGTTTAAAGGTGATTCAAGCGAATTCAACAAAAAATAATGTGTAATATCTGGCCTTCCCCTTCTATTTTCTTCACCCTTAAAATGCGCCCTGATGGCAGTATGATGGAATGTGGAATCTAAAAGTATATTTCTTGGCTTTTTCCCCCTTCTCTGTGCAACATTTATCACTGAGGGATGGTTCCATAATTCTTCTGGCACAAGCTCAAGTTCTGCATCCGCCAAGATTAAATGAAGCATAATCAACCGAATATGGATCCCAGACCCTCTAGAGATTTGTCATCCTGTGCCTTAAATTTTCTGTATATGGAATCAAGTTCTTCTCCTTCCAAGACTTTGGAAAATTTGGATGCAATCTCCCTTGCCCTTTTTATTCCCTCTTCAGAACCTTCAACTAGTACATAAAATGAATCATCCTTAAGCTCTAGGGATATGCCATCCCTCCTGATTATGCTCTGCCTTGAAACAATGTCATCTGTGTAAAGTTCATCTATTTTTGCACTGTCCTTTTTTTCAACCTTGAAAATTGCATACATACATAAACACCAACAATTTCAAAAGATAAATTTTACTAATACATCGTAAGATTATATTTCTCCTTCAAATATATAAAATCATCCCTTGTTTTTATATTTAATGTTTCAGATATTTCTTTCATAATCTCTGTTACAGATCTATCCCATACTTCCCTTGCAAGCATTAATCTGCTTTCATCATCATTAAAATATATTTCCTCTGCCCATTCTTTGAAGCATCTAAGCACCTCTGCTGCCTTTTCTTCTTTTTTTTCTCTTTCCCATTCTTCAATACATTCTTTCACAGGTCATCACACCTCTGCATGTTGAAATACGGATATTTTATATCATATCTATTTATTGAATATTCAAGCCTGTGCATATAACCTTTGAGTGATTCCTCAACGCTTCCTGTACCCTCCCTGTCTATTAAGAAAATTTCCGGATGGCTCTTTGATAATTCTTCAAGCTCCTTTTTTGCCTGGGATATTGAAATTTTACCCTCTAGCGCATTAAGATTTATTTCTGCGAATTTTTTCAATCCTTCATATATAATTGATCTCCTTTTTTCTGAAATATTGTAAAGCCTTTTCATGGCTTTATATGCACCATTTATTTCGCCATAGATAAGGTCCGTATTATAGACGGAGATGTAAAGTCTAGCCAATATCATGGTAATCCACCCCACAAAACGTTTAATCCACCTATGAAAAGCGGTGTTAAAATACCTATAATGATAACAAGTATTGCAAATAACAATACGACAGAATCAACATTTCTATTTGTTTCAAAATTCATCTTTGGTTCCTTCCACATGTACATAACTACCCTGAAATAGTAATAAACGGATATTGCGGAATTTATAACAGCAATAATTGCAAGCCACCATAGATTTCCCTCTATTAAACTCAAGAATAGGAAATATTTGGCCATGAAACCTAATGTTGGAGGAATACCTGCAAGTGAAAATAGCAATATGGAGAATGAAATTGCAAACAATGGCCTTTCCTTGGCTATTCCAGAAATATCATCCAAGGATGTTCCAATACCCTTTCCCTCAAAGTTTTCCATTGAAATGAATGCACCACCTTTCATCAATATATATGCCATGGAGAAAACCAATATTGAGGATAATGCAAGTGAAAGTGCTGTTGAACCTGTAATTGTGAACACAAGCGCTAGATATCCAGCGTTAGCAACACTGCTATATGCAAGCATTCTTTTCACATCCTTCTGTGCAAGAGCTGTAACATTACCGTATGTCATTGTAAGTATAGAGATGATAATGAAAAATGCCTGAACATACGTATAACCTGTGGATCCAATCTGTATCTGAAAATTTCCAGAAAGGAATATCCTTATCATCACTATTAATGCCATAAGCTTGCTTGCAGTTGATAGTAATGCTGATACAGGAGCCCTGGAACCATTGTAGGTATCTATGGCCCAGCTGTGAAAAGGAAATAGAGATAGTTTGAAACCGAAACCAACTATTAGCAGGACCAGTGATAAAATGAATAACTGGCCAAAATTGTTAGAAGGCATTACGCCAAGGTTGAAACTGCTTGTTGAAATGTAATAATATGAAATGCCGAATATGATAAATGCCGATGACAATGCGCCTATGACAAAGAATTTTAAAGATGCCTCAAGGCTTTTAGGGCTTTTTGGGTAGGATGCAAGTGCATAGGTGGCCAAGCTTGCAGCCTCAAATGTAACAAATATGGCAATGAGGTTATAAGAATAAGCTGCAAGTATCATGCTTCCAGTTGCAAAAAGCATTAAGACATAATACAGTTCAGGTTTTGAATAATTGAATCTCATTGAGGATATTATTACAAAAATTAAAATGAATGCAAATAGCAATGAAAATATTGTACCAGGAAAATCAAAGTAAAATACAGAATATTTTTCAAATGTGAAATTTAATAAATTGTAAAGTAGAATTAAAAATGAGAGTGATGCACCTGATAATGAAGTGTACATTACTAATTTTGAACCCTTTGTAAAGATTGAAATGCCTATTACGAGGAGACCAAACACGAATAAAATTATAGATGGCAAAAGATATAGGATCATTTTACATACCTCCGATAAATTGTGCATAATGGCTAAACATGGAATAAACGGGTGATGGGAATATACCAACTATTATAACCACCAATACGAGAATTATCATAGGCCAGAATTCTCTTGGAAGCATATCTCCTATCTTGCCCAGGTACTCGTTATATGGCCCGAAGAGCGTCCTCTGAAGCGCCCATATATGATAACTTGCAACAACAACAAGACCAAAAATAACAATGAATGAAAGATAGGTTATAAAATACCATGAACCGACAACGACTGAGAATTCAGCAACGAATCCCGCCATACCTGGAAGACCGAGCGATGCAAGAAAACCCGCAACCATAACGATTGCAAGATTGGGCATCATCTTGGTAAGGCCGCCTAGATCTCTTATCGCCCTGGTACCTGTAGATCTCTCTATTGAACCAACAGAACCGAAAAGGATTGGTACAATAAGACCGTGTGCAAACATCATAAACATACCGCCCTCTAAGGCCAGGTACGCGTCTGAATCGGGAAGATTAAGCACTGGTGCAAGGAAAACTATAGAAATTGCAAGGGTAATAAAGCCC
Organism: Thermoplasmata archaeon; assembly: GCA_049967255.1. Lineage (GTDB taxonomy): Archaea > Thermoplasmatota > Thermoplasmata > Thermoplasmatales > ARK-15 > ARK-15. Next base: position 13,359 of record JBMFTB010000025.1, read on the forward strand.
ATATGCCCAATGCTTGAGTATGCAACCATTCTCTTTAGATCCTTCTGCGCAAGGGCTGCAAACGCAGCATAAACTATGGATAAAAGTGCAAGTGACAGGAGGAAATATCCAACATCTGGCCCTGAGAATGGTACAAATCTTATGAATATACTAAATAATCCGAATGCACCCATCTTTGAAAGGAGACCCGAAAATACCATGGATGATGTTGTTGGTGATTCAACGTATACATCAGGTGCCCATGTATGAAAAGGTACTGTTGGCAATTTTATAAAGAATGCAAGGAAGAAGCCCATCATAACGAGGAACATAAGCAATGGTGAAAGGTTGCTCAGGAATTGATTTGTTATCAACGTTCCTATGTTAAAGTTAAAATGTCCAGTTAAAGAATAATAATTGTATCCCAGTATGAATATGGAAACAAGCATGAGAACAGAACCGACGTGTGTGTATATAAGAAACTTTAAAGCAGTATAATCCTTTTTAGGTCCGCCCCATCTTAGTATCATGAAGTATGATGGTATTAAAACAAGCTCCCAGAAGATGTAGAAAAGGATCAAATTCTGGCTTATGAATACACCCATCAATGAGAATTCCAGGAAAAATAGATATGAGAAGTAAGATTTCTCAATCCTTCCATCCTGGTAAATCATTGCAATGAATATAACTATTGAAGTGAGTAAAACGAGAGGATAGCTCAAATATGATATTTCAATGTTTATGCTTATACCATAGAGAGTTTCTGGATTAAACAATGAATAATTAATAACGGGCAGGAATGGCAAAACTATTATTATGAATAAACCTGCCAGAATGGACGATATTACTTTAGAATATTTTCCACTTAAAAAGGATATTATGGCAAATATTAAGGGAAGAATTAATAAAATCAAGAGATAAAATGATTCCATTCAAAACACCCCCAGTATTTTTCCTATGATCAGAAACACAAGCAATCCAAGTATTACCATAGCAGCGTAATTCTGTACAATTCCTGTTTGTACCTTTCTGAAAGCCTGGGATCCAAGATTGGCAATGGTACCAATACCATTTACTATTCCATCTATGACATATTTATCGAATAAAGAAATAACTATCGCTACAAATACAATTAACCTTTCAGCAATAATATTTGTAAATATAAAATCAAGGTAATACTTTGCCTTTACAAGCCTGTAAAGTGATCCAGATCCTTTTGCAACTTTTTCAGATGAAAGCCTGTGTGATCCATAGAATATCCATGCTATATATATGCCGAGTAAAACGAGAAGGAATGGTAAAATTTCAATGTATATAGGAATTGAAAATGAGACTGTACCTGAATAGCTCTGACCTGAGAACATGCTTGAAAAATAGCTGTAAAAACTGCTCTGAAATATACCGTAAATCAATGAAAGAATGGAGAGTATAATCATTGGTATGATCATTACCCACGGGGGATCCTTTGCATGCTCTGCTGCGTAGCTCTTTGGCTTTCCCAGAGCCACTGTGAAAAACATTCTGAATGTGTATAGAGTTGTTAGGAATGCACCTATTAGGAGAAGAAGCCAGGCATAGAGAACGTAGGGGTTTTGATTAAAAACAAAATATGAAAGTGATATAATTTCATCCTTACTAAAATAGCCTGCTGTGGGGGGAAAACCTACCAGTGTTAAAGCACCTATGAACATTGCTGTAATCGTAATTGGCATTTTCTTCCATAGGCCACCCATCTTCCTTATGTCCCTTGTGTCAAGAAGGGCATAAAGTATTGCACCTGCTGAGAGGAATAACAATGCCTTTAGAAATGCATGAACAATCAGATGATAAATACTAATTCCAATTGTATTTCCACTTATGTAATTTATTGCTACAAAACCAAGGCCAAGTGCCGCCAACATATATCCAAGCTGGCTTATTGTTGAATAAGCCAATATCCTTTTAATATCGTTCATAACAAGACCCATGGTTCCTGCAAGGAATGCAGTGAAGGCACCTATATAAAGCACTAAATATCCTGCCCATGGGCTTGCATAAACATAAACAGGGTATATTCTTGCCACAAGGTAAATACCCGCAGTGACCATTGTTGCAGCATGTATTAATGCTGAAACTGTTGTAGGGCCTTCCATTGCATCTGGTATCCATACATGCAATGGGAATTGTGCAGATTTACCTGCAGCACCCCCAAGAACAAGAGAACCTGCAAGTGCCAGATAAAACTGTCCATCTGGTTGCTTCATAACAACAGATGCATAATTGATTATATTATAAACAGAAAGAGGATCATTCGTTATAGATGATCTAATCACAGGCAAGAATGACCAGTAAAGGACAGCAAGACCTAATATTAATAAAACATCACCAACCCTTGTTACTATGAAAGCCTTCTTTGCAGCTGAGGCAGCATTAGGCTTATGCCACCAGAAACCTATAAGCAGATAGGAGCACAGACCAACGAGCTCCCAAAACAGGAAAAACATTACCATATTTGCACTAAGGACAACACCAAGCATACCACCTGTGAAAAGGGATGTTTCTGCAAAATAAACATGCTTGTTAGGATCTTTTCCTATATATCCTATTGCAAACATATGTATGAGAAAAGAAACGCCTGAAACCATCAATGCCATTGCAACAGATAGCGGATCGATATAAACACCCCAGGTAAAATTGTTAAACCATGTACTGTAGAAATAAAAATCTGTGTTCAGGCTGTATATGTAATATGCAAGAATGAAAGAAATGAATATACCAGATGTTACAACTATACCTGCATATTTTTTGAAAGAACTAAATTTCTTACCCAGTACCATTACAAATGGAAATATTATAATGGGCAATAAAAATATGAAGAATGCTGAAAGAACAGGTGTCTGTAAAAATCCATTTAATCCAGTATATGTGATCAATTTTCACCACCTCAGCTCTTTGAGGGATTTCAGTCCTACACCTTTGGTCTGTCTATAAAGTGCAACGAGTATTGCAAAGCCTACCGCGGCCTCTGCAGCCGCGATGGCTATGGATATTAAAACAAATAGAATGCCGCTTGAATCACCGTTCATTGTTGCCCATGCTACTATGTTCAAATTGGCACTATTTACTAATATTTCAACACTGATCAATAGCCTTATTCCTCCTTTGACCGTTAATATACCGTACAATCCAACAGTAAACATTAACAGGCTTATTATTAAAACATAAATTAAAGGTATCATTGTTCTTCCTCCTTTGAAGCTAAATAAAATGCGCCGAACATTGAAGAGAGAAGGAGTATTGCGAGCACCTCGAATATTAAACCGTACTGATTTATTTCAATGGAGATTTGGCCAAGATTCTTTATTGATTCAATAAATATGCTTGATGTAAATGAAACAGCGTAAATGAAAAGCATTACGATGATAAAAAATAGTGCTGAAATTATTATTGCAATACTACTCTTCAATTTCCTCACCTCTGGTAAGCATTATTGTAAAGAGCAGAAGCGTAATTACAGCACCAACATAAACAATTATCTGGATGGCCGCAAGGAATTGAGCATTCAATATTACATAAAGGGAGGCAATGGATAGAAGGAAAAATGTCAGTGCAAGCGCTGCCCTGAACAATTTTTTTTCTGACACAGCCCATATGCCAAATATTGTGCCTAGAATTCCAATCGCAAGAAAAAGGTATTCAATCATGGTATTTCAACTCCTGTTCGGTTCTTGACAACCTGTCTGGGAGATAATCCATATCCCTGTCAAAATGTGCGAGTTCAAATTCATTTGATAATCTTATTGAACCTGTGGGGCATATCTCCTGACATAGACCACAGTATGTGCAGACACCTATATCAACTGCTGGATATATCTTCCTCTTATTTTTACCATTTTCGTAATCATAAAAAACCATATGATCGGCATGGTTTGGACATATCTGTGCACACAGTGTACAGCCTATGCATGAATCGAGATTCAGAACTACCCTACCTCTAAACCTTTTTGTATGCCAAGGTATTGGTTCTTCAGGATATTGAACAGTAACAGGTTTTCTAAACATGTGTTTAACCACCGTGGTTATACCCTTCAGAATACCCTCCATCTTCAAATCACCCCGCTTAGGAGTGCAGCAATTCCAGCACTCCATATTAAGTTGATAAGGGCCAGGGGAAGCAAAAACCTCCAGCCAAAGTTCATGAACTTATCCACCCTGATTCTTGGTAATGCAATCCAAAGTGTCAGGAAAATGAACATGAAAATAAAGGCTTTGATCAAAAGCCAGATGTAACCTAAACCAGAAATCCAGGGTAGATCAGATCCTCCGCCTAAATAAATGGTTGAAATAAAGAGTGATGCGAAAAATATGTTTCCAAAAACTCCAAGATAAAATACTCCGAACCTCAGACCAGAATATTCAACGTTAAATCCAGATACAAGTTCGCTTTCACTTTCAGGCAGATCGAATGGCACAATTGCCATTTTTGCAACCATTGCCAAGAAGAATACAAAGAAACCTATGGGTTCTAGAATTGCAAATGGTATTGAATTTGAAGATATTGTAAAAAGGTTTAATGAACTTGAAACAAGGATAACACCTATTACTGCTAAAACCATTGGAATTTCATAGCTTAAATCCTGGGCGGCTGCTCTCAAGCCTCCTAGGAGTGAAAACTTATTCCCTGATGAAAAACCTGCTATGATCTCACCTATAGGAGCAATTGCTGAAAATGCTATCACTAAAAGCAAAGTAACTTTTACATTTGTGAAAATTAAAAGCCAGTGATATAGTGAACCATACGGTATGAGCAAATATGACAATATTAATGGAATAAAAACAAGGTATGGTGCAAACCTGAAAAGCAATGGATCAACATTATCTGGTATGATATCCTCCTTCCCGAACATCTTTAATGCATCTGCTATCAGCTGGAATATACCATATGGCCCTACCCTGTTCGGACCTATCCTCTGCTGTAAATCGGCCATATATTTCCTGAATATATAAATTACAATAATTATTGTGATAGCAGCAGCAAGAAATATGAGCAACGCACCTATGAGATCTACAATTACAGTCTGTATTAATTGCCCATAGTATCCGTATAAGGCAAAATTGATGCCAATGGCCCTTAGAATGAAATCTATTAGCCATATGATAGTATTCATCTATCCACCTCCCCAAAAACTGGATCAAGTGTTGAAAGTGTTGCTATCATATCAGCTATCTTTGAACCCTTCACCATTTCATTCGTTGCTGATAATGCATGAAATGCAGGTGATCTTATCCTTACCCTGTATGGTTTTGAAGTACCATCCCCCACGACATATACACCGAATTCACCCCTGGGCGATTCTGTCCTGGAATATGATTCACCCTTACCCTTTATTTTTATTAAACCTTGCTTTCTGTAAAGTGGATTGAAATATTCACCCTCAGGCATCTTATCAAAAGCCTGTTTTGCAATTTTTAGGGATTGGCGCATCTCTTGCATTCTGACTATAAACCTTGCAAAGTTATCCCCTTCCCTGGCTATTGGTACCTCAAAATCAACCTTATCGTAATAAAGATATGGGAAATTCTTTCTCATGTCATATTTAATACCGCTTGCCCTTAGAACGGGTCCGGTAATGCTATAGCTCATCGCCTTTTCAGGCGAAAGATATCCTATACCCTTCATCCTCTGTATGAATATTTCATTTTCCATAAAGAGGCTCTGTATTTCATCTAGCCTTTTTGGGAAATCATTATAAAATTCAAGAAATTTATCTTTGAATTCACCTGGTATGTCCTTGTAAACGCCACCTATGCTTATATAATTATACGTTAGCCTTGCACCCGATAACATTTCAAATAACTGAACTATCTTTTCCCTTTCTCTGAATGTATAGAAAAATGGTGTAATCATTCCTAAATCAAGGCCCATTGTTCCTGCCCATACGAGATGGCTTGCTATCCTGTTAAGTTCAACAACCATCATTCTTATCCAGTTTGCCCTTTCTGGAACCTGTACATCTGCAAGTTTCTCAACTGCAAGAACATAACCGAGTTCCATGTTATGATTGCCCACATAATCTAACCTGTCCATAAATATGCTGACTGCAGGATAAAATTTATCCTCTGAAAGTTTTTCTGCATTTCTGTGGAGGTAGCCTATTATCGGTTCCGCGTTTACAATTGTCTCACCGTTCAATTTTACTTTGACCCTTAGAACACCGTGTGTTGATGGATGCTGTGGCCCAAAATTTACCTCAATAGTTCTTTCTTCCATTTTTACCAACCGTCCTTTGGGTCAAAACTTACCCTATCAGTACCATCATCATTCATATTAACGAATTGTTCCTTTGTCATATCATAATCCTTTCTCAGCGGATGACCCACCCAGCCTTCGGGTAAAAATATCCTCCTCAAATCTGGATGGCCGATGAACCTGATTCCCATCAAATCGTATAATTCCCTTTCAAACCAGTTTGCAGAATCCCATAAAACTGTAGCACTCGGAAGGGTATCATCCTCTGACCTGACCTTGACAACGATTAATTTGTTCTCACTGTAAGATGATAAATGATAAACAACCTCCCTGTATTTTTTGTAATCTACAGCAGACATTAAAACTAGGTAATTGTATCCTTCATTTTTTAGAGATGTTAATGTTTCTATCAAAGATCCCTTGTCAATCAAGATGTATGAACTACCATCCTTATTTTTACCTTGTTCAATAATCATCTTCCTGCCTCCCCTTTCCTTATCTTTTCCTGAAGCTTGTTAATAGCATAAATCAATGCTTCAGGTGTGGGTGGGCATCCTGGCACATAAACGTCAACAGGAATTATTTTGTCCACACCCATTACAACAGAATAAGCACCCTGGTAAGGGCCTCCGGATGTTGCACATGAACCGTAAGCTATCACATACCTTGGTGATGCCATTTGTTCATAAAGCCTCTTCACCCTCGGAGCCATTTTCTTTGTTACAGTTCCGGCAACAATCATTAAATCTGACTGCCTCGGCGAAGCCCTAAAAATTTCACTCCCGAATCTGCCTATGTCATAATGCGATCCCTGCGTACCCATCATTTCTATGGCACAGCATGCAAGACCAAATGTAAATGGCCAGACAGAATTGCTTCTTCCCCAGTTGATCAATTCCTCCAGTGTTGTAAAAAATATTGAATCTGACATTTCAAATCATCTCCATTCCATATATCCCTTCTTTATAGCATAAAAAAGTCCAATGAACATCACTGCGAGAAATATTAATACATTGATAAATGAAATAAGACCATAGGAAGAAATTATGCTTTTGAAGGCATATGCCCATGGAATGATTAATGCCATTGCTACATCAAAAACTGTAAACATTAAAATAACAAAGTAATACTGGATGTGAATTGGACCTTTAGCATCGCCTATTGTTTTTTCTCCGCATTCATATGTATCATTCCTTGCAGGTTCTTTTTTTGGATCATGCTTGGGCGCTATTTTATTTACCATCCAAAGCATTAGGAATACGGATACTAGGGTTAAAACAAATGCAATTGCAATTATGAGGTATCCACCATCTTGCATTTAAATCACAGATTACCCATATTGCAGATGAATATTTTAATATTTCATTTTCCCTTTAAAATCATTTATAAAAAATTATTATAATACATTTTTATTAACCAGAAAAAATGGATGATGAAAAAACTAGGACAATCAAATCCATGTACTGGAACCAGATTTTAGGAAGTTTTAGTTCTGGTCTAGCATCACCCTTTGTTCCCTATTTTGCAGCTTCAATAAAATTTAACTCCGAAGAGATGGGTGCATTGCAGGCAAGCCAGAATCTCTTTCCTAATGTGATGCATTATCCATGGGGGAAGCTATCTGATAGGCTTAATAATAGACTCTTTTTCATAATATTCGGTGGCGTAATTTCATCCCTGATGTTCATAGCATTCATATATGCAAAATCACCATTACTTTTTATTTCAGTGGTAATAATCCAATCCATATTTGGTGCAATGGTTTCACCTGCATGGAATGCACTTGTAGGTGACATATCACTACCAAGCAAAAGGGCAAGCTTCATAGGTAAACTTTCATTCTATTCAAATTTGGCAATGCTTTTTGCAGGTGTTATTTTTTTAATTTATACCATAATATATATAACAAAATCTGTTTCAATTTATTACCTACCATTTTCAGTGGCCGGAATACTTGGTGTCGTTGCATCAATTTTAATGCTATATGCAAAGGAGGAGAAAAAATTCAGAAGCAGGGAGAAAAACGGACTGTTTAGAATATTGAGAAAAGATAAAGATTTTTCATATTTTATAGAAAAGTTAGGAGTTTGAGGGAAGCAGTAAAACTCCGACCTTCAGGGAGGAGATACATGGACTTCCTTCACCCGAAAATCCTATTAATAAGTTTGCTATACTAATAATAG
>JBMFTB010000026.1:0-21494 GCA_049967255.1 Thermoplasmata archaeon
TTTTAAAGAAAAAAGACAAATTTACATGGGCAAAAAAGGTGATAAACAAACTCAATTTTTAATTACTCGAGAATTAGCAGAAAAATATTATGACTGGACTCCTAAAGAAGTTGAAAAAAGACAAAAAAATTTAGAGAAGATGTTAATGGAAATATTAAAAATTTGAATGCTAAATAAAATTTTATGACTGGGGGTATTTCAAAATTTATAATATGCATGAAGATTTGAATATAATTGTCCTTAAGTTTGTGTAAATACAAGGATCCTAATCTCCCGAATTTTTAATAACAAGGTCTTCTATTTCTACATTTAATCCTGAAAGAATTTCCCTTACTTTCTTCGGAATTTCAGTAATTATTCTATTTCCATTGGACAATTCTATCATCCTTATTTTAGATAATTCCATAAATATGTCTTTGATTGAATATTTCTCAACAAGCTTTGAATTTCTCATTTCTTTCATCATGCTCAATTCTACAATCAAGGTGAAAAAAAGCATTGCTATATATCCTGATAATCCATGCCTGTCGTGAATTCTTAGTGGAAGGCCTTCAAGGTCATCCTTCATTATTTTAAATGATTTCTCTATCCTGTCCCTTGATCTATAAAGATCAAGGACTGTTAACCAATCCATTTCAGTGTTTGTGAGCAGTATCATTTTTCCCTTTCTATTTAGATATTGGGATATTGCATTTCTCTTCCTTTTTATTCCTTTTATTTTTCCATTTTCTATCTTCATTTCAATGAACCTATCAAAGCCCCTGTAATGCTCCTCTATTATTGATACTGCATCTGAATATTCAATACCGGTGATCCTCGATTCCATTTCCATTAGCCTAATAAAGAAATTATTTGTTTCCTCCGATTCGCGCACAGGATCATAATAAATGTAATAATTTTCTTTATCCATTTTACCCTTTACAACAAAAAGTGTTTTTCCGTTATAGTTCATTGCATTACCCGGATCCTTTAATTTCTTCTTTTCAATAGAAAGAAATAATTTTGCCATTTCTGTTGTAAATGGCACTGGGATGATGTATTCCCTTTTTCTTAAATTTTCCATGTTTCTATGGGAGAAAAATCCTCTATCTAAGATCATTGTTGTCTTGAGACCAAATGAATCAATGATCTCCAGTGTATTGTTCAGGGTAACAACATCAGGAACACTTCCTGGATATATCTGGAAGAATAATGGTTTATCCTCATGAAGTACTATTGCCAGATTTACCTGTGGTAATGGTATGTTATCCCTTGAATATCCATATTCGTATATTGATTCGGATGAATTGCTCGATAATGATGTTATATCAATGTATACTGATCTCTCATTCCTCTCTATCCATGTATTGAAAAATTCGCCAATCCTTTCTTCCATTAATCTTAATAGCTCTGATATTCTCTGTGAACTTAGATTTATTTCTTTTTTTGCCAAATAAATTCTTTCATACCAGTTTCCTATCCTTTTCAGCGGAAGCTGATTGATCAGCCTTGAAATTATAAGGATCTTAATCTTCTCCTCATCTTTGCCGAATATTTTTTTTAAAGCTTCTTCCAATCCAGATCTTTTATAAAATATCTCAGCCACTCTCACATCACCATAATCATATGCAAACATAGGCTTAGGTGGTTCCCTTTTCTTTATTATTTCCCCTGTATCAGGATCTACCCTTCCAAGATATTTTCTCTTCTGTTTTGAATTTTTCTTTTCAGGATCCCATATTCCTGTTACCTCATAGGCATACAATTTTCCATTTATTTTTTGGTGAACGATATAGGACATTGTTAATAATAATAACAATGTTATTAATAAAGCTTTCTATCAAAATACCGTATTCAAGAAGTTTTGATGAAGATTCAAATAATATTGTTACTAAAATTACGGGAGATTAGGATATATTGATTTTTAATTTATATTTTAGGAATTAAATTAACGCAAAACTCGAGTTATTTAAGTTGATCAAAATTTTAAAATGAAATTTTCAAAAAATTTACATATTATAAATCTTTTAAGGAGAACGTGTATAAAAATGTTAAAATTGCAATATTATCCAGAACTTTGGTTAGTTTCAGTTATGGTTATGTGATAGTCATACTCCCACTTTATTTATATTACCTAGGTTATTCAGCAATAGTTATTGGTGCATCTTTATTCGCTGCAATGCTTATAAATTCATTCCTGACATTTTTGCTTGGTATGATATCCGATCACTTTGGAAGAAAGTATGTGCTGGCATTACTATTTTTAATTTTTTCAATATCCTCACTATTGTTTCTTTGGGTCAATAATATATATTTGATTACACTTTTTGCGGGTTTAGCAGGATTTACTGCAGGTTCCACAGGAGGCCCAATAGGTTCAGGAGGAGCGTTTGGTGCTATTCAAAATGCAATAATATCAGAAGAGGTTGATAAAAAATCTTTATCAAAAATACTTGGATATGCAGCAGTAATTGAAATGGTTGCAGCTATGGGTGGTTCATTCTTTTTACCTATTATAAGATTAATGAACATAAATGTTTATTCTTTATTTTATTTTTCCTCTATTTTGGGCACAGCATCTTTTATATTATCTTTATTTTTGAAGGATTATGGAATAAGAAGCAGAAAATTACTTCCGTCTATTTCTTACAAAAATATTTTTAAATTAAGCATACCAACAATACCTTGTGGACTTGGTTCTGGCATGTTACTTCCTTTGTTATCATTATGGTTAAAGGTCAGGTTTAATACAAGTGCTTCTGAAACTGGCCTATTATTCGGTATTGTAGACATAGGTGTTGTAATATCTTTAATATTTATGCCTAGATTATCAAGCATAATAGGGCGTTTAAAAATTATTGTTCTTTCAAGGGCTATAGCTTCAATAACTTTAATTTTGATTGCATTTTCATCAACTTTTATATTAGCCGGCATATTTCTTATAATAAGAGGCTCTTTTGCAATGGGTGCTGTACCTGTAAGACAATCATTCGTCATGACAAATGTTCATGATACTGAAAGAGCAACTACAAATGGTGCGACATCCTTAAGCAGGAACAGTGCCTCAGCATTTGGCCCGTTGTTTTCCGGGTACCTAATCCCGGGTGATTTATCGTTCATTCCTCTTATAGGTGGAATTATAACTATGTTTGATCCTATACTTTATTTTTTAATGTTCAAGGAAAAATGGAATGAAAAATAAAAGGATTTAAAAACTGGAAATTAATATTCCAATTATGCCTAATTCCCTCCAGTTTGTACAGAGAAAATTTCAAGAATATTATGTAAAGAATAAGATTCAACTGCCTCCAAGGTTTGCACAGAGAGAATATGGTTTTATGTTTTTTGATAGGGAGGGTATGGTAAGGCATATGGGTTTCTCTTCTGAAAATGAAATAATTGATTTCTTAATAAAAAATTTGCCTGCTCATGCTTATTATTCATCTGCCTATTATAGAGATCCAAAGGCACAAAGAATGGATGATAAGGGTTGGATGGGTGCAGATCTCATATTTGATCTTGATGCTGATCATATGGTTTCTGGAAATTTTACTTATGAGGAAATGCTAAGCGTAGTAAAAAAGGAGGCTAAAAAATTAATTTATGAATTTCTTCTTGAAGATTTTGGGTTTAATAAAAAGGATCTGAGCATTTTCTTTTCAGGTGGAAGGGGTTATCACATTCACGTGAGGAATAATAAAATATACCAGCTAGATAGTGATGAAAGAAGGGAAATTGTCAGTTACATTACAGCATCTAACATGAGCTTTGATTCTTTTATCAAGGAACAATTGATGAAGGGTAAAATATTTAATGAAAATGAAGGAGGTTGGTATGGTAAATTTTCTAGAGAGATAAGACATGTTTCCATATTACTTAGAGAATTACATAATTCAGAAAATTATAGAGAAATAGAAAGCGTTCTAAAAGAAGCTGGCATAAGAAATAGAAAAAGATTTATGGATCTCCTTTTTACAACAAAAAAAGTTTTCAGGGAAGGAAGTTATGTAAGTGAAAAAAGGATCATTGACATACTAGCAGATATGGATGATCCAAAAAGAATTAATTATCTTGGGGATGTAGAGAATATTGTTACATTTTTCCAGTTAATTAAACACTTTGTGTCAATTGATTTGGTAGGTGAGACAGACGAACCTGTCACAACGGATGTTCATAGATTGATCAGGTTACCTGGGTCACTCCATGGTAAAACAGGTTTCAGGGTTACTCCTGTAACTCTTGAGGAATTTGATTCCTTTGAACCTTTGAAAGATGCCGTTGTAAAAGAATTTTTTATCAATGAAATTAAAGCAAACGTAAAGAAAGACTTTTCAATAAAGATACTCGATCAGGATTTCAGATTTAAGGTTGGTGAAGATATAATGCCAGAAGGAATAGCACTCTTTGGCATATTAAGAGGATTTGTAGAATTATAATTAACAAAGAATTATTTATTAAATTAATAAAATTACATTACTCCATTAATTTAATAAAACTGATCTGTGAGAAAAAACATTATAAATATGTTACACTTATAAGACTTTAAGTGATATTGATGGGCGCAATTAGGCCAGCTGTGATTAAAAGAGTCGCTAAAGAATTGGTTAACAAATATCCTGACAAGTTTACAGGGGATTTTGAGAATAATAAAGAATTGGTTGGTAGATATACAAATGTTCAAACAAAAAGGTTGAGAAATATACTTGCCGGGTATGTAACTCGATATTATAAAAACATAAATACAAAAAGGGCAAGAAAAGAGAGTGAAGAAGAGGGAGAGGAATTTTAAATTTTAATGATTACTCCCCATTTTCCCAGTGAAAGCTGGATACCAAAATTATTTGATCTAACAAAACAATTTATGATTTTTATTTTCTCACCTATTTTGAGATCATTGTAATTATCAAGTTCTTCATTCCACAAGGTTAAAATGCATTCACCCGTTTCATCTTCAACCTTAATTTTTCTAAGTCTTAGATCCCTATCATTTTTCCTTATTTTAGTTTCTTCTATATTTGTGATTGTTACAATTAATGATACATTTACACCATCTATTAAGTCTTTTACTTTAACCCAGTTGCCAGGGTTTCTACCATACTCATCAACGATCATATAAGCAATTGCATCATCTGAAAGTAAGTCGTTGTATTGCTTTCTTCTTTCGATTATTTCCAGTTCAAACCTATCTCTCGTAACAAGATCCTTTACGAAATCATATAAATCATTCTTATTCATCCATTTTAATGAAAACTTACACTGTTAAAAAAGTATTTTTATATGGGATACTAATAAAATTATTTAGTTTTATTTGTTAAGAAATTATAGATATTTAATAAATATAAATTATTAACACATAATTAGACTATAGGTATAAGATTTAAATTTGGAAAACCTTTTTTTCTATCAATTTCAATTGCAAAATATACAGTTTTTGGTTTTATTCCATATAAAAAAATGCCATTTTCCATTGTAATCAACTTAAATAAGTAATCTGATATGTTTTTTATTTCCGGATTGATTTTCTGTCCTGGCTTTGTGAATGAAATAGTGACGGAATCAGAATTTTTCAATTTTGAAATATTTGAAAAAATATTTCTTATTGCTAATTCAGGACCATAAATATATTCCATAGAATCATTATGTATTATAGATAGAGATTTTCCTTTTTTCTGTAAGAATTCTAAAATGATATCTCTATGTAATTTACTTGCTTGCTCTAAATCTTTTCCACCTAAAGGAATATGATTAGGCCCTTTAGATGTTGATGCAGCATAATCCAAATAAACCAAATTCGAATCAATTATATCTTTAGGTATCCAGCGATTGTAATATGACTTGAAGAATTCATAGGGTGTTCCAGGTGCAGGTACTAATAATAAACTTTTATTTGTTGAAAATGAATTCAATATTAATGGGCTTTGAATAACTCTTAAAATCTCTATTGGAACAATGTTAGAAACCTCTATGTTAACAAATGTTCCCGATCTAATTCCGCCCTTCAATTCTTTATCAAGTTTTTCTATGCCTGTTGAAAAGAGGCCATTTATTTCTTTCTTAGGTTCCCATTTACCGATGTTATATTCATTTATTGGAAAAATTATTTTAAAAATACCCTGATTGAGTGTAAATGGATAACTAGATTGAGTAATCTCTTTTCCTCTCAATTTATTTATTTTAATTGTCCTAAATCTTCTGGATTCATCAATCGCATGGTTCAAATATATTTCACCGTCAGCAACATAATCTTCAGGCATAGGATAATTTTTTTCAGATATAAATATTGAAGTAACGTCTGCAGTCTCTACGAGATCCTTCTGAATCATATATGTAAATTCACTTTCTTTTAAACCGTATCTGTTTGTAATTCCTTCAATAGAATCAACTACTAGAATTGTTTTAGCAGGCAAATTCATTTCAATATCTTTATAGATGATTGAAATTTCAGGAGCTTTTTTGCTCTTAAAATATTCATTAAAAAATAATCTTGAAACCTCTTTTTGTTTTTCCTTATTAATTTCTTTTAAGACATTTTTTGCAGCATTTTTTATGCTTTTTTCTTCCTCTTCCTTATAGATTTCAGAAAGGAAAGATTCAGAAGAAACGAGTATTTTTATTTTTCTTTCGTATTCTTTTAACCATGGAAATTGTTTATACAAACTTTTGTCCCCTATTCTAGTGCTCAAATAAATTGATTTTATATTTTCTTCTAAGCTACTAAGGATTTGTAAAGCTAATGTCGTTTTTCCAGATCCTGGAGGACCTTTAATAATGAGAGAATACCCCTTTTCTAATTTTAAATATGTGAACAGGTCTACAGGTAAATAATTTTGATTTTCTTCCATTTTATTTTTGCTCCTTGCTTAAAATATATTATCTTTATATTAATTTTTTCTAACCTATTAATTAAAAACTTTAATTAATTTAATGTTAGAAATTACGTAACTTATTTTATTTGATATCTATTTATTCATAACTAAATTTTCAATCATTTTTATTCTTATCTCATTTAAAAATCGTATTAAGCATTACTATGAATGAAATAATAAAATTATACCCTTTTTTTTAAAGAATAGCCTAAAATTCTTATTTTTAAAAAATTATTTTTAATAATAATGTTGTATAACAGAAGTTATACGACATTATCAATTAAACTTTAAAAATTTATAATTTCAGATTGT
This sequence comes from Thermoplasmata archaeon, assembly GCA_049967255.1. Lineage (GTDB taxonomy): Archaea > Thermoplasmatota > Thermoplasmata > Thermoplasmatales > ARK-15 > ARK-15. The sequence goes on from JBMFTB010000026.1 coordinate 7,158, forward strand.
TTTTTTCTTTTAAATTGGATATTAATTATATCTATTGGAATTTTTTAATAAAATTTATAAAAAGATTATGCAGAATGTAAAATATTATTAAGATTCATGTTTTAAACCAAGCTATATAAAATTTTAATGACGTATTCAAGGTCGGCACAAATATTTGCAATTGCATTTTATAGTGATGTTTTAGTTCCTAATATCATTAGTTATTTGAGATAAGAAGCATTACCATCTATTAATTATGTTATTTAAAAAAAAAGATGTTCCACGCATATCCATTATTACTTTAAAAAATTATGAGATACATTATTATAGAAAAGCTTCGATCTGAACAAAAACTTAGATTTTTTATTAATCTATATCAAAAATTTTGAGGCCACATTTAGTAGTATAAAACATTTTTATCATTGTTTTTTAAAATACATAAAATTATCTATATCATTATTTTCTATATTAAATTAAACAAGTTAATTAATTTGTTTAACTTAATAACTAATAATACTATTTATATAAATAAGAAAAGCGATTATCGTATAATAAAAATTGGATAATAATGGCTAGTTTAAAGAAAATTAATTATAAAGAATCTTTTTAATTAATGTCATAAAATACGAAATTTTTTATAGAGATTTTTAAAACATAAAATAATTTCATATTTTCAAAGAATTTATTAAAAATATTCAAACCACCGTAATTTCGCCTATAAATTTTGATTTTTCAAGTATTTTTAGTTTATTTATATCCTTTGGAATTTCTAGCTTTTTTACATTCATAATCCAGGCCACATAATCTTCGAAATCTTTTTCTGTAATTTCCTTTATTTTTAAAGTTCCAATGTTTTTAAAGCCAATCTTTTTTCCATAATTCTTTATCTCTTGTCCGGATATTTCCAAATTGTCTATGTTAGAAATTTCTAATAATTGGGAATCTTTTATCCCCTGAATAAATTGCTCACCCGTTTCTATAAAACTTGAAGTTGCTGATACGAACATTTTGTATGCTTCGTTTGTAATTTCTCCAATTGTTTTCCCGGATTCCCTTGCTGTTTCCTTAATTTTTTCATAGAGATCCTTTTTCACTCCTTTTACAGATATAGTTTCATCATTTGTCATGGTTATTGATAATGCGATCTAGTTTATAAGTTTATCGGTAATCTAGATATCTGGTAAACTTATTTATGAAAATTAATTGTTTTTAGTTGCATAATTAAAATTTTTTAGTTTCAACGAAATTAATATTTATTTTTATATTAAAATAATAACAGCCCCGGGCAGATTCGAACTGCCGTCGCAGGATCCAAAGTCCCGCATGCTTGACCGCTACACCACGGGGCTAAACTACGAATAAAGAATCTTAATGATAGTAATAAATTTTTGCCTATACCTAGAATTTATAAAGGTAATGGGGTAAAGTGCCCATAGTAAGCCCCTTTCTGTTTCAGGCAACATTCGACTAATGCACCCTACCCAACGTTCAAGAGGTCTATCATCACGTTTGTTTGGGCTTGCTCACCCGGGGATGGCCGTTTCAACAAATCCATGGAAACGTCATCCGCAGGGAATCATCCTTTACCATGGCTGTGCCGTTTCTGTGCCATTACCATCTCTCTCGAAATCCTGTTTTGCAACAGGCCGGTTTCCTCTTGAGAGGGGACTTTCCTCATCGAAAACCCTAAAGGTTTTCAACGTCAGTTGCCCTTGGGCTCTTTACCAATAACAAAATAAATTACTATAAATTAAATTTTTCTTTTTACAATTAGGTAAAGGCCTTCTTGCTTCTCTACAATTACTCTATCATTTTTTTTAATTTTTTCATTAGATCTGGCTGACCATAGCTCATTTTTAACTTTGATCACTCCATCCTTACCAGGCAGAATATCCGTCATTGCAACTCCAATCTTTTCTTCATATGTAAATGGTTTGTTATCCATGATAATTAAAATTTCAAACCCTTTAATCATAACAATTAAGACTTCAACAGCAATACCTACAATTGAAACATATATAAGAAATTTTGAATTCAGTAGAATTCCACCAACTATCAAAAAAATGTTTATTACAGTTAATAAAGCAACGATTATAATGCTTCCAGGACTCCACCTGAGCGGTGAAAAAAAACCTGCATTTTTATCAATTTTATCCATATCAATACCCCTCATTTTTTTATTTCCTCAAAAAGATTGTTAAATTTTAAATCATTTTTCTGAACATAAATTATTGCAAGAATTGAATAAACTTCACGAAGGGTATTGATATCCATATCTTTGTTATATTCAAGTATTTTATCGAATGCATATTTGTTAATTTTATAAAAATATTCATCAAATGTTTTATTATCTATTATTCTAAAACCGATTTTTTCCAAAATGTCATGAACGAGGTATTCTTTTTTTTCTTTTAAGTCTTTTAAGTATTCATTTTTGAAAAATGAATCTGTTGAAATAATAAAATTCTTTGCTGTTCTTTCGTACAATGCAGTAAGACCCTTTTTTCTTTTTTCCTTTTTTGTTGCTATAACAAGACCGGCATGTTCAAGCTTTTTTATGTGTCTATAAATGGTCGAATTATCTTTGCCAAGTAAGAATGAAAGATCCTCAATGCTCATGCTTTTCAACTTCAATGCCTGAAGTATCGCACTCCTTGTTTCTTCCATTACTACCTTAATCGCCCTCGGGTCATCAATTAATTCAATATCCTTCATAGTTTTCTATACTAATAATAAAACTAATTAAATTTTCCTATTGAAAAAAGATAACAAATTTTTATCTCTCAAATAGAAAACTTAATATACCATTTTTTTAATATCAAAGCTGGTGATAAATAAATGGATGAAAAATTCAATGAACTATCCGAAATTCTTATCCAATTAGGCTTACCAAAGAATGTTGCAAAGACGCTTGCATATTTAAAATACCATGATGAGACCATGGCAGTGGACATAGAATTTAATGCAGGATTAAGGCAACCTGAGGTTTCAGTTGCAATTCAATACCTACTGAAAAAAGGATGGATAAAGAGAAAAAATGTAAAGAAAGAAGGTAAAGGAAGGCCTGTTAGGTTATACAGGCTTGCTAAGCCTTTTGAAGAAATAATTAAAGAAATTGAAAGTGAAAAGAAGGATAATATTTCAAAGATTGAAATGCTGGTTGATAAACTCAAGCAATTTTACTAATCCTCCTCACTTTCCCATTTTTTTGACCTATTATTAAAATATCTGCAAGATTTTCGAAAATTCCTGTTTCAATTACTCCAGGAATATTTTTTAAGTTTCGGCCGCTCATTAAAGGCTCTTTTGATGAACTCAAATCAACGTCTAATATAAAATTTCCATTGTCTGTTACAAACGTTTCATTCCCAAATGTTCTTAGAAATGCTTTATATCCCAGATCTTCTATTCTCTTTTTTGTTGCTTTCCAAGAGAATTGAAGTATTTCAACGGGCACATTTATCTCAAACAGATTGTTTTTAATTTTTGTTTCATCCACTATTATTACTACTTTTTTTGAATTATATGCAACAATTTTTTCCCGTGTTAACGCCCCACCACCACCTTTAATAAGAATCAAATTATAATCTGCAGCATCCGCGCCATCTATGTAAAGATCTACTCTGTCATCAAGATCAACAACCTTGAAATTATTTTTTTCTAAGATATTTTTTGTTTTATTTGAACTTGAAACACATACAATATTCGGAAACTCTTTCTTTCTTTTTATTAATTCTTCTATAAATATTTCAACCGTGCTTCCTGTGCCAACACCTAAAACCATACCGTCCTTCAAAAATGATAAGGAATCGACTGCAGCATTCCTTTTCATCTCATCAGTATTCATAAATCTTTAATGGCATCCGATTTAAAAATGTTTTTTATTAACATTCCAGTAAATGTTATATATTTCTCTGCTATACATTGTCAAAGAGGTAAACGATTATGGAACAGAGTTATTCATTCATTGAAGATATGATGGAAGAACTAAATCTTCTCGAGAGGCATATAAAAATTCTTAAATTATTGAATAAGGAAGGTCCTATAGGCATAATGAGAATTTCACAAATAACTGATATACCTCAGCACAGGGTAAGGTATTCATTAAGAATTCTTGAGACTGAAAGAATGATTTTAGCCACTCCTGAGGGTGCAAAAGTCATTGGTAACATAGATGATTTCATAAAAAAGATGAAAACTGGTATTGAAGAAGTGGAAAAAAAGATTAACACACTGAAAGATGAATTAAATAGCTTTTAGGACTTTTGTATCTTCTCTTGATGCACCCAAAGATATTATCGTAACTTTAGCGCCTATGTTTCTCTCTATGAAAGATATGTACTTTTTCATATTTTTAGGAATATCATTCTTAATGTCATCCTTGGTAAAGTCCCAGCCATCAAAAGTTGTGTAAATGGGTTTTAGTTTTGCAACTGTTTCAGGATCTGATGGTATATTCCTGATTATTTTACCCTTGTATTCATAAGCATATGCTACCTTTACCTCGCTAAATCCTGAAAGTATGTCTATTTTGCTTATAGCTATGTATTTTACACCAGAAAGCTTTACCGAATATCTAACAAGTGAAAGGTCAAGCCAACCAATTCTCCTTGGTCTACCCGTCGTTGTTCCATATTCATTCCCTTTTTTCAATATATTCTCTCCTATCTCATTTTTTAGTTCTGTTGGGAATGGTCCTTCACCAACTTTTGTTGTATATGCTTTCATTATTCCAAGAACATTTGAAATATATCTGGGTGGTATTCCAAGACCTGTAATCGCTCCACCTACAAATGTATTTGAACTAGTAACGTAGGGATACATACCAAAATCTACATCAAGGTGTGTGCCCTGAGCTCCTTCAAAAAGCACAGATTTTCCCTTATCTATAGCGCTAATCAAAAAGGATGATGTATCAATTATGTTCTTTTTGAACATCTCCCCTATTTCACTGTATCTTTTACTCAATTCATTTGGATCATAATCTTTTTCAAGCAAGTGTTGCCTCATTTTTATTGCTATTCTTATTTTTTTCTCAAGTTTCTCTTTATCAAGAAGATCCCCCATCCTGATACCTACCCTTGCATATTTATCCTCATATGCAGGACCAATACCTTTACCTGTTGTTCCTACCTTTTTTTCCGATTTAAGATTCTCCTCTATAATATCTAGATCAAAGTGATAGGGCATAACCACATGGGCTCTTTCTGATATCCTAATTTTTTTCAAGGGTGAAAAATCCTTGACCATTTCTAACTCATTCTTGAGCTGAATAGGATCAATGACCATCCCATTACCTAGAACACAAATGGTTCCCTGTATTATGCCACTTGGTATAAGATGAAACTTGTATATATTCCCTGAAACTCTTACCGTGTGACCGGCATTTGAGCCTCCCTGGTACCTCGCAACAATGTCATACTTTGAAGATAAAAAATCAACAATTTTTCCTTTACCCTCATCACCAAATTGCAACCCAATAACGGCTAAAGTTTTCACCAAACTGAACACCGTTAACACCTTATTGATTCTTCTTTATTAAACTTTATTGAACATTTATGGTATTTTGATAACAAAGTTTAAATAGTACATTAATTATTATTTGTCTGACAAAAAGCATATAAAAAAACAATAAAATATGACGAAGGTGAGAAAAATATGGTAAATGGGTCTGTGTTAAGATTTATGGCTACATATGTGGAAGAGAAGAAGGGAATTTCTGGAAAGGAAGAGTTTCAGAAAAAAGTCAATGAAAGAAATGTCATCATACCAAAAGTTGATGCAATAGATCCTGATGACGAATTCTCCAATGGGTATTTTGAAAGGGTTTTCGATGCTACAGCAAAAGTTCTCAATGATGATAAATTGCTTAGCCAGTTTGGTTTCAATTATGGCAAAAGATTCTCAAGTCCTTCGATGAGAATTTTTTCTGCAATTGAAAAGAACCAGAAAATAGTGGATTTGGTATGCGAAGATTTAAAAAGATACATACCAACTTTTTCCGTAAACTGTGAATCTTTGAGCAATAAAAAATTTGTAATCAGAATTGGAAATATAAAAAGCAAAGAACAGTCTTTGTTTGTTTCAGGATATTTGGATGCACTTTTCCAGAAGGTTCAGAAAAAGATTGTGAAAAGCGAAGAAAACCAGGGAGAACAAAAGAAAATTGTCCTTAAATTCCTCTAATCTTCCACATTTATCGTTTTGTATGAAATTCTTTTGTTAATAATAGCATCCTCTACGGCCTTTTCTGGATTTGATTTTCTGCTTTTTCCAGTTTTTATTTCTACAAATACTATTTCATCAACATATTCCTTTTCTCTTAATCCAGAAAATACAATTAAATCTATTGGTGAACCAATAAACTTTGCGTCCCTGGGATCATAAGGAAAATTTGGGAAATATGGAAATAACTGTTCTGATACCTTACCTTTGAGAACATCTTGGGACCTTTTTATGGTATCTGCTTTAATCTTTTCAGTAAAATCCATCTTCCATTGCTCAAATTTTGTTGAATATTCATTTTTTATTGATTTTTCTAAGGAACTTTTAATATTGTTCCTTTCAGATTCAAGGGTGGATTGAACCCACTGCTTAAATATATCCCTTGATTTATTATCTATCAATTTTTCCATTCTAAGCTTTAAAATTAAATAAAATATAATGAGAATAAGTACCAGCAAACCTAGAATAGCACTTGTTATTATATAAAAGTCCATGACATAATTAATGTTTAAGCCTTAAAAAATTTTTCTTTAATCACCAATAGCATTTTTATAAATCTTTTTAAAATTTTCATTTGAAATGGTCTTGAATTTTTTTATTTCCTCTTCTTTTGCTATGAGAAATAGCTCGTGAAATATCGTGTCTGAATAAATGAGTGTTAAAAGACTTTTTCTTTCCTTGCCATTGCCTACAATTACAGTAAGCTGATTGCTTGGAATTGCCAGACTAATCTCTACATTTTCATTTAATTTTCCTATGTATACAATTCTAATGCTGTATTTTTTGCCATGGTCAAATTTTCTAACATCTATAAAATCAACTTTGGAAGGTTCAATGTTATAATCGTTGAAAATTCTATGAAATTTACATGGCTCATTTTTTTTACAATATGAACAGTGTTCCTTCCAAAATGTTTCTACTTTGATTTTCCCCGTACCTTGTGTCTCCATTAAAATTAATAAAGATATCTATCATATAAATTTTATTACAATTTATCAAGATATCTAAAAATTTTCTCCCTATAAGGAAAGAAATGAATGTGCGTGTATGATGCAAATGCATTTTTATTATAAAAGCCATCTTTACCATTAATGCCCTTTCCTTTTTTTACATCAAGTGCAAATGGACCATTACTTTGTATGGAACTATAATGAAATTCATGACCTTTTATAATCTCACCCTTTTTAAAAGCAAAATAATCCTTTTTTGCAATAAGTTCAGTATAACCCAATGTTAATCGAGATTTTTCATTAACAATGCCTTCAAATAAACCTGTCATTTTATAATTTAGATTTCCATCGGTTATCCTATCCATTAAATACATCAGCCCACCGCATTCACCGTAGATAATCTTATTGTTATGAAAACTTTCTATAATGGACTCTTTTGTTCTATTTGATGTTTCAAGCTCTTTTTTATATAGTTCAGGATAACCTCCCCCAATATATACAAAATCTCCATTCTCAAATGAATCATTATTTAAAGGAGAAAAAAATTGTACGTTTCCTATCTTTGAAAGAAAGTTAAGATTATATTGATAATAAAAATTGAACGCCTTGTCCATAGCAATAAAAATATTTTTTTTCAGAAAAGGAAAATATTCCTCATACCTGCATTCCAATGTCGGAAGATTTTCAAGAAATTCAAAATTAATGAACTTTTGAATTTTTTTTATTTTATTTTTCAAATCATTATTTTCCATAAACGTTTTCAACCCTAAGTGTCTCTCATCTATAGCAATTTCTTTGTCGTATGGAATTCTTCCATAAATTTTCACGTTATGCTTCAAAAATTCCCTTTCAACCATTGCCATGTGCTTTTCACCATGATAATTATTTAATATCACACCCAAAGTAAGTGAATTTCTCAATCCCTTAAAAATATAATATGCGTTCTCAGCCAATTTAGAAACATCAATAACAATAAGGTGAGGTATCTCAAGTTTTTTAAAATAATAGTAAGTGCTGTTATCAAAGTTCAAACCTGAATCATGCAGACCCATAACACCCTCAAAAATGGCATAATCAAATTTCTTTGATGCATTGCAAAGTAATTTTTTATAGTTTTTTCCTTCAAGATAACGATCAATATTTTCAGCATATCCTGTGATTGATCTCGCAAGACCTGTGTCTATAAAATCTGGTCCTATCTTGAATACCGATGAATTTTTTAAATAGTTAGCAATTGCAAGAGTTACTGTTGTTTTTCCTGAGCCTGTAAAAGGTGCACTAATCCCAAGAAGTTTCATAAAATAGGATAATCAAAAATTAAGATAAATCTTACTGAAAAATTTAAATTATTTTATTTTCATAAATTATTATCTCGTTGAAATTTTCCAGTTTTATTTTAGTGATACCCCCATTATCGAATTTTAAATTCCTGTATTCTTTAATTGGTAATTTTTTAATTTTGCATAATAAAATCCTTCCAATATCGTTATGGGTAATTATTACAATTTTCTTTAAATTTTCATTTACCATTGTAAATTTAATTTCATTCCAGAATTCCATTATCCTGTTTTCCGCATTTTCTAGATCTTCGGAATTCTTAGGTCTAAATGATTCTGGATCGTCGATATATTTCATATATAATTCTCCATATTTTTCTAAAATTTTATTTTTCTCCATTCCTTCCCATTCCCCATAATCTAATTCCATAAGCCTTTGATCAATTATTAATTTTGTTCCAATTTTCTTTTGAATGATCCTTGCAAAATCTTTTGCTCTTTTTAGGGGACTTGAATAAATTCTCTCTATCTGTTCATTATACAGGAAATCAGATATCCTTTCTCCTTGTGATATACCTTTTTCTGTCAATTCTACATCAGTAATTCCTGAGAAGCTATTGTTAATATTAGAGACTGCTTCACCATGCCTAATAAGATAAATTATTCTATCGTTTTTATTATTCATTAAAGATTTGGTAATTTTTTTAAATTCTTCTTCGCTGATGTCATCCCTTACATAATTTTTATTCATCATCCACGGCATTCTGACATTTTGAATACCCTCTATACCAATATAATCTATTTTTTCTATTGAGGATTTAGAATAGAAGAATGTCGCTTTCTTCAAATTTTTTACACCTAAATTTTTAAAATATGTATAATATGTTCTCATAGTATTTCCAGTATGTGTTTCACCTGAAATAAGTAAAACATTTTCAAGGAGCTCTTCAGGAAATTCTATTTTCAATAGCAGATCATCAAATCTCCTTCCATCTATCCATGTATATTTTCTATCAATTACAACCAAAGGTATGTGCCCAAAAAATCCAGAAATTAGAGAACCCATTATGGCTCCACCTCGCCCTATGCCGATAATTAATGTGGGTTTAAAACCTTCCCTTGCCATTTCGTTGAAAATTTTTTCTGAGGCTTTTTCAACATCCTTCCAAGTTAATTTTTTATTTTTTTTAAAATAATCTAATATGTAAAATACTGTAGATAGACTACCTATTACTGTGAGTATTAGTATAATAATTGTCAATATGTCCATGAAAATTAATTATTAATCAAATATAAAATATTTTCCATTAAATGTTATTTTTTGTTTTAAATTTATTATATATAAAAAAATAAAAAAATATTTTTATGTTTGCATTTCCATGCAAGTTATATGAAATCTTTAAAAATTAAGGACTTTTATAAGCTATTTTTTTTAAGCGATATAAACGTATATGAGAACAGGGTCTTCTTTGTTGTTGCAAAACCTATAAAAAAGAAAAATGATTATGAATCAAAAATCTATTACTATGATAAAAAAATTGTTGAATTCACTTCAGGACCAAAGGATACTTCTCCTAAAGTTTCTCCAGATGGGAAATATCTTGCTTTTATAGGAAAAAGAAAGGAAAAGAAAATGCAGCTTATGCTAATGCCTATTAATGGTGGCGAAGCAAAGATCATACTTGAGAGAGAAGATATAAGTCAAATAAAGTGGGCGAATGATAGCAAACATATTTACTTTATCTCAAATGAAACAGATAAATCAAAGGATGATGTAAAAATAATTAAATCATATCCTTTTTATTTTAACGGTAAGGGTTTTATATACAATAAAAGACCAACACTCTTCATAACTGGTCTAAAAGGAAAGGAAAAAAAATTAACAGATGCGCCATACAATGTGCAAGGTTACGATGTATCTATAAACAATGAAATAGCACTCACGATGAGTGTTGATGGTCAGGATGTTTACTGGAATAATCTTTATTTCCTTAGAAATGGTAAAATTGAAAAATATCCTTTGGATGGATCATTTTCAGAGCCAGAGTTTTCAGAGGATGGTAGATTATTAGGTTTTACATATTCTAACAATAAAAAAAGTGTGTTTCAGCATAGGAAACTTTACCTTTTTTTAATTCAAGATTCATCAATGGAATGTATTACCTGCAACATTGATAGATCTATTGGAAATTCGATAAATTCAGATTCAAGACTAGGCATGGGAAAATCGGTCATGTTTACTAAAGATGGTATTTATTTTTCCGTAACAGACCATGGTTATTCTGTTCTTTTTTATTATGATCTAAAATCGAAGATGATTTCAAAAATTCTCGATAACAAGGAAAGCATAGATACATTTTATATTAATAATCAAAAAATTTATTATATATCTCAAAAGATTAATTTTCCTCAAGAGCTTTATGTGTTTGATAAAAAAATAAGGAAAATAACAAACTTCAACAATTATTTTAATGGTCTTCCAGAAGCTAGAAATTTTTCATTTGTAGCCAGCGATAATGAAAATATTGAAGGTTGGTTTCTTTCTTACACCAAAGGAAAATTGCCAACAATTTTAGAGATACACGGTGGACCAAAGACTTCTTATGGTTATGCATTCATTTTTGAAATGCATCTGCTAGCATCATCTGGGTATAACGTTCTATTTTTAAATCCAAGGGGGAGCGATGGATATGCTGATGATTTCTCTTTAAAAATCAAGGAGCACTTTGGTGAGAAGGATTATCTTGATATAATGGAAGGCCTGGATTTTGCAATCAAGAATTTTTCTATAGATAATGAAAGGTTAGGTGTAACGGGCGGTTCATATGGAGGTTTCATGACAAACTGGATCATTGGACATACAGACAGGTTTAAAGCAGCTGTGACCCAAAGATCCATTAGTAACCAGATTTCATTTTTTGGGACATCAGATATAGGTCCTGGTTTTAATTCTGATCAAATAGGTGGAACTCCGTTTGAAAATATAGATAATTATTGGGAGAAAAGTCCTTTGAAACATATAAAGAATGCACAAACACCATTGTTAATCATTCATTCGGATGAGGATTACCGATGTCCCATTGAGCAGGCTTACCAGCTTTACACATCCTTGAAATACTTTAATAAACAGGTTCAACTGGCGATATTTCCTGGTGAAAACCATGAATTATCCAGATCCGGCAAACCTGAACATAGGATAAAGAGGCTTGAACTTATAAAAACATGGTTTGATTCACATATGCTTGATAAAAAATAATACAAGAGTTTTAAATATTTAATCAGTTTTAATGCGTTCGATGACTGTAACAAAAAAGGAGATCAGGAAACATAAGAGAAAAATTTACTTTTCAGTTCTTAGATTTTTAATGATAATCAAAAAGGTAAATAGATATGCAAAGGAAGGAAAGAAGGATAAGATAATAGAACTTGCAAAGGAGAATGTATCCTTATTTTACAGGCTGGGGCCAACATTCATTAAATTTGGGCAGATTCTTTCATCAAGAGGGGATATGTTCCCACAAGAGTATATAGACATAATGGCAGAACTTCAGGATGTTGTTCCTCCTGCACCATTCAATGAAATAAAGGCAGAAATAGAAAGCGAATATGGAAAACCAATAAACCAGGTATTTGAGTACTTCGAAGAAAATCCAATTTTTTCAGCAAGCCTAGGGCAGGTACATCTTGCAAGATTGAACAAAAAAACAATAGTTGTTAAGGTTTTAAGGCCTGGCATAAGGAAAAGGGTAGAACTTGACTTGAGCTCGTTAAAAAGCATGAGTTTTACTTTTAAACTCTTAATGGGAGAAGATTTTTTATTTATGGCTGAAAAAGTTATCACTACTTTCGAAAGAAGCGTTTACGATGAAATGAATTATATAAAGGAAGCAAACAATCTTCTTGAAATTTCAGAAAACCTTTTTTCAAGGGAAAAGGATCTGAAGATTCCAGGCATTTATATGGATCTTGTAAAGGAAAAGGTTCTACCGATGGAATATATCCCCGGTATAAAGATTACTGATGTTGAAAAAATAAGAGCAAAGGGATTTGATACAAAAGCACTTGCAAGGCGTGTTGTTGAAGTTTTTACTACAATGGTAATAAGGGATAATGTTTTTCATGCTGACCCTCACCCCGGAAATATTTACGTTGATGATAATGGGTCATTGATTATTTACGATTTCGGAATGGTAGGTAGGTTGGACAGGAAAACTAGAAGGAACCTTTTTATGCTTTACAACGCATTAATTTCTAAAGATCCAGATAGGATCATTGAAGGAATGATCAAGCTTGATGCACTTGACCCATATGCAGATAGGTATGTAATAAAGAAGGGCATAGCACTTGCATTAAGATCATTGGAAGGAGAAAAGATAAGTGAGTATGAGGTAAGAGAACTTGTTAATTTTGCAAACAAGATATTTTACGAATTTCCATTCAGGCTTCCAGACAACCTGGCCCTATTTATAAGAATGTATGTGCTAATGGAAGGCGTAGCACTGACACTAGATCCAGAATTCAATATGCTCAAAGTTGTTGGGGAAATGCTCGATTCACCAGAAATGAGGAAAGAACTCATAATGAATACAATTTATGATGAGTGGTATTCGGTTGTAAATAATTACAGAACATTCATGCGCTTAATTCCAAAACTTGATGAATATATTGATATGCAAGCTGGTAACATTAAAAGGAACAACAAAAATGGCTATGTATATTTAATTCCAGGAACACTTATAATAGCTAGTGCAATACTTTCTTTCACGTACCCAATATATTCACTTTTAGGTTTTATTACATCCGGGTTGCTCTTCATCTATTTTTATTTAAAAAATAGATAAAAATTTATTCAACTTTTATTTTTGTTGCCTGTAGAACAGGTACTGTTATCGTTAGAACACCGTTTTCATATTTAGAAACTGCCTTATCTTCTTCAACGCTCACTGGAAGAAGAATTCTTTTGTAAAATCTTTCTGGTCTCTGCCTTACATGGACAAGGGATTTTTCTCCATAATCAAGTTTCCTGTTGGCTTGTATTTTCAAATAGGCTGAGCTTATTTCAACATTTATGTCCTCTTTCTTAAGGCCAGGGACATCAAACATAATAATTAGATTTCCATTGTTCTCAACTATGTCAATCGGTGGCATAATTGATTCAAAAAAGCCTTTTTTCCTTTCTGCTGCCATTTTTTCAAAGTCATTCTTTAAATCTTCAGCAAAGAATTTCCACCATGTTTCTACCATTCATCATCACCGGAGTCAATTAAGACATATCTATTATTTAAGTATTTTGTATTTTTCTGGTGTGTTGAGTAATTCTGACAAATAAGTGACATTTTTATGACATATTTATATAGGGCTATTGATTTTTGGGTTTTATGACGGAAAAAACAATAGCCCATGATGGTAAGGATAATAGGGTTAATAAACGTAACTGGTCGCCATATAATGAAGAGTTGGTAGTAAGAGGGGAACTATATTTTGATTTTGATTTCAGATCGAGATGGGAAGATGAGCTTAAAGAAATGAACAATGGTAAGGTAGGGGCACCATATAAATTCCCATTATCATTCATTGAAAAAATGGCAATATTACACCAATACATTGATTACAGAGGTTTAGAGGGAATAGCAAGGAAACTTGCTGATTATAGAATAATTCCATATTTTTCAGATTACACCACATTATGGAGGAGGATCCATGATTTCAAGCCTGAACTGGATAAGCCAGAATATAAAGAGATAGAAATAGCATCAGATGGTACTGGATTAAAAACAACAAATGCTGGAACATACAGACTTGACAAATATGGAACGAGGAAGAAAAACAAATACATTGTTGTTGTAATAACCCGTAACTTTTCAAATTTTAGATAATAGGTATCTGAAGTTTTTCAATTATCTGTG
>JBMFTB010000027.1:0-21493 GCA_049967255.1 Thermoplasmata archaeon
AATTACAATGAAGCACTAACGAAAGGTATTGACATTCAGATAAGGCAGAAGAAAACAAAACCAAGGAAGAGAGGACGAAAGAAAGGGAAAGAAGAATTCAACATGAATAAATACAGGAAAAGGAAACTTGTGGAAAGGGTATTCGGGAATATGGTAAAAAGGAGGATACCATTCTATTACAGGAAAAATAAATTGAAAGGTTCAATTCTAATAGGAATAAGCCATAACATAACAAATTACTACAAGAGTAAAAAATGGTGCGGCATGTTCATTAAAATTGAAGTTTGAAACTATAAAAAATTAACTACTGAGTTGTTTGAATAGATGAAAATATCTTCAAAAAGGTGCATTTCTAATGAAAAATTGAAAAAATCGGAGGAAAAATTAGATATTTCATATTGAAAGGTAGTTTAAATTTAAATGATAAAACATGGAAAAAATAAAATTAAAATTTATGGCAGTAAATTAAAAAGAATTAGCGGATGTTCTCAATAAAAGGGTAATCTTTTTATATATGTCTGAATTGTTGAATTTACCTTTAAATGTATCTTTCCCAGACACAGAGGGATAATCCTTATGGAATCCCGTTCTTGATGCCTGAACGTTGATTCTGGGCATTAAGTAAGTGTCACGGGTAAGAGAAAAAAGAAAACGGAGGAAAAAAAATATGGCAACACCGCATCATTCGAGACATGGCTCTATGGCATATTATCCTAGGAAAAGAGCCAGAAGTTTAGTACCGCACATAGATAGCTGGCCTGAGATAGCTGAAGGTCCGAAGATTCAGGGGTTTGCAGGTTACAAGGTTGGAATGACACATATATTATTGGTTGACTGGAAAAAAAAGAGTGAAACTGCCGGTCAGGAAATAAGGATGCCAGTCACTGTTGTAGAAGTCCCGCCGCTTGGTGTAGCAGGTATTAGATTTTATACAAAAACAACATATGGTCTTCAGGTAAAGGATGAAATATGGTCAAATAACCTTGAAAAGGAAGTATCAAGAGTATTACCTATACCAAAGAAAGATCCTAAAGAAAAGATTGAAAAAATTAACAAAAAGGATATTGATGAAGTAAGGTTAATTGTTTATACAAAACCATTCAAAGTATCTGGTATTCCCAAGAAAAAACCTGAAATCATGGAAATGAGAATAGGTGGAGGGACAATAGACCAGCGTATAGATTATGCACTTGAAAAATTAGGTAAGGAAATAAATTTCAGAAATTTTGCATCACCTGGTAATCTTGTTGATGTTATTGCTGTTACAAAAGGAAAGGGTTTTCAAGGTCATATAAAAAGATTTGGTGTTAAAATACTTCCAAGAAAGAACAGAAAACATAGAAGAATGATAGGTACACTTGGTCCATGGCATCCAAACTGGATCATGTATACTGTTCCTATGGCAGGTCAACTTGGAAACCAGCAAAGAACGGAATATAACAAGAGAATAATAAAATTTGTTGATGTTGAAAATAACAAGCCAAAGGAAGATATAACACCTGCTGGAGGTTTTCTGCATTATGGATTGATAAGAAACCCCTATGTTCTTGTTCATGGATCTATACCAGGGATAAATAAAAGACTTATAAGGTTCAGGGATCCAATAAGACCAACAGATGTTAATATTGATGAAAATGAGATCAAAGTGGTTTATGTTTCTAGGAGTTCAAAACAGGGGGTATAAAAATGAAGGTTAATATTTATGATCTGGAAGGGAACGTAAAAATGCAGATGAATTTGCCAAAAGCTTTTGAATATCCATTTAGACCAGATCTTATTAAAAAAGTTGTTAATGCATATCAATCAAATTCAAGGCAGCCTTATGGTGTATCACCATTTGCAGGTTTAAGAAGAGTTGGCCATAACTGGGGCCCAAACCATGGAAGGGCAAGGGTTATGAGAAGGCCAGACGGGGACAGAGGTGTAATAATGAATAATACTGTTGGGGGAAGAACAGCATTTGCACCCACGACAAAACGCGTTTGGTACAAAAAAATAAACAAAAAGGAAAGGATGTTATCAAAACTTTCAGCGCTATCTGTTACCGCAAACAAAGAGATAGTTAAAAGAAGGGGACATATCTTTAAAGATGATCTAACACTTCCAGTTGTTGTTGATAAGTCTATTGAAGCCATAGAGAAGGTTGATGATGCTTTAAAAATATTGGAAAAACTGGGTCTTGATGGGGATATTAAAAGGGCTAAGGAAGGAACAAAGATTAGGGCTGGAAAGGGCAAATTAAGAGGAAGAAGATATTTTACACCCAGAAGTATTCTTATTGTTGTAAAAAACAAGGACAAAGCAAAAAAATCGTTTGAAAATATTCCAGGTGTTGAGGTAATTACACCATCTGAAATAAATACAGAAATACTTGCACCAGGCTCACATCCTGGAAGACTAACACTTTTTTCAGAAGATGCAATAGAGGAAATAAAGGGGTGGATTATATGAATGAGTATGATGTAATTGTAAGGCCATACATTACAGAAAAGGCAATGGTTATGATTGAGAAGGAGAACAAGTTAACGTTTATTGTACACAGGAATGCAAGCAAAAAGGAAATAAAATGGGCAATTGAAAAAATATTTAACGTAAAGGTTGCAGATATAAATATAGTATTTACAAAGGAAGGAAAAAAGGCATTGGTAAAGCTAAAACCTGAATTCAGGGCTGATGAAATTGCTACAAGAATAGGAGTATTTTGAGGTGAATATATATGGGAAAGAGAATTAGATCAAGAAGGCGAGGTTCAGGAACATCTGTATATAGAGCACCATCTCACAGGTACATTACAGATATAACTCACCCCAAGATGGATAGTGGTGAAGGAATAGTGCTTGACATTATGAATGATCCTAGCCATACATCTCCTGTAGCTGTTGTAAAGTTTGGGAATGATTATTATTACATGCTTGCTCCATCCGGTTTATTTGTTGGAGAAAAAATATTGATAGGTTCAAATGCATCTATAAAGGATGGCAATATTCTTCCTCTTGGAAGCATACCTGAAGGTGTACCGATCCATAACATAGAATTACAGCCTAAGGATGGAGGTAGGCTTGTTAGAGCAGCGGGAACATATGCAACAATAGTTTCACATGGTGAAATGGCAACTGTACAGCTACCTTCAGGGCAATTCAAGCTAATTGATCCCAGGTGCAGGGCGGTTATAGGTATAGTGGCTGGTTCAGGGAGAACAGACAAACCATTTTTAAAAGCCGGGAACAAGATTCATTCACTTCAAAGCAGGGCAAAGAAACCATATACAGTAAGGGGCGTGGCAATGAATGCCGTTAATCACCCGCATGGAGGCGGGAATCATCAGCACGTTGGCAGACCAAGCACTGTTTCAAAGAATGCACCACCTGGGAGGAAGGTAGGAAGATTTGCTCCCAAGAGGAAAAAGAGGTGAATGTAAATGGCAAAGAAAATGGTAACATCTGAAAAAAGTGCAAGAAGAAAAAGAAGAAAATCGCAGAAGTTAGCATTGGAAAGGGCAAAGGAATTCTCATATAGGGGTTATACCCTTGATGAATTAATGAATATGAAACTTGATGAATTGATTCCTATTATGCCTTCCAGGGCCAGAAGATCACTTAAAAGGGAATGGAATAGTGAGCAATTAAAAGTATTTGAGGAATTATCCGACCCTGATGTGGAATTGGTAAAAACGAATGTAAGGGACATGGTCATACTTCCACAGTTTATAGGTAAAAGGGTTCAATTGCACAATGGAAAGGAATTCCAGGAATTTGAAATAAAGCCAGAAATGATTGGGCATTATCTTGGAGAATTTGTTCTTACAAGGAAGGAGGTAAAACATTCAAGTCCTGGTGTAGGTGCAACAAGGTCTTCAAAATATGTACCTTTGAAATGAGGGATAAAAATGATGAGATATACTGTTCAGGATCTACCTAAGAAACATGCCAAGGCGAGGCTTGTAGATGTGCCTGTATCGGTTAAAGATTCAATAGAGGTATGCAGGTTTCTTAGGGGAATGAAGTTGGAAGAGGCCAAAGATTATCTTGAGAAAGTAATTGAGAAAAAAGCAGCCATACCATTCAAGAGTCATCTTGATTCTGTTTCTCACAGGAAAGGTTTAGGTCCAGGAAGATATCCTGTTAAAGTTTCAAAATATATTTTAGAACTGATTGCAAATGTAGAGGCAAATGCAGAAAATCAGGATCTAGATGTGGATAACCTTATCATACATTCAATACTTGTAAAAAAAGGTATTACAGTTAAGAAAAATATGCCAAGAGCACAAGGCAGAAGCACACCATTTTACAAAGAAAGGGTGCATTTTGAAATAATAGTAAAGGAGGCATAAACATGGATGAGAAAAAATTTGTACAAGAAAATGTAAAAAGATTACTTCTCAAGGAATATATAAGAAGGTTTTCAGAAAGCGCTGGTTTTGGTGGTCTTGATGTTCAGAGAACACCAATGGGAACTAGGATAGTTCTCCAGGTAGAGAAGCCAGGTTTAATAATTGGTAAAAAAGGATCCAAGATTAAGGATTTAACAGATCTTATGACATCAAAATTCGGGATAGAGAATCCACAAATAGAGGTAAAAGATGATCCTAATCCAAATCTGAATGCAAATATAATGGCAAAAAAGCTTGCAGTAGCACTTGAATCTGGTTGGCATTTCAGGAGGGCTGCACATTCTACACTTAAAAGAATTTTAGATTCAGGTGCAAAGGGTGCACAAATAATAATCAGTGGTAAGCTTGGGGGTGATAGGGCTAAGAGAGAAAAGATTACAGCAGGTAAAATCAAATACTCAGGAAAACCAAAGGAGCTTGTCAGGGTTGGTTACGCTGTTGCAAAAACGAAGCCCGGAATCATTGGTGTTACCGTAAAAATATTACCACCAAATGCAAAATTACCTGATGAAATAGGTATTGTTGAACCAAAGGAGGAATTAGAAAATGAAGGAACTCAAAGCGAAACAACTGAGAACAATGAGCAATGAAGAAATTTTAAAGAAACTAGATGAGCTTGGCTCAGAGCTTTTAAACGAGAGAGGTCTTTCATCCATGGGTGGGGCGCCTCATAACCCTGGCAGGGTTAAATCGCTGAGGAGACAGATAGCTAGGCTAAAGACAGTGCTCAAAGAAAAGGGTGTAAACATATGATTTGGATGAATATTATTGGAAAAGAGGTTGAAATAATAGATTCATCAAATTCTCTTTTGCTTGGGAGAAGAGGTATAGTTTTGGATGAAACAAGGAATATTATAAAGATAGTTGACAAAAAAGAGATTATGGTACCTAAGGATACTGTTAATCTTCTTGTTGATGGGAAAATAGTTTATGGCAAAGAAATAAGGTTCAGGCCAATTGACAGGATTTCAAGAAGGTGATTCAAATGAAAAATATAGGTATTGATGTTAAAGTTCCGGAAAAGGAATGCAATGATCCAAACTGCCCTTTTCATGGTAGCCTAAAGATAAGAGGTCAGATCATGGAAGGAAAGGTTTTAAGTACGAAAATGGTCAGGACTGCTGTTGTTAAGAGGGATTATCTTTTTTATAACAAAAAATACGAAAGATACGAAAAAAGAATGAGCAAATATCATGTTCATGTTCCTGATTGCATAAGTGTATCTGAGGGGGATACCATAAAATTCATGGAATGCAGACCAATATCAAAGACAGTATCCTTCGTGGTAATAGAAAATCTGGGAGGCGCTGACAAATGAAGGCATTAGCTGGAAGGCAAACGAGAGGCTTGCCAACGGGCGCTGAAATAGAATGTGCTGATAACACGGGTGCAAAAGTGATAGAAATAATAACAGTGCTTGCCTACCATAGCACAAAAAGGAGACAGCCTGCTGCTGGCGTTGGCGATGTTGTTGTTGTGAGTGTTAAAAAAGGATCACCTGATACAAGAAAAAAGGTTATGAGGGCTGTAATAATCAGGCAAAGGAGACCATTCAGAAGACCAGATGGTACAATGATATTCTTTGAGGATAATGCAGCAGTTATAGTTACAGAAACAGGTGAAACCAAGGGTACTGAGATAAAAGGCCCAGTTGCCAAGGAGGCTGCTGAAAGGTGGCCAAGGATAGCAGCAATTGCATCATCAATAGTTTGAGGTGAAAAATATGGTAAAACCAACTAAAATAAGGAAATACGTTTACAATGCTCCTAAGCATGTAAGAAGAAGGATCATTTCATCACATCTGAGCAATGATCTGTATTCAAAATATGGTATAAGATCCATATACGTGAGGAAGGGTGATACTGTAAGGATAATGAGAGGTCTTTTCAGAGGCTTTGAGGGAAAAGTATCCAACGTTGATCTGAAGAAAATGAAGATTAACGTGGAAGGTGTACTGATCAACAAGGCCGATAAAAAGCAGGTATCCAGATGGGTAGATGCATCAAATGTACTCATTACAAAGTTAGATCTTTCTGATAAAGAAAGACTTGAAAAGTTAAAAAAGGTTGCGCAAATGAAAAATAAAGTAATTGAAGAAGAAGGTGAGAAAGTTGAGCAAACATCTGAAGAGGTTAAACCTGAGCAAAATAACACAGTTGCATAGAAAGGAGCATAAGTTCTCTGTCAAACCTAGAGCAGGACCGCATCCAAACAATAAGAGTTTGACAGTAGCACTTATAATAAGGGACTACCTTGGTTATTCTAATACACTCTGGGAAACGAAAAAGATACTTGCCCAGAGGAAGGTAAAAGTAAATGGCAAGGTGGTTACGGATTATAAGTTTCCAGTTGGATTTATGGATGTTGTAACTGTAACCGATCTTAATAAAAATTTCAGGGTTGTTTATGATACCAAGGGAAGGTTAAGGCTTGTAGAAATACCTCTCGAGGATGCATCATGGAAATTATCAAGGGTTGAAAATATAAGACAAATAAAGGGTAAAAAATTCCAGTATAATTTGAACGATGGTAGGAATTTTATTCTTAATGAGAAGGTTTACAATACTGGAGACTCTTTAAAAATCGATCTTTCAACAGGAAAGGTAATCGATCACATTCCATTGTCAGAAAATAACTTTGCCTTTATTACAGGGGGAAAGAATGTGGGAAAGATAGCAAAAATAGAATCTTACAAGATCGTTAATGCTGTAACACCTAACATGGTGAAGTTCAAGGATGGTTTTGAAACAGAAAAGAATTATGTTTTCCCAGTTGGCGTAATTAAACCACTGGTACAGTTGCCAGAGGTGAATCTGAATGAACAATGAAAATCCAATGCGTAACATAGTTATTGAAAAGGTAGTTATCAATATAGGTGTAGGTGAAGGCGGAGAAAAACTGAAAAAGGCAGAGAAGGTTATAGAAATCCTAACGGGCAGAAAACCCGTTGAAACAATTTCAAAAAATACAATAAGAGACTTTAACATAAGGAAAAGGCAGCCCATTGGCACGAAAGTCACTTTAAGGAAGAAGGATGCTGAAGAATTCCTAAAAAGGGCCTTATGGGTAAAAAATTTCAAACTTCCACAGTATTCATTCGATGAAAATGGCAATCTCAGCTTTGGCATAAGGGATTACACAAGTTTTGAGAATGTTAAATATGATCCTGACATTGGTATTTTTGGATTTGACGTTAATGTAAAGTTCAAAAGAAAAGGCGGTTACAGGGTTCAGAACAGGGAAATAAATAGCAGAAGTATACCAAAGAGGCACAGGGTAAAGAAAGAAGAGGTTATTGAATTTATGAAAAAGAACTTCGGAATAGAAATTTTGGAGGTGAAGTAAGTGGCACAACCAAAACTTAGACCAAAGAAGAAGTATGGCAGGGTTGAAGGCTGCGAGAGGTGTGGAAGAAAGAGGGGCATTGTGAGGAGATACGGTCTACACCTTTGCAGGCAATGTTTCAGAGAAGTGGCTAATGATATTGGCTTTAAAAAATACTCTTGAGGTGATGTATAAATGCAAAATGATCCGCTCAGCGATGCGCTGAGCAAAATAAAAAATTCGGTTAAAATAGGAAAGCTTGAGGTAGAGATAATGCCAGCAAGCAAATTAATAGGTAGGGTACTAAAAATTATGCAGGATTACAATTATATTAAAGAATTCGAATACGTTGATAACATGAAAGGTGGTATTTTCAGGGTAAAACTTCAGCCGGCCATAAACAGTTGTGGATCCATAAAACCAAGATTTTCTGTAAAAAGAGAGGATATTGAAAAATTCGAGGCAAGATATCTGCCAGCACAGGATTTCGGTATAATAATTATTTCAACAAACAGAGGACTGATGACCCATTCGGAGGCAAAAAGGAATGGGCTAGGTGGGAAGCTGGTTGCATATGTTTATTGAGGTGATAAAAAAATGCCAGTGAGTGAAACAATAGAATTAAAAATGGAGCTTCCCAAAGGTGTTAGCGCTAGATATGAAAATAGTGTTTTAACAATAAAGGGTCCCAAGGGTGAGATAAGTAGAACATTCATTGATGATAGGGTAAAGATGCAGTTAAACGGTAATAGCATTATAATAAATGTTTCATTGCCAGACAAAAAGGATTCAGCACTCGCAGGAACTTGGAAGGCCCATGTAAGAAACATGGTTAAAGGTGTTACAGAGGGTTATGTTTACAAACTCAGGATTGTTTATGCCCACTTTCCAATGAAGGTAAATATAAAAAATAACGAGGTAATCATTGAAAACTTCCTTGGTGAAAAGACACCAAGGAGAGCTGAAATATTTGGTAATGTAAAGGTTGAGATAAAAAATGATATTGTTACAGTTACAGGCATAAACATTGAAGAGGTAGGGCAAACTGCAGCCAACATTGAGAGAGCTACAAAAATTAAGGATTACGATCCTAGGGTATTTCAGGATGGTATATACATAATAAGCAAAGGTGATGAATGATGAGAAAAATGAATCCTTCGCTCGAAAGGATTTTTAAAATAAAGATGGAAATGTCCAGGAATAGGCCCCTTTTTAGGAGGCAGGAATGGTTCAGGTATAAGAAACTGGGTGATTCGTGGAGGAGACCAAAAGGAAAGCATTCAAAGATGAGAGAACACCGTGGATACAGGCCTCCTAATGTTGATTCAGGGTTCAGAGGACCAAGGGCGGTAAGATATCTCCATCCATCAGGTTATAGGGACGTTCTTGTTCATAACGTTAAGGATCTTGAATCATTGAATCCTGAAACAGATGCTGTAAGAATAGCATCTTCTGTAGGGAAAAGGAAAAAGGAAGACATATACTCAAGGGCAAAAGAATTAGGTCTTAAAGTTCTAAATTACAGGGAGGTGCAGTAAAAATGGATGTTAGTTTTCAGAAATCCATAGCAGCAAAAATACTCAAATGTGGCAAATCAAGGGTCTACATAGATCCAAAGGCACTTGATGATGTTTCAGAAGCTATTACCAGGGAAGATGTAAGGATGCTTATTAAAAAAGGTCTAATTAAAAAAATGCCCAAAAAAGGAAATTCAAGATCAAGGATAAGGAAAAATATGAGACAGAAGCAGAAGGGTCTGAGAAATGGCCAAGGTTCAAGGAAAGGTACAAAATATGCAAGGTTAGCAAGCAAGAGGAGATGGGTAAAGGCAATAAGATCCATAAGAAGAGAATTAAGGAATTTGAAAAAAGAAGGAAAAATAGATAGAAAAACATACAGGAAGTATTACAGGTATGCAAAAGGTGGTATGTTCAAGAACAGGGCGCATCTCCTGATACATCTTAAGGAAGTGGTGAAATAATATGAGTTTAGGTCCAAGGTATCATGTTAAATTTAGAAGAAGAAGGGAAAACAAAACGGATTACAGGAAAAGGCTAGCCCTTCTAAAATCCGGTGAACCGAGGGCAATAGTAAGAAAAACGCTGAGGAACACAATAGTGCAGATTTCATTATACGATGAAAATGGCGATAGGATTGTTACATCTGCGAATTCAATTGAACTCAGAAAACTCGGATGGAATTTTTCAACAAAAACCCTTCCAGCAGCGTATCTAACTGGTTATCTGGCAGGAAAAAGGGCTATAAAAAATAATTTAGAAAGTGCTGTTCTTGACCTTGGGATGCAGAGACCTACAAAGGGTGGAAGAGTATTTGCAGCGTTAAAAGGTATGCTTGATGCAGGTCTTGAAATTCCATACAGTGAAGAAATACTCCCAGATGGGGACAGGCTTAATGGTAAACACATAAATGAAGAAATTGCCTCAAAGGTTGAAGAATTGAAATCTAGGATGGAGGTATAATTATGGCTGAAGTTCAGAGCTGGACACCAAAAACCAAGCTTGGCAAACTTGTGCTAGAGGGAAAGATCACAAGTATGTCGGATGCACTAGCATCAAGGCTTCCATTAAAGGAGCCTCAGGTTGTTGATATGCTATTACCGAATCTTGAAGAAAAGGTAGTAGACATTAAAATGGTTCAGAGGATGACCGATTCAGGTAGGAGAACAAAATTTGCTGTTACTGTTGTAATAGGAAACAAGGATGGTTTTGTTGGTATAGGCAGGGCCAAGGGGAAGGAAGTTGGTCCAATAATCAAAAAGGCTATAGACAATGCAAAGCTCAATTTAATTGAAATAAAAAGGGGTTGTGGTTCTTGGGAATGCGGTTGCAACAGGCCACATTCACTACCTTTTAAAGTGGAAGGTTCTTCGGGGTCCGTGAGGGTCATTCTTAAACCTGCGCCAAGGGGCGTTGGTCTTGCAGTTGGAGATGTTGCTAAGGATGTTCTGAGATTGGCCGGAATTCAGGATGTTTGGGGATTTACTGAGGGTCATACAAAAACAACAGTTAACTATGCAATAGCAGCCTATAACGCATTAAAACAGACAGCAATGGTTAAACTGAACGAGAAGATAACCTTAAACCTTGCCATATACAAAGGAGGTGGAACAAATGTACGCAGTAATAAGAGTTAGGGGCAGAGCTGGAGTAAATGCTGATGTTGTACAGACACTTAAATATCTAAGGCTAACAAGGATAAACCATCTTGTTCTTTTGCCCAAAAACAAATATGTTGAAGGTATGCTAAGAAAGGCAAAGGACTACATCACCTGGGGTGAAATAGATAAGGATACGCTTGTTGAACTTTTGCAAAAAAGAGGGAGGCTTGTGGGGGATAGGTCCATAGATATGGAATATTTACAGAAGAACAATTTTTCAAGTTTCGAAGAACTTGCTGATGCAATACTTGAGAAAAAGGTAATATATTCAAAACTGCCTGATATAAAACCAATATTCAGGCTCAATCCTCCACGCGGTGGTTACAAAAATACAAAAAGATCTGTAAAGGAGGATGGTGATCTTGGATACAGGCAGAAGGAAATAAACAAATTAATTAAGAGGATGATGGTGATATAGATGTCATACAGCAGAGGAAGGAAATTCAGAGGATACAGAAGGCATGGCCATGGAATGAAGGGTAGAAGAGGATATGGCCTAAAAGGTGGTAAGGGATTTGCAGGCCTCGGTAAGCATAAATGGATATGGCTTAATAAATATTATAGGGATCACTGGGGCAGGCACGGTTTCACGAGCCATCACCCATCAAGAAAAGATGTAGAAATAAATCTAATGGATCTTCAGGAAAATTTGCAGTTTTTTGCAGATTTGGGTATTGCAAAGAATGAAAACGGTTATTGGTTTGTTGACCTCTCCATGGCAAAAATAACAAAGCTTCTTGGTAGTGGCAGAATTAAAGACAAAATCAGGGTAAAGGTTGCAAAAGTAAGCAAGATAGCAAAGAAAAAACTAGAAGAAGCAGGCGGTGGGGTAGAATTTAATGCCTGAAGAAGAGGAGATACCAAGGAATAGGTCAGTTGGAATAGTCATAGTTATAATCTTTATCTTAACCCTTTACATTTACAAGGCTTATGAAGCAAGTTCAATACTTTCAATACAATCATTCTGGAATAGTATTGTTAGGGATTGGATAGATACCATACTTTTTATAATTTTAATAGGCCCATTATTTTACCTTTCATACCTTGTTGCATCATATAGGGGTGAAAAAAAGAGCAAACTTTACGGTCTTCTGCCCCTTGTTGAAAGGTTGCCTGTGATAAGGAAACCGCAGAGGCATGTGAGATTCAGGGAGAAGCTTTTCTGGACGGGCTTGATACTTGTTCTATACTTTGTGATGACAAATATTTACATATACGGCCTGAACACAACAAACATGATTGATGTATTTTCATCCTTCAGGGCTATAATGGCTGGTGCGCAAGGTTCAATTCTTGACCTTGGTATAGGCCCAATAGTTACAGCCAGCATTATAATGCAACTTTTTGTGGGTGCAAAACTTCTGAATCTGGATCTTGGAAATGAAGAGGACAGGTCTCTTTATCAGGGTGTTCAAAAATTGTTGGTTATAATAATGATTTTTGTTGAAGCAATACCACAGGTATTCGGTTATTTAACACCTGATTCTTCATTTGTTAATATGCTTAATGGCGTTTGGCCTGGGCACGGCACATTCCTTGCAGATACGTTCATAGTTTTGCAGCTGTTCTTCGGTTCATACCTCCTCTTTATGATGGATGAGCTCGTTAGCAAATGGGGCATAGGGTCAGGTGTTTCTCTTTTCATTGCTGCAGGTGTTTCACAGGCACTTATTACGGGTACAATAAATTGGATACCTGGAACACCATCGCAACCAGTTTCAGTATTGAATCCACCAAGTGGAACAATACCCAGGACGTATTACTTATTGACACACTTTTCAGCAGCTGATCTATACAATGGCAGGATAGAAACTGTTCTCTTTGGAATGCCAAATGGTATTGTGGCGCTGATAGGTACATTGATAGTATTTTTCCTAGTTGCATGGACAGAGAGCACAAAAATAGAATTGCCTCTTGCTCATGAGAGGGTTAGAGGTGCAAGGGGAAGATACCCGATAAAGCTCCTTTATGCATCAAACATACCAGTAATATTGACATCAGCATTGATGGCAAACATCACCATGTGGTCATTAATATTCTGGACAAATCCCGCACTTGCTCATGTGCCCATATTAGGTCATGATCCATTGCTTGGTGTTTATCCAACGGCCCAGCAGGCATCGCTTTATGGCATTCAAACATCAACGCCCATAGGCGGACTTGCATATTATCTGAGTAATATAAATGGTTTAGGTCAATGGTTATTACCTTTAATGGAACCATCAACATATGCGTCCGCATTCCTAGGGCATTCAGAACTTCAATTTGTTATCCATGTTCTTGCTTATACGCTCTTTATGATTGGTATGAGCATATTGTTTGCTAAGTTCTGGATTGAAACAACCAATATGAATGCTGAAGCGGTTTCTAAACAAATTTTGAGTAGTGGAATGCAGATACCCGGGTTCAGGAGGGAACCAAAGGTAATAGAAAGCGTTTTAAACAAGTACATCCCTCCAATCACCATCTTTAGTGGTGCTGCTGTAGGAGCACTTGCAGCATTTGCTGGACTGATAGGCACTGTTGGAAATACAACAGGTACAGGGGTTTTGCTTACAGTTGGTATAGTAATACAGTTCTATGAAGCTATGGGTAGGGAACAGCTGATGGAAATGCACCCTGTAATAAGGCAGTTCTTCGAGGGATAAATATGAAGATTATAGTTACTGGGGTTCCTGGTGTTGGAAAATCAACTGTGATGAACAGTGTTTGCGAAAAATTGAATTATAGAATAATGAACTTCGGCGATGTGATGTTAGAAAAGGGAAAAGAATTTGGTGTTAAAAACAGGGATGAAATAAGAAAATTGCCTTTAGAGAAACAAAGAGAACTTCAAAAGCTTGCGGGTGAATATTTAGGAACAATGGAAAATATAATAATAGACACGCATATGAGCATTAAAACACCATCAGGTTTTTTACCAGGTCTTCCAGAATGGGTTTTAAAGGCGATAAATCCCTCTATGCTTGTTCTCATTGAAGCAGATCCTGCAAGCATAGATTTAAGAAGAAAAAAGGACGAATCCAGGCACAGGGATAAGGAAGATATTAATGGCATTGAATTGCATCAGATGATGAACAGGTATTTTGCGGCTTCCTGCTCTATTTTAACAGGCGCTACAGTTGCAATCATAAAAAATGAAGAGGGAAAGGTTAATGAGGCTGTGGATTTATTGGTAAAGATGATATCATATGGCTGAACAAAAACCTTCACCTAATCCTGCAGGATCAATGACCAGCCTTTATTTCATATTCTTTATGGTCATAATGATGATCCTCATTTTTCCAGATTTCAGGAATGCACTGGCAATAGGTGTTGGATATGTTTTTACACCGTTGCTTGGTTTTGGAGGTAAATTCCCTGTTTTGACCATGATATTTGCTGGATTGCTTCTTACAATAATAAATATGTATGCAAGGCACTACTTTGTTAATTGGTACGAAGCAGCTAGAATTCAAGAAAAGGTAAGATATATATCAAAAAAGGTAAGGGAAGCTTACAGAACAAGGGATACGGGTAAAGTTCAAAAATTTCAAAAGATTCAGCAAAAGCTCATGATGGATCAGATGAAAATATCACAGGATCAGATGAAGCCTATGGTTGTAACTTTAATAATTGTAATAGCCATTTTTTCCTGGCTTTATTACTTCTTGGATTCAATACCGCCATCACTGAGGGTTTTTGCTATGCCATGGACCTGGCCTAGCGGTATAGATATTACCGGGGGTATATCCATGTTCCCATACTGGCTTATACTTTATTCATTCTTCACTTTTCCTTTGGGATACTTTATCACATATCTTTTCAAGATGTATGAATTCAGGAAAAGGCTGAGGGAAATATGATCATAATCATAAGCGGTCCACCAGGTTCTGGGAAAACAACAGTTGCAAGGATGCTATCTGAAAAATTGAATTATCCTTTAGTTTCAAGCGGTGATATATTCAGATCTATGGCTAAGGAGCATAACATGGACATAGAATCATTTTCAAAATTTTCTGAAAGAAATGATTACATTGACAGGGAGATAGATGATAAAATCCTTAAAATTATGAAAAATAATGGTAATATTATAATTGATTCAAGATTGGCAGGCTGGTTTGCAAAAAGGAATAATATAGATGCATTCAAAATATATTTAAATGCAAGCAGGGAAAAAAGACTTGAAAGAATAAACAGGCGTGAAAAAACATCTATGGATGATCTTGTTCTCAGAGAAAAGAGTGAGATAAAAAGGTATAAGCATATTTATGGTATAGATTTTAAAGATCTTTCTATTTATGACCTGGTAATTGATACGGAAAATTTATCGCCTGAGGATATTGTAAATAAAATATTGGAAAGTGTTAAGAAATGGGCGAAATAGATGAAAGGAAGGAGTTTGGCTATGTAATCGTTGATAAACCATATGGCCCAACAAGCCATCAGGTGAGCGCATGGGTGAGAGACATGTTTGGTGTTGAAAGGGCTGGCCATGCGGGAACACTAGATCCACATGTTACAGGTGTTTTGCCCATTGGGCTTAACAGGGCAACAAAAATTATTAATGTAATACACATACAGGACAAGGAATATGTTGCATTGATGTATTTGCATAGCATGGCTGAAGAGGAAAGAATAAGAAAAGTATTTTCAGAATTTGTGGGTGAAATTTATCAAACAGTTCCTGTGAGGGCTGCTGTTTCAAGAAAGCAGAGGAAAAGAATGATACATAGCCTTAAAATTTTGGAGATAGAGGAAAGAGAAATACTTTTTACTGTAGTCACTGAATCTGGTACGTACATCAGAACATTATGTGTAGATTTAGGCGATGCTATAGGCACAGGTGGTAACATGGTAGAATTGAGAAGGACAAGAACAGGTCCTTTTGGAGAGGATAGGATGCACACACTTCAGGATATAAAGGATGCTATAGAATTCTATAGGGAGGGAAATGATAAACCGCTTCTTGAAATATTAAGACCTGGTTATGAAATCGTTTCTTTTTTACCGAGAATTGTTGTAAAGGATACTGCTGTAGATGCATTAGCCCACGGTGCTCCACTATACAGAACAGGCATAGATGAAATTAAAGGAGATGTGAAATTGAACGGCTTAGCCGCCGTTTTCACACATAGTAATGAATTAGTAGGAATCGGAAAGATTGTAAATAATTTAAACAATCAGGGCAAACAGCCTGCCTTAAAAATGGAAACTGTATTAATGGAAAGGGGCAAATATCCACCAGCCTGGAAAAATCCATGAAAAATTTGATATTGTGAAAATTATTGTATTGATCAATGATAGAAATTTACTGGAACAGGGCAGTGGGTATAAATGGCAATAAAGTAGAAGAATTTAAATTTCCTGAAGAAAATTTGAGCAAAATATTTTATAGCATAAAAAATAAAGATTTTACCTTTTTAGCCGAATTTTATGAAAAATATGGGCCAGAGGTGATCATAAAGAGCGGAAATGCTACAAATATATTGCAAAAAGCATTGATAGATTATGGAAAAATGCTAATTGAAAAGTCAAATAAGAGTGAGATGAAGGTAATGGAATCAATAAAGTTTTATCATGAACTGGAAAAGATGATGAACGATTATAAGAACCATATGCAGGATTGGTATGAAATTTTTGATCCATATTCAAGGTATGTGCTTTCAGAAGAAAAGTTTTTAAACAAATCACTTCAGGGAATTAATTCTTCAAGCTCTTCAGATGTTTCCTTGTACAATGATATCTCAAAGAATTATAAATTACTTGAAGATTTAAAAAAAAGGATCGAATATTATATTGAATCTATAATGAAAGAAAATTTTCCTAATTTGGAAGGTATCGCAGGACCAATACTTGGTGCAGAATTGATTCTTCTTACAAATGGTATTAGAAATCTTGCAAATTCACCAGCGGGCAGAATACAGATTCTTGGGGCGGGCAAGTCATTTTACAGGGCAAGAAAAAAGAAAGTGCCAGGACCCAAGCATGGTATAATCTTTAAGCACCCCTTTGTTCACGGTTCAAAGGACAGGGGTAAAAAGGCAAGAATCCTTTCTGGAAAGATTGTGATTGCTGCTAGAATAGATTATTACAGTGGCAAAAAAGATGAATATTTTCTGGATAATGCTAAAAAAAGCTTTTTGAGGGCTTAATAGATATCCAGGGATTTTTGTTCCCTATATTTTTCACCTTTTATTTTTACAGGATAAATACCTGTAAGACAACCAAGGCAAAGATCATCCCTGTTAAAACCTATTGCCTCGATAAGGCCATCTATGCTTATATATGCAAGTGAATCAGCATTGATGGTTCTTCTAATTTCCTCAATATTTTTGCCTGCGGCAATGAATTCACTCCTTGTTTTCATGTCTATTCCAAGATAGCATGGTGCAATGATGGGTGGTGATCCTATGCGTACATGAACCTCTTTTGCACCGGAGCTCTTTAAAAGGTTTACAATTTTTTTCATTGTATTCCCCCTTACAATGCTATCATCCACGAGAACAATTTTTTTATCTTTTATTACATTTTTTACAGGATTTAGCTTAAGCTGTATTTCCTGTATTCTTCCCATCTGGTCCGGTATGATAAACGTTCGATCCACATATCTGTTTTTCATTAGTCCTTCCACAAAAGGTATACCTGATTCTTCAGCATAACCCAGGGCATGTGTCCTTCCAGAATCAGGTACAGGAACGACTATGTCCGCCTCAACAGGGCTTTCCCTTGCAAGAATTTTTCCAAGGTTTTTCCTCACATCATATACACTTCTACCATCGATTATGCTATCTGCCCTGGCAAAATAAACATATTCAAACATACAGTGAGCCATATGGCCATTTTCTATCGTTCCAAAAGACAAATAACCATCTTCTGTCAATTCTATGATTTCCCCTGGTTTTATATCCCTGATAATCTTTCCATTCAATGTATCAAATGCAACACTTTCTGATGCAACACCTACCGCATTTTCAACTTCACCTAGTATAAGAGGTCTTATAGCAAGTGGATCTCTTATTGCAAAGACCCTGTTATTTATCATCAAAACGAGTGAATATGAACCTATTAGCATTGACATTGTTTTTCTTATTCCTTCCACAATGTTGCCAATTTTACTTATATTGTATGAAAGCAATCTAATGATTACTTCACTGTCAGATTCAGTGCTGAATGATATACCCTGTGATTCCAAGAATTCTTTCAGTTCCCCCGCGTTTGAAATCTCGCCGTTATGGCCAATGGCCATATCTCCTGCAGAACCATGGATCAAAATAGGCTGGGCATTGTTAATTGTGGATGATCCAGATGTTGAATATCTGACATGACCTATACCCACATTGGAATTTAATTTCTTGAGTGAATCTAAATTAAAAATTTCATTTACAAGGCCCATACCCCTAGTAACAATTATCTTATTATTGAAAACACCAATCCCGGCGGATTCTTGACCTCTATGCTGTAAAGCTCTCAAGGCATAATAAAGATAAAGAGAAATGTTTACCTTGCCATTAAAGCCCACTACACCACAATGGTCATTTCTTCTTCGCCCAGGCATAATGACGTAATCTTGGGGCGGGGAATCCACAGTGAGAGCACCTCTTTTCTCTTACATTAAAAGTCCTATGACCACATCGCCTACAAACTATATGAGTTTTATTTTTATTCTTTTTTCCCATTGCTGGTGTACCAGATCCCATAATATATTCACCTCTTTATGACGGGGATATATATATTACATTATCCCCTCTCACCACGACTATAGGGTAACTCCCCTTTGATTGATTATCTGAAAATTCTTCAGCATTTTTAAGGACAAGATTCATGTGCTGATCGTATCCAGTAAGAATGCCTCTATACTCCTTGTTACCTTTTACACAAACTAACACATTTTTATTTAAGGAATTCTGAAGTATTTGTAGTGGCTTAGCTACTTGATCCATAATTATGGAAATTACATTATGTATTAAAATGTATCGTATATTTAATTTTATATCGATATGTTTATTTGAGCATAATAATATTTATATGTCATTAAAGTATTGATTATATGGTGAAAAATATGTTAGGAGGATATATAGGAAAAATATTAAGAGTAAATCTTTCTAGTGAGAAAATAGATATAGAAAATCTCAATGAAGAATATGCAAGAAAATATATTGGTGGCAGGGGACTTGCAACAAGGTATTATATAGATCTAGTAAAGGATGCAAACATTGATCCTCTTGATGAAAAAAATGCTCTTATATTTGCAACAGGTCCTTTAACAGGAACACCAGCCCCATCTGCGAGCAGATATATGGTTGTTACAAAAGGATTCCTAAATAATGCTATTGCAGGCAGTAATTCAGGAGGTTTTTTTGGTCCAGAGTTGAAATTTGCAGGATTTGATATGATAATTCTTGAAGGAAAGGCAAAATCACCAAAATACCTCTACATAAAGGATGGTAAAGCAGAACTAAGGGATGCATCACATCTATGGGGAAAGGATACGCATGAAACAACTGATATGCTTCATAAAGAATTGGGCGATGAAAAGGTTGAAGTTGCTTGTATAGGGCCGGCAGGTGAGAATCTTGTCAGGTTTGCAGCTGTAATAAATGATAAGCACAGAGCAGCTGGTAGGACAGGTGTTGGTGCGGTAATGGGTTCAAAAAAACTTAAGGCAATAGCTGTGAGAGGTACAGGTAAAGTACCTATTGCAAATAGGGCAGAATTCACAAATGTGTTAAAGGATAAATTGAAAAAAATTAAAGAGAATTCAGTTACTGCTCAGGGTTTACCATCTTATGGAACAGCAGTTTTGGTAAATATAATTAATTCACAGGGTCTTTATCCTACCAGGAATTTCCAGTTCGGTCAATGGGAACATGCCAATGATTTGAGCGGTGAATCCATGTCAGATAAGTATCTTATTAAAAATAAAGCCTGCTTTGCCTGTCCTATTGCATGTGGCAGGGTGACAAAGCTAGATGGTCTTGACAGCGAGGGACCTGAATATGAATCACTATGGACTATGAGTGCAGACCTTGACATACCAGATTTTGAAAAGGTCATTGAAGCGAATTATTATTGCGATAAATTTGGACTTGATACAATTTCATTTGGTGGGACTCTTGCTGCCGCCATGGAACTATATGAAAAAGGATACATTAAGGATAATGAACTCGATGGTATTAAGTTAAAGTTTGGGAATGCTGAAGCACTTGTAAAAATGCCTGAAATGATTGCCCACAGGAAGGGTTTTGGTAATAAACTTGCGGAGGGATCTTACAGACTTGCATCATCTTACGGCCATCCAGAATTTTCAATGAGCGCAAAGAAGCAAGAACTTCCTGCTTATGATCCTAGAGGTGCATATGGTCATGCATTGGAATATGCAACTAGTAACCGCGGTGGATGTCACGTCAGAGGTTATATGATTTCACCTGAAATTCTTGGTATTCCAGAAAAGCTTGACCCATTAAAAGTAGAGGGAAAGGGAGCATATACAAAGATGTTCCAGGATCTTACTGCTGTCATAGATTCCTCTGGCATATGTCTATTTACTTCATTTGCACTTGGCGCTGATGATTACAGAGATATGTTAAATGTTGTAACAGGCTTTAATTATACAACTGAGGAAATGATGCTTGCAGGTGAAAGGATCTGGAACATGGAAAGACTTTTTGACCTTAATGCAGGATTTACAAAAGCAGATGACACTTTACCCCCAAGAATGTTAAAAGAACCTATGCCAGATGGTCCTGTAAAGGGTAGTGTTGTGCCACTAGACACGTTAATCAGGGATTACTATGCTGCCAGGGGTTGGGACCAGGATGGGAGACCAACAAAGGAAAAATTAAAATCCCTTGGCCTATAATTTTTTTTTATGATTGTCAAATATTTCGCAACACTAAGAAAGATTACAGGTGTTCAGGAAGAAAATATTCAGGCAAAAAATATTAAAGAACTTCTTGAGATTATAATAAAGAAATACGGTAAAGAATTTCAAAATTCCCTTTATGATTCAAATGGCTTTAAAAAGGGTGTAATAATATTAAAGAATGGAAAGAACATAATATATCTCAATGATTTAGAAACAGAACTAAGCAGTGATGATATTATTTCCATCTTTCCTCCCGTTGCTGGAGGTTGAAAAATTTAAAATATTGGTAGGGGCTTGTGAGATCACTGACATACTCTCCTCGCTGAAGCTTCGGAGGTTCTGGGGTCTCCGTCGTTCTCAGAGTTGCCCCTTTAGGGGTATCAGTGCTCCCCTCGCACGCATCCCTGTCTGTGTGCGATTGACCTACGCCTCCCACCAAAGGGGGACGCAACGCTATGTTGAACGAAGCGTTGGCGTCGGCGTGGTCAACGTGCCCACAGGTTGGACACTTGAATGATTTTCCTTCCCTAATCCCTAATGTTTCCACACCTAGAACACTCTTTCGATGTGTTTCTAGGCTCAACATAGGTTATGGGAACTCCCTTCAAAATCTGAAATAGGGAGATCGCTCAAATCACTGAATATACCGTATTCTGAAGAAAGGTTAGATGAACTCGCATCATTAATACATGACAGGTTCGAAGTGTATAAGACATCCGATTTGCCAAACAAGATGTTTGCGGTGTTCATAGAC